>JAQUCE010000002.1 GCA_028686345.1 Kiritimatiellia bacterium
AAAAGTGATCTTGTGATAAGGGTATTTCAAGCGATTAGCGACCCCGCGCATCCGTCTTCGTCCCGCAAGCGGAACTACGCCGGGACAAGTGGCGGGGATGAAATACCCTTATCCTTTCGCGGAGATTGCCAGTCGCTTTGCTCCTTGCCTCATCTTCGATGATGCCCTACTACGCTACGCTTCGTTTCGCGGGCAAAAAACTCTGTGTCTCTGTGAGAGATAAATAACGTGCAAAAAAACAAGAATATGAATGATAGTAGTACAAAGAGCACAAAGAGCCGCGCCGGAGCTCGGCGTTTCCAGGGTTTCCCCATTTTTTACCTCAACATTTTTACCTAAAAACAACATGGTAATCTTTGTGAGCTATGTGTTCCTTGTGGTTTCAAAAATTAAAGTGCAACCATTTTGACCCCCTATGTCCAGTGATCAGACTTCTGAAACCTGGGGCCTGCAAGCTGAATTGCGGCAAAGGTGCAATTTATTATATGTGTTTCGCAGCTACGATGAATTTGGTATTATCAGCCAAGACATTCGTTCTCTAATTAGTAAAACAAGGAGCTCTTTTATGATAAATTTCACATATCACAATCCCGTTAAAATCGTTTTTGGCAAAGGCATGATTGCTAAGCTGGCGCACCTGGTTCCCGCAGGCTCAAAGGTGATGCTGGCGTATGGCGGCGGATCAATCAAGAAAAACGGCGTTTATGAGCAGGTCTGCGCCGCTCTCCAAGGCTTTGAAGTGGTTGAATTCGGCGGGATTGAGGCCAATCCGCGTTACGCAACCTGCATGGAGGCAGCTGCGAAGATCAAGGCGGCAGGTGTTAATTTTATTCTGGCTGTGGGTGGCGGCTCGGTCCTCGACGGCGCAAAGTTTATTGCGGTGGCAGCCCGCTTTGAGGATGGCGACCCCTGGCAGGTCATGGAAGGCAAGGTGCCTGTGACCGCCGCTCTGCCGCTCGGATGCGTGCTGACGCTGCCGGCGACCGGCTCAGAGATGAACTGTGTCTCGGTTGTCTCGCGCGATGACACCGGTGAGAAGCTGGCGTTTTCCTCAGGGCACGTTTTCCCCCTGTTTTCGATCCTTGACCCTGAAACAACCTTTTCGCTGCCACTGCGTCAGGTTAAGAACGGGATTGTCGACCCGTTTGTGCATGTGATGGAGCAGTATGTCTGCCGGGCAGATAACACACCCTTGCAGGCACGACAGGCCGAGGCGATTCTGCTGACGCTGCTTGAAGAGGGGCCCAAGGTGCTGGCTGACCCGGAAAACTATGCGGTGCGGGCCAACCTGATGTGGTGCGCCACAGCGGCCCTCAACAATTTGTTGGGCTGCGGCGTGGAAGCTCAGGACTGGAGCACGCATATGATCGGACATGAGCTGACAATTCTCTATGGACTTGATCATGCTCAGACTTTAGCAGTGATTATGCCGCTGCTCTATCAACATCAGATCCAACGCAAGCAGGGACGGCTGGCGCAGTGTGCGGAACGTATCTGGGGTGTGACCACCGGCACTCAGCGCGAGAAGGCGGAGCAGGCCATCCAGAAGATGAAGGAGTTTTTTGAGGCTGTGGGAGTTTCAACCTCGCTGACCTCCTATGGGGTTAACGTTGAGGAGGCAGCAACAAAAGCCGCTGCTAACCTTGCCAAACGCGGCGCCAAACTCGGTGAATATGGCGACATAGGCGCCGAGGAGGTGGCCGCGATCATCCGCAGCGCACAGTAGCTAAAACAGCTTTTGCACGGAATTCAATAAGCAATGCCACCCGGTCACCGGGTCACCGGGTCACCGGGTCACCGGGTCACCGGGTCAAAAAAAGCTTGCAGCCTGAACTGCGAAGCAACCGGCAAGCGAAAAACCCGAGGTCGGAGATCATTTCCGTGCGCCTTTCGACCCCGACCCCGACCCCGATTTACAGGCACGAAACTGCGGCCAAGTGATCGAGTAATCAAACTTCTTTATTTAATCTTTAATCTTTAATCTTTCAACCTTTACTCTAATGCACGACACAAATGAATTTTACGACACCCATGCGCATTTCAGTTTGAATCCAGGCGAGAGCGCAGTGGTGATGCAGCGTGCGTTGGAGGCGGGCGTGATCCGGCTAGTGGCTGTTGGCGGCAGTCAGGACTTGAACGCCGCCGCCCTGGCCGTGGCCGAGGCGTGCAGCGGGCATGTCAGGCTGGCACTAGGCTTTGACCGCAGCCAGGCGCAAGGCGCGGATGTTGCGGTGTTAGTCGAGACACTGCGCAGAGTGCATGCCATGACCCCTGTGGCGGCGGTGGGCGAGACAGGCTTGGACTTTCACTATGAGGCCGACAGTGCTGAGGCGCAGTGCGAGCTTTTCGCCGCGCAGCTGCGCTTGGCCCATGAGTGGAGCAAGCCGGTGGTTGTTCATACCCGTGAGGCGGAGGCGGCAACCTTGCGGGTGCTGGATCAGACACCCTGGTCAGGGAAGGGGCTGCGCGGAGTGATTCACTGCTTTACCGGGAATAAAGAGTTTGCCAGGGAGCTGCTTGATCGCAATTTTGCAATCAGTTTCAGCGGGATCGTGACCTTTAAGAGTGCGGACATGCTACGCGAGAGTGCTGCGTTTGTGCCGGATGATCGGCTGATGATTGAGACTGACTCGCCCTTTCTGGCACCAGTGCCTCTGCGCGGTAAACGCAATGAGCCGGCGTTTGTGAAAATTGTGGCGGAGTGTCTGGCCGAGGTGCGCTGCACCACGCTGGCGCAGATCAGCAGGGTTACCACCCGCAATGCCCTGGCAATGTTCGGCTAGTGGTGGCAGGTGCTGGGAGTGAGGGCGGGTGCTGGGAGTGAGGGCGTGTGAGAGTGCGACCTTTTTGCAACCACTCAGTGGTTGCAAACAAGAGTGTAAAAAAAGGGGCCTGAAAGCGCACTGCCGGAAGCAGGCAGCTCCCCAACCCCTAACCCCTAACCCTCAAACCGCAGTTCGCCAAAGCACTCCGGCGCGTGGAAGTTCAGCTCTTCCACTGGCGACCAGCTGATCCAGTGCGGATGGGAGGTTCCATCAGCGCACTTATAAAAATTGCCGCTCCAGGTTTTACCAGCTAGGCTGCCAAGCTCTCCAGCGTGGGCCTCCAACACGCACAGCGGTATTTTCAAGGACAGATCCCAATTTGTAGGTGTGGTTATCTCCGGATCCACGATGTGCGGGAGCGAGGAGATGATCTCAATCCTGCGGCATAGTTCATCCGTCAGCGAGGTGGCTTTTTTGAGACCCGTGGCAGTACGTCTCCAATCTTCGACATACGATAGCAACAGAGCTCCGCCAGCGTTGACCTCAAAGTTGAAATAGCCGCGATCAGCGCGCGGGCGTACAAAAAACTCAACGCAGCTGTCCCGATAAACAGGTGAGTGGAAACCCGAGTGAACGACTTTCACATAGCAATCAGCCACATCGAACCGCAGGTAAAGGTTACGGGTGTCGTGCAACAGCGCGAAGTTGACAGCGGGGTGGTGGTCAGAGGATTCCACCCGCACCTCGGCGACTGAGCCAGCCTCTGCTTTAGAAAAATCCACTCCGCCCAAGTCGCACGCTTTGATTTGGTTGACAGTGTAAGATTTCATTGCATCTCTTGAACCGCGCTATGCAGGTTGGCAAAGAGCTGATCCAGCTTTCCCAGCGGCACGGAGGAGAAGGCGATCCGCAGTAGGCCGGCGACAACGATTACGCCCGTGCTGTATTTTTCAAGCAGCAGTTTTCGCAGCTTCTCGGGGTTGGCGTTGACCGGCTTGACGCACATGAAGTAACCGGAGTTAAAGGGCATGGGCGTAAAGGAGTCCGCATACTCCGGATGTTCTAAAAAGATGCTCTGAATACGGTTATAGCGCTCTTTCAGAGTCAGGAATTTGTTGATTTTCTGTTCCGCGTACTCAGGAAGTTCGTAAGCGTGCAGCAGGAAGTGCTGGGCCAGGCTGGAGGTGTTGGAGATCGTGGCCCGCACCACCCCGGCGGCCTTGGCCTCAAGCGCTTTGTAGTGCTCCCCCGTGCAAGCCTTGCAACCAAAGGTGATGAATCCAATGCGGAAGCCCCAGACATAGTCCTCTTTGGTCGGCCCATCCAGTTTAACGGCTAAGACATTTTTATGGCAGTTAGCCAGATCAGCAAAGAGTGACTCGCCGTGCACACACTCTTCGTAGACCAAGCCGAAGTAGGCATCATCAATGATCACAACGATCTTCTTGCCAGCCTCTGCAGCGCGGAGAATGGCGGCATAGATTTTCTCCGCATCCTCACTGGTCGCCGAGTAGCCGGTCGGGTTGTTAGGGAAGTTAAGCAGGACAATTTTCTTTTCCCCTGCGGTCATGAGTTTTTCCTCAAGCCCCTCCGCATTGTAAACGCCCTCCTTAAACATGGGAAAGGTGGTCAGGTTTGCGCCGTGGCACTCATGCATGAGCAGGTCATAGTTGTCCCAGTAGAGATCAGTCAGAATCACTGTTTCGTCTTGATCCACAAAGAGAAACGAAGATATGCTCAGCCCATGCGTCAAGGCGTTGGTAACCACCGGCATGCTGAATGATTGGCCGTTGAGGTTCGGATTTTTCTGAATCATCATCTCGCGCCATTTCGTGCGCAATGGTGGCAACCCGTAGCTGGGGGTGTATAGGAAGGCACTGGTGTTGAGTCCCACCTTGGCGGCAAGACACTCCAGAGTCAAAGGAGTGCCATTGTTTTCAAAGGCGGTTCCGATTGTAGCGTTAATCGCGGCATCTTTAGCTTCCGCGCTTTGGCCCAAAATTCCGCGCGACGGAAAATACGCCCGCTTGCCTCTCTCTGAGAGCATGGATGCGACAGGGGAGTTGTGAGACGCAAGGATGTTGTTAAGTTCAACAGCTAATTCATGAAGTTTCGATGACATTTTGAGTCCTTACCAATTGCAAGTGGCATTAATTATAAACCGAGTTTGAGGACAAAAAACCGTTGCAAACGACGTTTCATCTTTTGGCGTGAAATTATACTATATCAAAGAGCCTCTGTCAATTTGCACACGTCTGTCAAATGAAGAATAATAAAAACTGAAGGCGGTCATTAACGGATCAAGTAAACTCGAGCGCCGTATGAAGGCCAAAGTGTTCAGGAAATATTCGGAGAAGAGATGGAAAGCTGTCAAGCATAATGAGGTTTGTCGCATTTAACATTGCAATCCAACGCTTAAAACGATATTTTGTTTTCTCACGAATAAGATCTTTCGGATTGCAAAATTTTATGAAATTCATAAGGAGATAATCATGAGCGTAGTTACCGGGAATAAAGTATACTTTCCTCAAGTTTCCAAGGTTGCCTATGAAGGGGTTGGCAGTGATAACCCTTTGGCCTTTAAATGGTATGATGAGAATGCGGTTGTGGCTGGCAAAACAATGAAACAGCACATGCGTTTCGCGGTTGCCTACTGGCATACCTTCTGTGGAACCGGCGGTGATCCCTTTGGTGGCCAAACCCACTTTTTCCCCTGGCTGCAGGGCGTGGATGCCGACACGCGCGCCAAAAACAAGATGGATGCGGCCTTTGAATTTATCACCAAGCTCGGGGCTCCCTTCTATTGCTTCCACGACTATGATCTGGTGGAAGAGGGCGCGACCTTTGCCGAGTCAACCGCGCGGCTGGAGCGCATTGTCGCCTATGCCAAAGAGAAGCAGGCAGCCTCTGGCGTTAAACTTCTGTGGGGCACGGCCAACCTCTTCAGCCATCCGCGCTATATGAATGGCGCGGCCACCAACCCTGATTTCGCAACCGTGGCCTGTGCCGGCGCCCAGTTGAAGAACGCGCTGGACGCGACAATCGAACTTGGCGGCGAGAACTATGTTTTCTGGGGCGGTCGCGAGGGCTACATGAGTCTGCTGAATACAGATATGAAAAAAGAACTCAGTAATTTTGCGCGTTTTTTGACCATGGCCCGCGATTACGCGCGTGCCAATGGGTTTAAAGGCAGCTTCTTTATTGAGCCCAAGCCCATGGAGCCCAGCAAACACCAGTATGACTTTGACTGCGCAACCGTGATCGGCTTCCTGAAAGAACACGGCTTGGAGAAAGATTTTAAACTCAATGTCGAGGTCAACCACGCCACACTGGCGCAGCACACCTTCCAGCATGAGCTGCAGGTGGCCGCCGACGCCGGGATGCTGGGCAGCATTGATGCCAACCGCGGCGACTATCAGAACGGCTGGGACACTGATCAGTTCCCAATCAATCTGAGTGAGACCGTGGAGGCCATGCTGGTGATTCTTGAGGCTGGCGGCCTGCAGGGCGGCGGCACCAACTTTGATGCCAAGATCCGTCGCAACTCCACCGACCTGGAAGACATCTTTATCGCCCATATTGCCGGCATGGACATCTTTGCCCGCGCCCTGCTGGCGGCGGATAAAATCTTGACCAACTCAGCCTACAAGCGGATGCGTGCTGAGCGCTACGCATCCTTTGACAGCGGCCGCGGGGCGGATTTCGCGGCCGGTACGCTGAGCTTGGAAGAGCTTGCCGCCATCGGTGCCGCCAATGGCGAGCCACAGGTAATCAGCGGGCAACAGGAGCTTTACGAGTCTCTGATCAACCAGTACATCTAAAGCAGCTAGTCGCCGCCTGTCTGCGTGCTACGCACAAGCCAGGCAACCAAAAGAGTTTGTCTTGCCCTTTGGTAAGGGCCTAAACCGGCGGCCATCCGGCGCATCGCCCTTTTAATCTCTTTGTTGCGACCACTCAGTGGTCGCAACAAAAATCGGCTCAAACCAGCGGCGCCGACCAGCCTAAAACAAAAGACTTATATTTATTGCGATATTTTGTGATTTTGTACTTGTTTTGCTAAACGAAAAAGTCCAAGATATACGCTCCCTTTTTAGAAGAGGTGTAAGTTGAGCGGCTTATTGACTGTGTGAGCAGAATAAATATGCAAGCTGCTCAATGTAAGGAGTGCTGTGTTTGATGAGTGCAGTCAACGGCCGGGCGAAACAATAGTGTTTCCCGGTTACTAATATTAAGGCAACAAGGAGCCTAAGATCATGCCAAGACCCATCCCGTTAGAGAAGATTCGTAATATCGGCATCATGGCGCATATTGATGCGGGTAAAACCACTTGCAGTGAGCGCATTTTATTTTATTCAGGCAAGAGCTATAAGATCGGTGAAACACACGAAGGCAGTGCCACCATGGACTACATGGCACAGGAGCAGGAGCGTGGCATAACCATCAGCTCCGCCGCAACCGCAGTCTCCTGGAATGGGTACCAGATCAGTTTGATCGATACTCCCGGCCATGTTGACTTTACCGCTGAGGTTGAACGCTCGCTGCGTGTGCTCGATGGAGCTGTCGCACTCTTCTGCGCCGTCGGCGGGGTACAGCCACAATCTGAACAGGTGTGGCGTCAGAGCGAAAAATATGAAGTGCCGAAGCTTTGCATGGTTAATAAAATGGACCGTGTTGGGGCTAACTTTTTCACAGTGGTCAAAGAGATCCGCGAAACACTGAACGGCAACCCGGTGTCAATGGTCTGCCCGATCGGCGCGGGCGAGACTTTTGTCGGTGTGGTTGATCTGATGACCATGCGGGCTTTGATCTTTGATGAAGCGTCGCATGGCATGACAGTGCTGGACGAAGATATCCCCGCCGAGTTGCAGGAACAGTGCGAAGAGATGCGCGCGGAGATGGTTGAAAAAGCCGCTGAGCAGGATGAGGCGCTGCTGGAGAAATATTTTGAGACCGGAGAGCTGAGCATCCCGGAGATTAAAAAAGGTTTACGGATTGGAACCATCAGCCGCAATCTCGTGCCCACCTACTGCGGAACCGCCTTTAAGAACAAGGGTGTTCAGCCGCTGCTGAATGCTGTTATTGATTATATGCCCTCGCCGCTGGATGTGGGCACCATCCGTTCGTCGGATAATCCGGATATGATCCGCGAACCCAAGGATGATGCCCCGTTCTCCGCCCTGGCGTTCAAAATTCTGACTGACAAGCACATGGGCAAGATTGTGTTTATACGCATCTACTCTGGAACCATCAATGTCGGAGATACTGTTCTCAACAGCAGCATGGGTGAGAAGGGTCGCTTCGGCCGGTTGTTCCGCATGCATGCCAACCATCAGGAAGCGCTTGAAGTCGCGCACGCCGGTGACATTGTGGCGGTTGTGGGTGTCCCTAAAACCCGAACTGGTGACACATTTTGCTCCCTGGAGCACCCGATTGTGCTGGAGGCGATTGAGTTCCCCGCGCCGGTGATTTCAATCGCGATTCGCCCCAGCTCTCGCCATGATAACGAGAAGCTCGGCCTGGCATTGCACGCTTTGGCACAGGAGGATCCAACCTTTGTGGTCAACTACGATCCTGAGACCAGCGAAACCATTATCTCCGGGATGGGTGAACTGCACTTGGAGATTATTGTTGACCGCCTGAAGCGCGAGTTTGCTGTGGCGGCCGAGGTTGGCCGTCCCGAGGTCGCTTATCGCGAAACCCTGCGCCACACGGTTGAGGGTGCCTACAAGCACTCCAAGCAGACAGGCGGACGCGGTCAGTTCGCCAATGTCTCCTTGAAGCTGGAGCCGCAGGATCCTGGACGCGGCTTTACCTTTGTCAATGAGGTTAAGGGCGGTGTAATTCCAGTCGAGTATATCTCCGCGGTTGAAAAGGGCGTGATCAAAGCCATGCACGCAGGCCCTTGCGGCGGATATCCAGTGGTGGATGTCAAGGTCACGGTCTTTGACGGCTCTTATCATGAGGTTGACTCCAGTGAGTTCGCCTTTATCGAGGCTGCGCGTCAGTGCTTTAAATCACTTTTCCTGAAGGCCAATCCGCAGATTCTGGAGCCGGTGATGGCGGTTGAGGTCGCTGTTCCCGAGGACTATATGGGTGCTGCGACTGGCTCGATCTGTCAGCGCCGCGGACGTGTTGACGGCATGGATGACAAGTACGGCACCAAGCTGGTGCGCGGATTTGTGCCGCTGGGCGAGATGTTTGGATACTCGAATTCCATCCGTACCATGACTCAGGGCCGCGGCTCATTCTCAATGGTCTTCGAGCGCTATGAAGGCGTGCCCTTTGAACTGGCCGAGCAGATCATGGAGAAGCGCAAGGCAGCAGGCAAGGTACGTTGAGAGCGCCGTATAACAGCCGCTCTGCCAGCGACATCGGTTGACGATGGCAGCGACGATGTTGGTGGACGATTGCGAACATGAGGGGGCTCGTCAACCAGCATCGTCGCCGCCATCGTCAACCAAAGGCGAAGCCGACCGTCTGTAGTTCCGGTTTCCAACCGGACATCTCCGATTGGAAATCGGAGCTACGTTTTTTGCGGGTCCTGGTCATTCACGTGCCGTTCGCAGTCGCCCGCATAGCGAACGACTTCCTTGCTTTGCGTCTTGTCTCACACCTTGTCAAGCCAGACGCAATTCTAATTATGGCCGCGCCCCTGTTCGAAATACACGCTAAAGGTGCGCTCAGACTATTTATAACTATGAATAACACGAAAACGGATGACAGTAGTCTATACAGGGCTACGTTGGTTCATTCAGGTAACGCATTGCTCCGGGAATGGGCTCCAGGCAGCGAGGCAGTATCCCTTGCAGGTACGCTATCAGCACCCCGTAGTTGACAATCGGTATGCCGGCTCTCTGCGCCTGCTCAATCCGGTAGAGCATCTCACGCTGGTTGAGCATGCAGCCGCCGCAGTGGACGATCAGGTCAAAGGTGGCGAGATCTTGGGGATACTGCATCCCGCAGGTGTGCTCAAAGATTAGTATTTTACCGGTGTGCTGCTGGATCCAACGCGGAATTTTAACTGTTCCAATATCATCGGACTGGCGGTGGTGGGTGCACCCCTCGGAGATTAAGACCCTTGAACCATCCACCAGTTTTTCAACTGAAACCGCGCCGCGCACTAAAGATTCCAGGTCGCCTTTGTAACGGGCAAAGAGAATCGAGAAAGATGTCAGCGGAATATCCGGCGGCGTGTCAGCCGATACCTTGGCGAAAACCTGCGAGTCGGTGATGATCAACCTGGGCTTGGTTCCCAGTTTAGCCAGGGTTGCACGCAGCTCAGAGTCCTGGGTGACAACCGCAATCGCACCTCTCTCGAGTATGTCGCGGATAGTCTGCTGCTGTGGGAGAATCAGCCGCCCCTTGGGAGCGGCCTTGTCGATTGGAGTGACCAGCACAACCAGATCACAGGGGGCGATCAGGTCACCTACAATCCGCAGCTGCTCGTTTACCTCCGGCACACACTCAGCTAGCGCCAGCTTGAGCGTTTCGATGCCATCCATGGTTGTGGAGGAAACAAGATAGGGGTCACTGCCGCTCCATTCAGCTACCTGGGCTAAAATCTCAGCAGTTGGTTGAACCAGATCGGTTTTATTGATCGCAATCAGCAGGGGGATGCCTCGCTCCTTGATCTGCGCCACCAGCTGCGCTTCAAATTGGCCGAACGTGTTCCGGGCATCCACCACCAGCAGCGCGATGTCGGCCCTGTTGATGACCGCCTGAGTGCGCTCGACGCGCAACGACCCCAGCTCGCCGCTATCATCCAGGCCAGGGGTGTCGATGATGGTGATAGGACCGAGTGGCAGCAGCTCCATTGCCTTATAAACAGGGTCGGTGGTAGTGCCTTTGATTGCTGAGACAATCGAGACCTGCTGGCCAGTCAGGGCATTGATCAGCGAGGATTTGCCGACATTGCGGCAGCCGAATAAAGCGATGTGGGTGCGTTCGCCACGCGGTGTGGTGTTTAAGGTCATGATTACTGCGCGTACAGTATCTTTGAGAGCTGTTCCTCAAGGTCGGAGATCTTCTTGTTCATCGTAGCGTAGGCCGCGTTGTTTTCCGGTGTTTGCGCTGGGTTTGTGGCGACCCACTGCGCCAGATCGCTCTTGGCTGCGGTCAGCGCTGTTTGGATTTCCTTGTATTTTGCAGCTTGTGCTGGGGGTAGTTCGGCTGCCAAGGCATTGGTGCGCAGAGTGGTTATGGCGGCTTCAAGGGCGACGAGTTGCGCTGCGAGCTGGTTTTGGCGGTTTTGGGTCTGCTGCAGCTCTTTCCGCGCAGCCGCACGCTCGGCGCAGGCCTTTTTAAACGCCGCCCCCTCTTGCGCCGGCATAGTTTCGATCAGGGCCTCCACTGCGCTGGCTCGCTCCATTAGCACAGCTTTGAGCTTAACAATGAAAAGGGAGGGGGTGATCTCCTTTTCAGCCTCCAACTCGCCGAGCTGTGTTTTGCCATCATCATCCAGTATGATGTAGGATGGGTAGGCCTCAATTTCAAAAAATTCAGCTAATTGCTCGTTGCGCGCGACAAATTTCTCCGGCACCAGCTTTTTGTCCTGTGGAAAATCAATCCAAACCATCAGGAGGGAGTCGGCGGCGTAATCCTGCCACTCTTTTTTGGAGAAAACCTCCTTCTCCATATGCTGACACCAGACGCACCAGTCAGAACCAGTGAAATTAATGAGGATTGGGAGTTTTTTCTCATTGGCAACCTTGCGGGCCGCATCAAAATCCATGGTCCATTGACCAGGGGTTGCGCCTGTTTCAACTGGCAAGCCATGGCTGGTAAGGCTAAAACAAAGGGTTAGAGCTGCCATTAGTGTGAACAGTTTCATATTGATCTCTTTCAGTAGCGACCCATGGGCCCCTAGGTAGTTAAAATTGAGAGCACCCTGCAAATAGTCCTCAGCAACTAACTGAGCTTACTGGTGCGTCCTTGTGATAGTGGAAATTTATCACAAACGTAAGTGGGGGTCAAGCCGCGTTTTTTTCGCTGTTTTGCGTTTTTACCCGTTGACCCTCGGCGGTAGTTATGATATTTTTATAGGCCGTATTTATAGGAAGAACTAGGAGATTAATTAAATGAAAATGACATGGCAACCCTCAAATTTGAAGCGCGCCCGCAAAATTGGATTTCGCGCCCGCATGGCCACCAAAAGTGGGCGTGCCATTATTAATGCCCGCCGTCGTAAAGGTCGCATAAACCTGACGACATCGCGCGTATGATGCCACACAACACCAGCCGTTAGGATATCCGTATTTCAGAGAGCAAAACCAGATTGTTCAGGATGCGCCGACTCGAAGCCTCCGACTACAGGGCGGTTTTTAATCATAGCCGCCCCTGGCATGGTGTTACGCTTTCAATATGGGTCAGGAGCGCAACAAACGCCGGTCGCAGGGCCGGCGTTGTTGTTTCTAAAAAGAATTTTCGCAGAGCAGTTGACCGCAACCGGGCAAAACGGCTGATGCGTGAGGCTTTCCGCCTTAACCGCGGTAATATCGTCGCGGATGTTGATTTGATTATCTCCGCCCGCCGCAACATGGCTGGCAAAAGCTGTGCGGAGGTGAGCAGGGATTTCGAAAAAACTTGCCGCCGGGCAGGGATTTGGCAAGAACAGAGCGGGTGATGTGATGATTGCGTTCCTCAGCTGGCTGACACGCGCTGTGATAACAACTTTAATTCGCGGTTACCAGATTGTTATCTCACCGCACATCGGACACTGCTGCCGTTTCGAGCCCTCCTGTTCCCAGTATTTTATTGATGCCCTGCGGCTTCACGGCGTTTTTAGGGGTAGCTGGCTGGGATGTAAACGGATCCTGCGCTGCCGCCCTTTTGGTCCCTCAGGCTTTGACCCGGTGCCGGACAAAAGGGTTAAGAAGTGCGCGAGTGCGTTAGTGCGCGAATGCGCAAGTGACGATTTTTAAAGGATTTAAGTATGAATAAACAGGAAATGGTGATTGCGGCTCTGATGGGCATGCTGCTGATTGGCTGGGTGATGTATACCAGTAAAACCGCGGCGAAACACGCTGAAGAGGCAAGGTTGAACCAGGCGCAGGAGAGGCTCACAACCGCTGGCGCGACCAACGAGAGCGCGACTGTCGCCGAGCGCACACCAGCGGCCCTGGCAGCGGCGCCATCCACCGCCACCGAGCCGGTTGCAGCTTATATCCCGGACACCCCCGAGCGGGTGGTGCTGGTTGGAAGCGATGATCTGGAGCTGGCGTTCTCCTCCTATGGCGGCGTGATAAAAAATGTGGTCCTGAAAAAATACAACGCCCTGCCAGGTCCGCCGGGCGCTGACAACCCTCAGGTGGTGCTGGACTTTTCCCGTTTTCCCGGCCTGGAGCTGGAGGGGATTAAGGGCTTGCCCCGCAATGCTGTTTATCAAATGGTGCAAGGCGCTGATCCGCGCACCCTCTTGCTTAAGAGTATTTCGCGTGAGGGGGTACAGGTTGAGCGCAGTGTGCAGCTGCTCGATGATTATCAGGTTAAGGTTACGGATACCTTTAAAAATGTGAGCCCCTCTGCTCTGAGCATAGGCACCAACAGCGTTGGCATGGGGGCCATGTACCGCGGCTCATCCAAGAACGATATTGTCTCAATCGATAGTTTGCCGGCAGGCGAGAAAGCCGATGTACTCTATTGGGCTCGTAACAAGGCTACCAAAGGTTATATCGGGGGTGCTGGAGGTTTTGGCTGCGGCGGATCTAAATCCGTTGTGGGGATGCCTGATCGCTTGTCAGTGCCGATGCCAGGCGACCAGCAATGGGTGGCCGTCAAATCGCGGTTTTTTGTCTCTACCCTCAGCTCATCCGTGGACAACTGCGGCTATGAGGCCTCACTTGAGCGTGATCTGGCACAGGATCGATACGCGCTAAAGTGCTTGACTGCCAAGATGTGCTTTCCTGGTCAGGCGCTTGCTCCAGGCGAGAGTTTTACCCGGGATTACACCATGTATGTTGGACCTAAGAAGCTCGCGCTGCTCAAGCAGATGGGCAATCGCATGGATATGATCATGGAGTTCGGGTTTTTCAAGATTGTCTGCAAACCGCTGGTCACCACCCTGAATTTTTTTCACAGGCTGATTCCCAACTACGGGATCGCGGTTATCCTGCTGACCATTCTGGTGCGCATCATCTTTTGGCCCTTAACCCACAAAAGCACGGTTAGCATGCGCAAGATGCAGGAGATTCAGCCCGAGCTGAAGGCCCTGCAGGCACTGCACAAGGATAATCCGCAGAAGCTGCAGAAGGAGACCTGGGCCATCTACAAGAAGAACAAGGTCAATCCCATGTCGAGCTGCCTGCCCATGCTGATTCAGATCCCGGTCTTTATTGCGCTTTTCACGGTGCTGCGCAGCTCGGTGGAGCTACGGTACGCCCCTTTCCTGTGGATTTCAGATTTGAGCGAGCCTGAGAATCTCTTTGCAGGCATGGTGCCTGTGGTCGGCTCTTTGAATATCCTGCCGTTCCTGATGTCCGGCACCATGGCGCTGCAGAGCTATCTGACGCCCTCAGCCGGCGATCCCCAGCAGCAGAAGATGATGATGATCATGATGCCGATCATGATGCTCTTTATGTTCTACAGCTTTCCAGCCGCTCTCTCACTCTACTGGACTGTCAGCCAAGCGCTTTCGATCACGCAGATGCTGCTCATACGCCGTAGCAGCCGACCCAAGAAAGATGCTGACATCGAGGATGCGCAGGTTGTCTCCACCCGCCAGCAGCGCCGACAGAACGCACGCGGTTAGTTGGAGGCCCAATGCTCTTGCTCATCTCTTTTTTGATCATTCTGGCGATGCTGTCAACCAAGCTCAGCAACAAGATCGGCCTGCCACTTTTGATTGGATTTATTCTGATCGGGATCGGCGTTGGCAGCGATGGGCTGTGCTGGTTTGACTTTAATGATGCTCTGTTGACCAAGCATATCGCCGATGTCTTGCTGATTCTTATCATTTTTGAGGGCGGCTATTGTGTCACGCGCGAGAGTTTTAAAAGTGTGGCGGGAACATCACTCTCCTTGGCGACCTTCGGGGTAGTTCTGACAGCCGCAATTTTGGGCTTGTTGATCCATGTTGTTTTCAAATTCGACATCATCTACTCCTTTATTATTGCCTCAATCATCTCTTCTACTGACGCTGCGGCGGTCTTTATGATCACCAAGGCCAGCCCGATTAAAAACAAGTTGGCCACAACCCTGAACGTTGAATCAGCGGCCAATGACCCCATGGCCATTCTTCTGACCATTACCTTTATTCAAGTTGCCATGGGTGCTTTTACCTCTCCGCTGATTGCCATACTGTTGTTGATCTGGCAGTTCACCGGCGGCATTCTCATCGGGTTTATATGGTATAAGATAACAATTTTCCTCTTTAATCAACTCAAGTCAGACAGCCGCGGGAACTACAGTGTGCTGATCATTGGCTGCATTCTCTTTGCGTATGGGGTCTCTGATTTATTGGGCGCCAATGGGATCATCGCGGTGTTTTTCATGGGGTATTGGCTCGGCAACAGCAATTTTCCCGCCAAGCGCAGTGTGAGCAGTTTCCTTGAGAGCATCTCGACCATCTTCAATATCGGCTTGTTTATCATGTTGGGCTTATTGTCGTCGCCCAGCAGGTTCGGCGATATTTGGAAAGGGTCGTTGATCATTGTGGGTATCATGATGTTTGTCGCCCGCCCGTTGGCTGTCATGATAGCGACGATGGCATCGAAATATTCATTCAAAGAGAAGCTTTTCTTGAGCTGGGGCGGGGTGAAGGGTGCAGTCCCGATTGTGCTGGCCACGTATCCCGCTGCCAGCGCCATGGACGGCGATGGCTTTATCTTTAACACCATTTTCTTCGCGGTTTTTCTCTCTTGCGTTGTTCAAGGCACAACCCTGGGGCCGCTGGCAAAATTATTAAAGTTTACCGAGCGGAAAAAGCCGGACTCCCCTCACTCAGTTGAATTGCACTCAATGCAGGCCTGTGAATTGGATATGTTTGAGCTGCTGATAGAAGATGGGGCACCTTGCATCAATCGCACACTCTCAGAGATAAATCTGGGCAAAGAGGTCTTAATCAGTGCGATCATGCGCAAGAAGCAAATAATCCTGCCCAAGGGAAATACCAAGATCAAAGCACATGATATCCTGTTTGTGCTGGTCAAACCATCTTTGATCGAAGATGTAAATGAAAAACTGAATAAACAAGCTGAATTGTGGACATAGTCGCTTAGGCGACTAGAAAAACAATTAATTGTTCTTGCCAAAAAGTTGTCTGTCGTAATTTTTCGCCTTTTTTGCGTATTTCATAGTTTACTTTTTCTAGCCGGCGTGTTCTAATAGTGGTGCTTTATTCCAAATAGGGAATAGATCAGGGCCGGGTGCAGAGTGGAAAAGTGACGCCAACCCTACACCCTCCAATTTTGAGGAAGAGTGAAAGTCGCGCGGCAAACGCAAGTGTGCTGCAGGCCCAGTAAACAATTTGAGGAAAGAACAATACATTTTTTAGCCGCGTAAGCGGAAAAAACAGCGAAGGCGATTTTCATGGTTGCGGTGAAATTAAAAAAGACGCGTATAAAAACCGGCGTTCCTATTCTGGAGCGCACACTCGATCTCCTTGAATACCTGAGTCAAAGACCTGAGGGCATTACACTCAGTCAAATTGCCCGTGATCTCAAGATCCCTAAAAATACAACTTATCGGATGCTGAACACCCTCTGCGCCAGAGGATATGTTTTGCGCAATGAAGCTGAGCTGAACTACAAGCTTACCCGTAGGGTGGGTACGCTGGTTTACTCAAGTGCGCAGGATGGCAGCTTAATTGAAAAAGCCCTGCCACCCATGCGTAAACTCCGCGATCAAGTCAAAGAAACGGTTGTAATCAGTATTCTGGACCAACACGAAGGTATCGTCCTGGAGCAGATTCCCGGCGTTCACCCCTTCCGCTTTGTATGCGACCCAGGAACCCGTCAAACTCTGTATACCTCCGCATCAACAAAAGCGATTCTGGCTAACCTAACGGACGATGAGCTTGAGCCTATTCTGAAGAATATTGTTTACAAACGTTTTACCGACAATACAATCATCTCTGAAACGGCTTTTCGTAAGGAGCTGGCAGCGACAAAAAAACGCGGTTACGGGAGCGACTGTGCCGAGGCTCTGCATGGCGTGCATTGTGTGGCGGCACCGATCTTCAACCGGCAGGGTGCGCCGATTGCAGCTATTACGGTAACCGGGCCGGAAGAAAGATTGTGTTTAAAGGATTTTGAAAGAGTCGGACGCCTTACGATGGCATGTGCAGCAACTATCTCAGAGAGTGTCCTGTAAACAGGAGCGGAGATGGCAGCAGGATTTACGTGATAAATTATCTCTCACAGAGGTTTTTGCATTTTGAGGTGAAAAATGTGCGTAAAAACGCGAAAACGAGTAATAGTGGTTCATAGCGTTATAAAAGGGGAGAGACAAATGAACATCAGAGAAGCTTTGACAATCATCGCCCTGGCATTGACCTGCTGTGCGCAGGCCAAAGAGCTGGCGGCTAGCAAGCTGATGCGTGGCGGCGAGGAGAGTGTGGCGCTGAGTGCTGATCTCAAAGGTGTCATGGAGCTGTCGCTGGTTGCAACGATCGGTCCTGACACCTATGATTATGACCGAGCAGTGTGGTGCAACCCGCGGCTCATCCTGGAAGATGGCACTGTGGTTGATCTGACTACTATCAAACCCGTCGATGTGGCGGTCGGCTGGGGTGATTTGCGAGTGAATCACGGACTGGCAAAAGAACCGAAGATTGGCAGCAAAGCCTACAAATTCTGCTTCTGGGCGCATGCCCCCTCTGAGATAAGCTTTAAACTGCCGCCCCATGTCGTGCGGTTTGAGGCTGAGGTTGGAATTGAAGCTGGAGCGGGCCAGGGCAGCGTGGTCTTTCAGCTACACTCCGGCAACATGGCGGGGCAACGCGCCCAGGAGCGCAGGCTCAAAGGTTTAAATCCGCAGGCGCTGGAACGCTTGATCCAATGGCGCATCAAGCGGGAGCCGAAGGGGCGCGCAATGCTGGCCGAGGCTCTGACCAAGGTGCAGCGGGCTCAAACCCTGCTCTCCAATAAAGATGGCGGTGATCCTCTCGCTAATGACGCGTTGCTCGCTATGGCAGATGAGTTGGAGCTCCTCAAACGTAACTTGATGCTGGAAACCAACCCTGCCATTGATTTTGATGAGCTGCTCTTTATCCGGCGCCGAGGCGGGCGGTATCTGCCGCAGAACTGGCAGAGTAACTCTGTGTTACCAAAAAATGACCACCAGAACACCCTCTGCGCTCTCCAGTTGCGCGGCGGGGAGGCTGGAAAGATCCGCGAAATTTACACACCGCCGCATGGGGCTATGATCTCAGATACGGATCTTAACTGGGATGGCGAACGGCTCCTTTTTTCATCCTTAGGCGCCTCCAATGATCTGCATGTTTTTGAGATGAATCTCAAGAGCAGTGCTGTGCGCCAGGTGACTCATGACAATGAGCCAGGCGTCAACCATTATGATGCCTGCTACCTGCCGGATGGCAAGATCATGTTCACCTGCACGGCTCTCAAATACGCGGTGCCCTGCGTCAACGGCAATGCGCCGGTGGCTAACCTCTTCCGCATGAACGCCGATGGTTCGGGCATGGAGCTTCTCGCCAGCGATCAGGAGCACAGTTGGTGCCCGACGGTGATGCCGGACGGGCGGGTGATGTATCTGCGCTGGGAGTATACTGACCTGCCGCACTCCAACGCGCGGATCCTCTTCACCTGCAATGCTGACGGCACCAACCAGCGCGCGCTCTACGGCAGCAACTCTTTCTGGCCGAACGGGATCTTCTACGCCCGCCCCATTCCCGGTAACTCCATGCAGTTTGTCGGTGTCGTCACCGGGCACCATGGTCATGCACGTAAAGGCGAGCTGGTGCTCTTTGATGTCAACCTCGGAACCCACGAGGCTGATGGCGCGGTGCAGCGCATCCCCGGCTATGGGCAGAAGGTCGAGGCTGTTGTTAAGGATCAGCTGGCCAATGGCTCATGGCCGCTCTATCTGCACCCCTGGCCGCTGGATGAGACCACCTTTATCGTTGCCATGCAGCCGGATGCCAAAGCGAAGATGTCGCTCTACCTGGTTGACCGCTTTGATAACGCGCTGCTGCTCTCTGAGGAAGCGGGCTGCGATCTGGTGGAGCCTGTACCGCTGCGCACCTCGGTTGTGCCCCCTTTTCAGCCGGATCGTATTGATAAAGACGATCCAGATGCCACCGTCTACATCTCCGATGTCTATGAGGGTCCGGGCTTGAAAGGCATACCACGCGGGACAGTCAAAAAGTTGCGCCTCTACACCTACACTTATGGATTTGCCGGACAGGGAGGGCTTTACGGCACGATCGGCATGGATGGCCCCTGGGACATGCGCCGCACACTGGGAACCGTGCCTGTCAACCCTGATGGCTCCGCGCTCTTTAAAGTGCCGGCCAACCTGCCGATCGCGCTTCAGCCGCTGGACGAGGAAGGCAAAGCCTTGCAGGTGATGCGCAGTTGGCTCAACGCCCGCAACGGCGAGTTCCTCTCCTGTATCGGCTGCCACGAAGATCTCTCTGCCACGCCCCAGAATCTGCGCACCGGCGATGTGGGCCAAGCCGCAAAGATTGAACCCTGGCGCGGCGATTACCGCAATTATGAGTTTAGCCGTGAGGTCCAGCCTGTGCTCGATGCCTATTGCGTCAGCTGCCATAATCAGGATGACCCGCCACCAGCCGAGCGCTTTGGCGATCAACGCTGGAAGCCGGATCTGCGCGGCGACACTCTGATCACGGATTGGAGCACCCGCATGCATGGCCAGGGCCCAAAAAATATGGCTGGTAAGTTCTCGGTGGCCTATGCCAACCTGCACCGCTATGTGCGCCGCCCCGGTATTGAGAGTGATATCCACCTTTCGGTGCCAATGGAGTGGCATGCCGATACCACCGAGCTGATGCTGATCCTCAGTAAGGGCCACCATAATGTCAAACTCAGCACTGAGGCGCTGGATCGCCTGATCACCTGGATTGATTTCAACGCTCCCTACCATGGCCGCTGGCAGACGATTGTCAACAGCTCGTCAGCTGTCGCCAAAGAGGAGACCCGCGCACGGATGCGCGCGCTCTATGCCGGGTTGATCGAAAACCATGAGCAGATCGACACTCCGCCCGCCAAGCTGGAGCAGGTTATCCCTGAAAAGGCGCCGCCCAGGCCGACTGGTGATGCCACCCTTGATGGCTGGCCCTTTGAAGCCACAGCTAAGCCAGCCATGGCAGCCGAGCCGCTGGATCTCGGGGCAGGGGTGACGTTGGAGCTTGTCGGGCTCCCGGGAGGCAGCTTTTTGATGGGCTCGCAGCGCGGTTATCGCGATGAAGCGCCGCAGAGCAAGGTAACTGTGCAGCCCTTTAAAATGGGGCGGATCGAGGTGACCAACGCGCAGTTTCGCCGTTTCCGGGCAGCCCACGACAGCGGACGCGAGTCGCGCCATGGCTACCAGTTCGGAGTCACCGGCTATGATGTCAACAACGATCAAGCACCGGTTGTGCGCATCTCCTGGGAGGATGCCATGGCCTTCTGCAGGTGGCTCTCTGAGCGTACCGGAGACAAGGTCTCGCTGCCGACTGAGGCGCAGTGGGAGTGGGCGGCCCGCGCTGGCTCGGCACAGGAGTTCTGGTATGGCGGCGTGGATGCGGATTTTGCGGCCTATGCCAATCTAGCGGATATTTCACTCGCCGATTTCTCCGGCAACCCCTATGAACAGGATTACCGCAAGGCGCGCTATAATAATCCGGAGAATATTTACGACAATTGGATTCCGCAGCATCCCAAGGTCAATGACGGCGGATTTCTGAGCGAACCCTCCGGGCGCTGGGCTGCCAATCCCTGGGGATTATCGGATATGCACGGCAATGTGGCGGAGTGGACCCGTTCAATTTACGCACCCTACCCCTATCGTGACCAGGATGGACGCAACGCTGTGGCTGGCAACGGCCAACGCGTGGCGCGCGGCGGTTCCTGGTGGGATCGGCCTAAACACGCCACCGCCTCATTCCGCCGCGCCTACCACTCCTATCAGCCTGTCTACAATGTCGGCTTCCGGATTATCATCGAAGATTAGAAGCAACCCTACACCCCAGGGCGCACTTTTCACATGCCTGTTGCAAAATTGCCGCCTACCAGCGACCTCGGTTGACGATACTGTGCGACGATGTTGGTGGACGATTACGAACATGAGGGGGCTCGTCAACCAGCATCGTCGCCGCCATCGTCAACCAAAGGCGCGGCTGATTGTCTGTAGGTCCGGTTTCCAACCGGACATCTCCGATTGGAAATCGGAGCTGCGTTGCTCCGCGCAAAAGGTGAGACCGCTTTACTCGCACATTCGCGCACTTCCCTACCCCGACAAAGTTAGCGACAAAGTTAGCGACAAAGTTTACGCTTGCGCTGCAAGGTCATTCGCGTGCCGACTGCAGTCGCCCGCATAGCGGACGACTTCCCTTTCCCGCCTTGTCAAATGGAGTAAGCGCGGAAGGAGGTCAGTCGCTATGCGGCTGACGATACCATGCAACCTGATGGCTCGAATGCCACCCGCAGTCGCCCACGACTTCCTTACTTCGCGCCTGTCGTGCGACCTGCAGGTTTCAGCACAGTGGAAACATGTAGGGTTGGCGGCCCTTGTCCGGCATAGTTCCGCCATGCCACGGCGTAGCCCCGCTTGCGGGCGAAGCCGGGTTGCGGGACGACGACGGATGAGCCAAGCAAAGATCATAAAACCCTTTAACGCGCCTTTGGCGAACAAACACCTGGCAACCGCTAATTGCTTCTGAGAAGCAACTCTAAAACCCAGGGCGCGCCTTTCATGAGCCTGCTGCAAAATGCCGCTGGTAGAGCGGCTACTACACCGAACGACAATCCTTGCTGTCAAAAAGGTCGCTCGACTCTGAAGCCGCGAAGTGATACTATAATATTTTTATCAAGCAGTTGCTACCCAGGCAGTCAAGAGTCAGAACATGAAAGACCCAGCAAAAACATCTAGTTTTGAGATCCGCCAAGAGGAAAACCGCGCAGAGCTTCGGATCTCGGGTTCCTGGGTGGCGGATAGCGAACGGTCTGCCCCAGGGGAGATTTTTGCGCTGCTGACGAAAACAGCGGCTGTTTCAGAGCTGCGCATCACTGCGACCGAGCTTCAAGAGTCAGACATGTCGCTGCCGACTTTTGTTTTTGCGCTGCATAGACTTTGCCAGCAGGACAACATCTCCCTGCGTTTTGACGAGCTGCCAGAGGCGGCCACGCGGCTGCTGGGCATGGCCCTGGCAGTGCCGGAGCAGGAGGGCGTGCGGCGTGAGTCTGATGAAAGCTCTGTGCTATCCAGGATTGGCAGTGATGCGATCGCTGTTGGAAGGGGTTGGCATGCGACATTGGAGTTCATCGGAGGCTGCTGCTTAGCACTCGGCCGCATGGCGGTCGGCAGAGCGCAGTTCCGCGGCTCAGATCTATGGACAGTGGTCCAGGAGTGCGGGGCGCGCGCCCTGCCGATTGTATCCCTGATCGGCTTTCTGATGGGGCTGATTCTGGCCTTTGTAAGTGCCATGCAACTAAAAATGTTTGGTGCCGAGATCTATGTTGCCAATCTGGTGGGCATTGGGATTGTGCGGGTGCTGGGTGCTGTTATGACCGGCATTGTGATGGCAGGGCGCACCGGTGCCTCGTTTGCTGCGGAGCTGGGAACCATGCAGGTGAACGAAGAGATTGACGCACTGGAAACGCTTGGGATCTCTCCAATCGATTTTCTGGTACTCCCGCGTTTGGTGGGGCTGACCCTGATGATGCCGCTGCTCTGCGCCTATGCCAACTTCGTGGGGCTGCTGGGCGGTCTGGTGGTTGGTATGAGTGTGTTGGATCTACCCGCACGGCTTTATATTAACCAGAGTATGGAGGTGCTTGATCTGACACAGGTTGCGATCGGGTTATGCACCAGCATTGTGTTTGGAGTTCTGATCGCGATGGCCGGCTGCCTGCAGGGTATGCTTTGCGGACGCAGCTCAGCGGCCGTGGGAACTGCCACCAACACTGCGGTGGTACACTCGATTACCTGCATTGTTGTGGCAACTGCGATCATCACGGTTATTTGCAGCGTTCTGGGCATCTGAAGCGGCACACTGCTCCGGAAATTGCGGAGGGTGGAATGTGACGGATCGGAGATGAGAGTAATATGCTTTAATTAGTAATTGAATTGAAAGTGATATGAAGTCGTGCAAGCATCCTGCTTGCCGATGTAAATTATGAACCATGGCACCAAAATACCGGCGATCCAGGTGAGGCAGCTCACCATGGCATATGGAGATTTCGTGATACAACGCGAGCTTTCGTTTGATGTTGGCCGCGGTGATATCTTTATTATCATGGGTGCCAGCGGTTGCGGTAAAAGCACACTTTTGAAGCACTTAGTTGGGCTCAACGCGCCGGCAGCAGGCGAAATTTTCTTCGATAACGTTAGATTTACCCCGGAAAACTCCGCGGGGTATGACCGTATCCTGCGCAGTTTCGGCGTTCTTTTTCAAAGCGGTGCCCTGTGGAGCTCCATGACGCTGGCTGAGAATATCATGCTGGCAATGGATCAATACACACTGTTCACGCGCCAGGAGAAGATGGAGCGCGCATCTTTCAAGCTGGGCTTGGTGGGACTGGCCGGCTATGAGGGCTACTACCCTGCGCAGATCAGCGGCGGCATGCGCAAGCGGGCGGGGCTGGCCCGCGCCATGGCGCTTGACCCGCAAATTCTTTTTTGCGATGAGCCATCAGCAGGGCTTGACCCGCTGAGCGCACGCCGCATTGATGACCTGATACTTGAGCTGCGAGAGAGCCTGGGCACCACCTTTGTGGTTGTCACCCACGAGCTGGCCAGCATCTTCGCTATCGGTTCAAACTCCATCTTCCTTGGGCCAGTGGGCCAAACCGCCATTGCGCATGGCGATCCAACAACCTTACGGGACACATCCCGGGATAGCCGTGTGAAGGAATTTCTTTTCAGAGGAGAAAAATCATGAGTAAAAAAATCAATCCAGCCGCCGTCGGTGGATTTGTAGCGGGTGCCATCGCAATCCTGATTGGTGCCCTGATTGTTTTTGGCGGCGGGAGCATGTTCCGGCAAACAAAAAAATGGGTCCTTTTTTTTGAGGGCTCTGTTAAAGGGCTTAGTCAGGGTTCACCCGTTGTGTTCAAAGGCGTGCGGATCGGCTCTGTATCCAGTATAAGGGTGCACATTGACAAAGATAACAACATTCACACCCCGGTTGTAATTGAAATAGATCCCTCACAATATGAGAAGGACGATAAAAAAATGACCGCCGAGGAGTCGCTTGCGACCACCCGCGTCATGATCGAGCGGGGCCTTCGGGCGCAGCTTCAACTCCAGAGTCTGATCACCGGACAACTGCTTATCCAGCTTGATTTCTTCCCTGACAGACCGCCCCGCCTTGTTGCGCCTGAGTACTGCGCACTGCCTGAAATGCCCACTATCCCTTCAGCTAGCCAGGAGATCTCGAAGACCCTGGAATCGTTGCCGCTGGAAGAGATTGCAAAAAGTATCCACAACATCACGATCGGATTGGATAAATTCATCAACTCGCCTGAACTGGGCAACACCCTCAGCGAGCTGAACGCCACCCTGAAAAAAACCCACGCTGTGCTAGCCAAGATCGATGCGCATGTTGATCCAATTGGCAACGAGGCTCACAAGGTGCTGGTGTCAGCCAGTGCTCTGATCGAGCATAACGACGCAAAAATCAGCTCCCTGCTGGAAGACCTGGGGAAAACGTCGGCCGTGACACGCGAGGAGATCCAAAACTTCGCCACACGCTTGGAGCGGGTCAGTGCCAAGGCGGATGAACAGTTCACTGGATTTTTTAATGCCATCTCCACCATCTCAGGTTATGCGGAGAAAATGGCCTCTGACCAAACCGGATTCCGTCATGACCTGCATCAGACTTTAGCTGAACTGGAAGCAACCTTGCGGGCCATCCGGCTGCTGGCTGAGTACATGGAACAGCACCCGGAAGCCCTGATTCAAGGCAAAGCCCAGTAGAGCAGTGTGCGCAACAGCGCGAATTTAAAAGGAGAATAAGATGAAAAACATTTACCCTAAATCCCTGTTGTTACTCATTGTCGCATCTGTCGTCGGCTGCATGCACTCTCCCATTCCCCGTTTATATCTGCTCAGCCCAGAGCGCGGGGATGCTGAAATAACTGCCGCTTCCAGCCCTGGTAAGAGCTTAATCATCTTACGCCCGGTTGTTATGGCCGAGTACCTCAACCGCCCTCAAATCATAATTCGCAGGGGAGAGCGGGAGGTGGCGCACGCCGAATTTGACCGCTGGGCTGAACCTCTGAAGGTACAGGCTCATAACTATTTAGTTGAGGCACTGGCAAGCGCCTTGCCGGCGTACACCATCAAATCCTTGGCACGGGGTGAGAAAACAAAACATCTCTTTGAAATTAACATCACTATCCTCACGCTTGACGGCGCCCCGGGAGAGTCAGTGCGCCTGCGGGCCGGCTGGCAGATCTTCTCCATGGCAGAGGATCTTCGAAGCGTCGTTGATGGAAAGAGTGACCTGAACGCCGTGTGCCTGGAACCCGGTATTCCAAGCATGGTGGCAGCTACAGAGGTGGTGCTCAACCAATTGAGCCAGGAGATTGCCGCGGCTCTCACGCAACACTACGCGCCTAATCAACCTGCACAGTAAAACTAAAGCAGCTAGTCGCGGCAACCAAAGGAGCTTGTGTGATGTGCGAAAGGTCTTCGCCCTCATGGAAAAGCTAGTGATGAAGAGCCCGCTGCTACAGTAACAAACGCCCCGCGTTTGGAGAAGCAAAGAGCACACTTACGCATGAACAACAAACGGTTGCCCCGGAAGGTTTGTTGCCCAGCCTTTCTTGGCGCGCTGTAGCCTTGGCGAAGGAGGAAGGCTGCTCCAAAGCGGGTTATGGAACCTTTGAAGACGATTCTGTCAAAATCGGCAATAAAGCCGTTGATAACATTCGAGAATTCTTGTATAAGTGGTCATGCGCCGTACCTCTTTTGATGTTCATTTAGAAAAAAATATTATTAAGAGGCTTTCGGCGCACTTTAAAGGTGTAGTAGCCGCTCTACCAGCGGCATTTTGCAACAGGCTCATGAAAAGCGCGCCGTGGGATTTCATTATCTTTGCTTGTTTTTTCTAATCACTTAAGCGACTAGAAAGCGAGGCTGACACATATGCAAACTCAAAATATTGATTTAGCCCTGCCGTATGCAATCTCAGTTTGCGGAGTTGGGGAGCTTTCGCAATTCAAAACGCTCGGCATTACACACCTGCTTTCAATTGACTCGCCTGGCACACCAACCACAACCCCCGGGTGGTTTAAGGGCACACACTGGCATGTGGCATTTGTGGATTTTGAGTCAAAGAAAATGGCTGCTATCTTCGGGGCAACACCCCCCGCCAAAAAAGATGTGGCGCTGATCCTTGAACTCAGCGAAATGTGTCTTGCAAACTCCCGCACCTGCGACACGCATCTACTAATCCACTGCTTGGCAGGGGTCAGCCGCTCAACAGCAGCGGCCTATGCGATCATCTGCAAACTGCTTGGCCCTGGCTACGAAGAGGCCGCTTTTGAATATCTCCTCAACATTCGCCCCTGCGCTTCACCCAACCGCCTGGTTGTCAAATACGCGGATCAACTGCTGAACCGTAAAGGCGCGATGGTTAAAGCCGCCACCTAGCAGTAATACGGTGGCTTGCCCTGGAGCAAGGAGCTAGATCCGCAAGCTGGGCGCGGAGTGGAGAAGTGCGCGAGTGAGGAGGCGCGCCGCGGGGTTTCATAATCTTTGTTTGGCTCGCAGAGCCAACTCTACAGTTTCAACTTGAGTGAAGCTTGAGGCTCGAGCGTAAATTTCAGCTCTGCAAAATGATTGAAAATCTTCCTGATCTCCGGTAGAATATGAGTCGAATTTAAGGAAGGAACTTTTTATGAGCGAAACAGTTAAAACACATGTGCTGATTGACATGATTGCATACCAGCAGGATGCGGTGGTCAGCCGCACCATTATTGATAAAAAAATCGGCACCGTGACCGTCTTTGCATTTGACGCTGGCCAAGGCCTGAGTGAACACACGGCCCCGTTTGATGCAATGGTTCAGGTTTTAGAAGGCGAAGTTGATATCACCATCTCCGGTGAGCCGCGTCTTGTGAAAGCCGGTGAGTTGATCATCATGCCTGCCGGTGATCCGCACGCCCTTCAAGCGCGTGGAAAATTCAAGATGCTGCTGACCATGATTCGCGCCTGATATTTTCAGGCGTTCAGTTTCAGGCAGCCATCCCTCCTGCAGATCAATGTCGAAGGCAAACGTTCATTATCCAGTCGTGAAGGTTCGCTGTCAAAGCCTCCGGGTTCTCAGTGTCTCAGTGGCAAAAAAATTGTGCCTGCCTGTGCGTTGTACGCAGACGGGCGGCTATGCTGCGTTAGTTGCTATTCTTTCAACTCCTGTCGTGAAAAACAAGAAGTTCAGACAGCCATCTTCATAACTTGTTGATTGAATGAACAGCCATCTTCATAACTTGTTGATTGAATGAAAATGTTTTCTTCAAGCAAGTTGCTTGCACCAACTCCATTATCACTTTTACAGTAACGTCTCAATAAGCCGCTTTGGAGCAGCCTTCCTCCTTCGCCAAGGCTACGGCGCGGCAAGAAAGGCTGGACAACAAGCTCTAAGCAGCAGCCGTTTGTTGTTCACGTTTCCCTGTCACGGCGTAAAAGCGAAGCCGGAGTTGTCGGGTGCGGGCTGTAAACGCGCACCCAGTCGATTTCCATACTGGCCGGGTAGTGCGCGGGATTGGTCGGGCCGGAGCCGTTGACCCAGTTGCCTCCGATCTGCATGGAGAGGATGAAGTAAAAGGGCTGATTAAAAGGCCACTGCTTCTCACCTTTCTCGGGCAGACGCGGGTAACTGAGGGTCGGCTCGCCATTCACAGTAAAAATAATTTTATCTGCATCCCATTCGCAGCCATAGGTATTCCAGCGATCACGTTCAATTTTACAGGTTGTGCCTTTTTTTGGGGTATTGGTTTTGTCGATGTTCAGTGTATAGCTGGAGTGCACTGTCTGGTAGACGATATCGTCAAAGTTCAGGTGCTCCATCAAATCAATCTCACCGTTATCGGGCCATCCCCGATCCTGGCCCAGCATCCAGAGTGCGGGCCATGCGCCTTGGGCACTCTTGAATCGTGCCCGTACCTGCACCTTGCCGTACTGAAAGGTGAACTTATCCTTACTGGTGATCGCGCCAGTCAGATAGGGGGACGGATCTTTATCCAGGTTGTTGTTTTGGATGCCGCGCAGGAGCAGAGTGCCGTTGGCGACTTTGATCAGGCTCGGGTCATCTGAAATTGTGTTCATCCAATCAGCTTTTCCCCGTTTGCAGAGCGCCCATTTAGAGTCATCCAGTTTTGTCCCGTCAAATTCATCCTGCCAGAGCAGCTTCCACTTTGTTGGATCAACCGGCTTTGGCAGGGGTGTCAAGGTGGCTGCGCGAGCTGATGTTGTTACGCTTGCTGCCAAGGCAACAAGGGTGATAGAGCCAAATAAAACAATTTTACCGGAGATATTCATTTTAGACCTCATGATTTGATTTGAAGGTGACCAGGCGTGCAAGAGCCTGTTAACTCATTGACGTACTATTGTTGAGAATCTGCCGCGTTTTGTCCATCAAAAAATACGGCGCCTTCCTGGAGCTAAAAACAACAAGGGCCTGCGGCGAACCGCAGACCCTTGTATGTCAGTTGTGTAAGTTAAAACAGCGCTGCTGTCTTATTCCACGATGGCTTTGATGAACTCATTAGTGAGACCTGAGATCACCACTTCCGCTTCACCAGCCACTAAGTCGATAGACTGGGTGGCTCTTAATGTGAATGCTACGCCCAGGTCAGTTGTTGTATAGACATACAACGTTCCGTTGAGCTCAGTGAAGTCAACAAGCGGATCGCTGGCACCAACTGTAATCGTTGTTGTGCCTGCGCCCTTGTCAACCACGATAGAGGTAATCTCGATCGTTGCATCAGTGGTTGGCGGAACGTTCAGGAGATAGTCATCAATGTCGCTTGCTCCCACATCGCCTTCACCAAGTGTGTTTGCGATTGCCCAAGTTGAGAGCTTGGCCAAGTCAAACGTTGTGCCGCCAATTTCGTGTGGCCCGCTGACCTGTGCCACTGTGACTGTCACAGAGCAATCAGCTGTTGCGGTCAGCACGCTGGAAAACTCCCTGTTTGGAGCAGGCAAGTCGCCTGATAGGTCTTCATTGATCGGGCCGGTCACAGAAACAATTCTGAACCAATCATCCGCGGTCATTGTAACCAAATCTCCGGAGTTAGCCGTTCCAGCAGGCGAGAACAAGACATTCCCACCCTCTGCAACCAGCGTCAGCACGATAATGCTCGGAGCGTCCGGGAATACCGGCATCTGATCCGAGACCACTAGCTCATCCAACGAACCAGTTCCCTGGAAGCTGATCAAGTTGATGTCGGATAACCCATCATCAATATTCAAGAAAAAGCTTCCATTGTAGGCACTCGCAATTGCATCCGTTGCATTCGCATGTGTAATAAGTTGTCCATCGACCCATATCTCTGTAAATCCAAAACCTTCATAACCAGAGACTTTCATGGTTAATCTATACCATTTTTCCGGATCAATAGGATTACTAAGGGTAATCGTAGAGGTTGCTGGCTCGGTAAAATACTCAACCAAGTCTATAAATTTTTTAGACACGACAACCAGATTTGACGCAGCATTGACATACAGTGCAACTTTTACGTCTGTTCCATCAATCACCGGTTCATCTTCACTTGGAGTGAACTGAATCAGTGTATCAATATAAACGGGCGTAGTAAACGCATCCAACACATCTGTCACTGCACGTGAAAGCGTGTTGCCCTCTGTCTCCAGCTGGAGCATCAGCGTTGAAGTCTCATTTGAAATTGGTCCTTCGCCATTAATGGCAGCGTAAGCTGCATTGGTGAGAACCAGTTTCGAAGCATCGCCGCT
This sequence comes from Kiritimatiellia bacterium, assembly GCA_028686345.1. Lineage (GTDB taxonomy): Bacteria > Verrucomicrobiota > Kiritimatiellia > RFP12 > UBA1067 > M55B167. The sequence continues at coordinate 29,862 of JAQUCE010000002.1, forward strand.
GGCTGCAAACCAGTTTGTGATTACTTCTTGAGGACCAACAGTAACTTGTTTGTACTCACCGATCGGCAAGTCCACGCTGCCAAGTATTGTACCTGGCACAGTACCTGCCTCGAATGAGTCCGACACATAATCCACAGCAGAGGCGCTGAGCGCACATACGCCAACACAGACTGCTCCGAATTTAAACAACTGTTTTAAAGTCAGGTTCATTATAAACCCTCCTAACATGTGTTTTGCAGTTATTCTGCATGAATAACCGCGATTTATCAAATCCTGTCAAACGCTAAATCTTTTGGGGAGACCGCATTTTTCAAGACCATTCTTTCGTTGGTTCCTATGATAGGAAAGTTTTATTATATTTGCAAGGGCTAAATCAAATTTTTTTATAGTTTTTTTTCATCGATTTAATTACAAAATGTACCGCAATAATCACGGCTAAGATCATCCCGACCGCAGCCCAGCGCATATTCTTGTTTTCCAGGTATTTCAAAAATTGCTCCCCAATCAACCCGGTGGCATATAGAAAGATCAAAGCCTGCGCCACCGCCGCGCCGGTGAGAACCACCAGAAACTTGATGATTCCGTAATGCGTGACACCTGCCGTGATATAGGCAAAGGTGCGCGCCCCTGGCAGGAAACGCGCGGCAACCAGTGCCTTGATGGCGTGCTGAGAGAAATAACCCTGCATCTGTTCCACCTGCTCAGCGTTGATCCACCTTCGATTAATGCAAAAAACAATCGCATAGCGACCGATCAGATAGAGCCCGACGTCTCCCAGCAGGCTGCCAACGACCATAGCGTTGAATGCGAGCCACCAGCTGATATCACCGGTTGCGACCAGCAATCCAACAACGCAACGGCCAGGGTCCTCCAAAAAACAGACCCCCAGCGTAATAATCAATCCCAGCAGCCACGGGTTGCCTGCCAAGTGTTCACATAACCCGGAAAATGTTGCGTCACTCACAAATTATACCTCCAACTTGTCGATACCACCCACTGAGGGTGCTTTGCGCGCAAACAACACTGCTAATAGGCAGCAATTCAAGGTCAGCATAAAAATAGCGATGATATCCAAACATGGGAGATGATTTTCATTCATTTGCCGAGGGTTGTCAATGGCAGAAGCATAAAAATGCCGGGATCTTTTTACGGATCCCGGCTCTGCATGACAGGAGTGGTCTAAATATAACTTAGGTGTGTGTTTTTAAATGTAAATTGTGTGTGTTTTTAAATGTAAATTGTGTGTGTGTGTTATGTGTTGTATGTGTGTGTTGTTATGAAAAATTCAAGTTAATAAAAATGGTCGCTTTGCCTGATTTCACTCGCAATAGCATCCGCTCGCCTTTACCTTTCTGCGCTGCCTGCTCAAACTCACTGAGGCTCTTGACACTTTGCCGGTTGACCTCAAGAATCAACATCCCCTTTCTCAGCCCCTGGCGCTCCGCATCTGAACCCTGTTCCACCTCAGTGACAACCAAGCCCTCTTCCGCACTGTAACCCAGTTGCTCGGCGATCTCAGCATTCAGGGTCTGCACCTTAAAGCCAACCTTGTTCAAAATCTGCTCCTGGCTCTCATCTGAGACATCGTCACCTGGCATCAAAGCAACCTCAATGTTGACCTTCTTGCGCTTGCCATCGCGGATAACGATGAACTCCGCCTTTCTATTAGGCATGATCCGTGCCACATTGCTGCGGAAGCTCTGATTATCTTTAATTTTCTCGCCATTAAGCTCAATTATAATGTCGCCGCTCTTGATCCCGGCCTTCGCGGCTGGCCCATCCTCCATCACTTCAGCGATCAGAACACCCCCGGATTGGTCGTGGCCAAAGGAGCGCGCCATCTCCTGGGTAACATCACCCGGATTAAGATAAACTCCAATGTAACCTCTTTTCACATAACCACTTGCGACAAGATGCTCTTTGATCTCAAGTGCCATGTCAATTGGCACGGCAAAGCCAATGCCCATGTAACCGCCGCTCTGACTGAAGATGGCGGTGTTAATGCCGATCACCTCGCCTTTGATGTTCAGCAGCGGCCCGCCGGAGTTGCCCGGATTAATCGCGGCATCGGTCTGAATAAAGTCCTCATAGTCGGTAATTCCGATATTAGTGCGTCCTTTAGCACTCACTACGCCGACTGTTAGTGTCTTATTGAGTCCAAATGGAGTGCCAATGGCAATCACCCACTCACCGATTTCCAGCTGGTTGATATCACCGGTCTTGAGAAAGGGCAGATCATCGGCCTCGATTTTAATCAGAGCGACCTCTGTGCGCGGGTCAGCCCCGATTCTTTTAGCTGGAAACTCGCGGCCATCGGCCAGTTTGACTGTGATCTTATCCATGTCGCCCACTACATGGGTGTTAGTGAGTATAAATCCATCTTTACTGATGAGGAATCCAGAGCCCTGGCCCATCATCTTGTAGGTACGGGGAGGTTTGCTGCTCTGCGGGATGTCCGGCGCACCGCCACGGGGGTTTTGAAAACGTTGCGGGAGTCCCTCTCCAAAGAAATCAAAGAAATTTCCATATTGCCGCATGCCGCGCATGGGCACGTTTTTCTCTACCTCAATAAACACCACCGCTGGTGTCGCCTCTTTGGCAACTGCCGAAAACCCCTTGTTAAAATCAACAACTGCGGCCTGGACGGTCAAGCTGACACTCAGGATAGCTGCTAAAACAATCCCGGTAACAGCACCTCTTCTTATGCTTATGGCTTCTTTCATGGGTCGAACTTCCTCTCAGCGAAAAATTTATCTAAATGGCCATAGCATGTTCCAGTAGACAGCAACAGCTCAAGTTTTCACTGACGAAGCGGATCATGCTATGGCCAAACGGACCTGTTTATTAAAATCTGCTGTCTCCCCGTCAGTGCAATCTAATATGCTAATCTTGTGCCAACCTGGAAAAAACGCGAAAATGATCTTTTTTATTGATTTCCAGCGACAGGTTGTCTGGCAGCGCGTCAAAGTGGCACAAAAGCTCATCCGCTTTTCGACTACGAATAACACGGATTTACGCTAATGGGGGGCGGAGTGAAGCAGTGTGCGAGTAAAGGGGTGGACAGTTGGTGCGGGAGTAAAAGAGCGCGCCAGTCAGCTGCAAAATGAGTCACAGCTGTAGGGCGCGGGCCTTGACCGCGCCGGCGAAGCGAAAGTTTGGCGCAACACGAGCCGCAAGTGTTGTGCTTCGCGAGCCGAAACACTTGGCTGCAGACACGTGCCAACCGCGGTCACGGCCCGCGGCTACAGTGCTTCGCAAAAACGTAGCTCCGATTTCCAATCGGAGATGTCCGGCTGGAAACCGGAGCTACAGGCGGTCAGCCGTGCCTTTGGTATCGCGGTAGGAACGCCCGTTACCGGGCGCCCCCCCGCACAGATCCCGGCGTGCGGTTTTCTCGCACCGGGCTCCTCGTTTTGAACTTTCGCTAATTCCGTATCAGCGCGAATCAAGCTTCTTTGCTGATCCGCGCTCTGTTCGCTATGCCGTCAAGCACAGTTTGCATATGTTCTTCGGTCTTTCTATTCCGCATATGTTCTGTTCTCCGGCGCGTTCATCACGCCAATCCCTTTGCCGTCCCCGCTGGATGCGAGGACATTTGTATGCGGCTCTCCCGCACTCAGACTACTATGAATTGGTCTGACTCCCCTGACTTAAAAACCCATCTGATCCGATTCGATTTCGTTTCTTCACATACCTCGGTTTCCGCCGAGGAGGTGCAGGGGCCTCCCACGTTGCCCACATATCTCTTACCACATGCCATGCTCTTAGACTCCGACGGCTGTCCATCCCTTGCGCTCCGGTGTTTATTCCAACCCCGGCAGGTATCCCTGCCAGAAGAACCGTTCTTTTGCGGTATGGACATTGAGGACTTCCGGAACGTTAAAACCGTCGCCCACCGCATCTTGACCATTTCACGAAGCTGAATTGCTTTAGGGGAATACGGTTCCCCTTACGGCCTATGGTATTCTCTGTGTACGCTTAACCTCCATTGTTCGCACCATACTGCGGTACTCCGCAGGAGCTCCAACACTCGATACATGACGAGGAGCTTAACCCGCCATGACAGGGACTTTCACCCCGCTAGATATGTGCACCCTCGTGGCGCACTGACGATAGCGGCGACGATGCTGGTTGACGAGCCCACGCATGATCCCAAGCGTCGGTCAACATCGTCGCACAGCATCGTCGACCGCCGCGGTAGGGCACACGGCCTCCACCGCGCCGCCCGAACAACCTCCCGGCGCAAGCGCAAACTTGGTCGCAAACTTTGTCGGAGTGGAATGACTGCGCTGCGTTGTTTTCGGGGTGAAAATGTTAGAGGTAAAAATGCGCGTCCACCGCATAGCGGCGGACATACTGAAAGCAACACAGTATATCCGCCGCTATGCGGTGGATGACTGCGAAACAAGCCGCAATAAGGCTACGATAGACAAATTTTTTGCAAAGAACAATTAATTGTTTTTTCCAGGCGCCTAAGGGCCTAAAGCTCTTTGATCTTAGCCTCAAGCTCGGCGACCCGTTTTTTTAGTTTATCAACGGTTCGCGGCAGCAGCATGGAGGCTGCCAGCTCGCGGCGCGGGCCAGCTGGCAGACCAAGATAAAACTCGCCCTCAGGTATATCTTTGGCCAACCCGCTGGCAGGCCCGAGCTGGGCTCGGTCACCGATTTTAAGGTGTCCAGAGACACCGGCCTGCGACCAGATGATGCACCCTGAGCCAATGATGGCGCTGCCGGCGATGCCAGCCTGCGCAATGATACCGCTGTAATCGCCGACTTGGACGTTGTGTCCGATCTGGACCAGATTGTCAATCTTAACGCTGTTACCGATTTTGGTGCGTCCAAAGCGGGCGCGATCAATCGTGGTGTTGCTGCCGACCTCAACATCGTCCCCCAGCTCGACAATGCCGATTTGAGGGATTTTTTCAATGGTGATATTGCCGTCAGCGCCGATCTTGGGGTTATAGCCGTAGCCATCGCTGCCAATGCGCACTCCAGTGTGCAGGATCACGCGATTACCCAGTAACGAGCCTTCGCGCACTGTGACCTGTGGATAGATGTGGCAGCCAGCCCCCATGGTCACGTGTTGTCCAATGAGAACCTGCGCCTCAATCACACAGTGATCTCCGATGGTTGCGCCCGCTTCGATCACGGTGTAGGGGCCAATATGCACCCCGGCACCCAGCGTGACCGACGCGTCGATGATCGCGGATGGATGGATTCCCGGATCACGCACAACCGGTGGCGGCGCAAACAACTCGCCGACTTTCATAAAAGCGGCACTGGGGTCGGCCACCTTGATAATGGCTTGTGCCGGGCAAACACCCGCCCAGTCAGTTGGCACAAGCACCGCGCTGGCGCGGGTGCGTTCGAGCTGCCGTGTGTATTTGGCATCCCGGAAAAACGCGATCTCGCCTGGGAGCGCCTCAGCCAGATTGGCCATGCCGGTGATTTCCAGCCCTTGATCGCCTGAGAGTTCACCACCTATATGCTTTGCAATCGCCCCGATATTCATGCTCTAGTTTGTCTCCGCAGCTTCTTCTTTTTTCTTCTCAGTACGCACCTTGGGGTCAACCCCCAGCAGTGTCAGCACATCATCCGTGACCTCCAATTGCGGATTGAAATAGGCCATGGTTGTACTGTCGAGCACCACATCCACCTTCTTGTCCTGAGCGTACTTGGTGATCACAGTGCGGATATTGCCGGTTACCTGACGCAGCAGACGCGCATCCAGATCGCCCAATTCGCCCTGCAGCTTCTGCATCTCGGTGCGCAGGTCGCGTTCAGCCTGTCCCAGCACATCGCGGTGCTTCATGGCTTTTTCCTCTGCCTCGGCGCGGGCTTTCTCATTCAGGGCCGGATTGCGGGCCTCTTTGACCAACTTCTCATAGTCGGAGCGAAGATCCTCAAAGCGGTCGCGCTGTTTATCCAGCTTGCCCTGAAACTCCTTTTCGGTCTCCTCCATCAGCTTGCGGTCGCGTTCACGGCTAGGGTGAAACCGGACCAAATCCACCATGTTGACAACCGCGGTCTTTTCAGCGGCAACCAGCAACCCGGCGACCATCATGGCCGTAAAAATTATAACTCTTTTTTTCATTACTGTTCTCCTTAGCTTTTGATTGAATGCACTTCATTATCACTTTTAAGGTAACTTTCCCATAACCTGCTTTGAAACAGCCGTTTGTTGTTCACGCTTCAGCGTGCTCTTGTAATCTGGCCAGTTATTGAGAAGTTACCTTCGTTTCTCCAAACGCGCAGCGTTTATTACTAAAGCAGCGGGCTCATAATCACTAACTTTTCCGTGAGGGCGGCGACCTCCCGCACATCACACAAGCTCAATTTGGTTGCGGCGACTAGCTGCTTTAGTCTTATTCAAAACCAATCGCGAACGAGAACACCTCTTCATCGGTGTAATCATCATCCTCGGTGATTGGCTTGGCAAGGTCGAAGCGAATCGGAAATCCGGGGATATCAATCCGGAAGCCGATGCCCACGCTGGCGCAGACATCCGACAGCTCAGGATCAAACTCATCCACGCCGACTGAACCAACATCAAAGAAGGTGGCAAACCGCAGGGCTTTGAAGATCGGGATTGTGTATTCGGCGGTGGCTAAAGCCAGGGTCTTGCCGCCCATGGGCGCATGTTTGCGATTATCATTGAAAACCTTGGGGCCAACATCACGATATTCGAAACCGCGGATGGAGTGCGGGCCGCCGGCAAAGAGTCGCTCGTAAACAGGGACATCGCCGTTGATCGCGTCAATCGTCTCCACGCGGCCTTTCAGGCTCAGCACATGCTTGTACCAGGGCATTCTGTACCAACGCTGGTAATGGGCACCCATTTTATACAGCTCATTGTCGCCGATGCCGTTCTCGAAAACCTCACCAAAGAGCATAGTCTTGTAACCGCGTGTCGGGATGAAAGGCTGATCGCGGGTGTCGTGAGCCCAGAAAACACGTATTACGCTGTTAATCGCGTCCCCATACTCCGAGTCATGGTAGCCGAAGTAGCCCTTATCGCCATCATAATTACCGAAGTCGAGACTATCCTCGTTCACGTCATACTCATACCCTGTGTCAAAGTCATCCATCTCCACCAGCTCGAGGGTGTAGCGGGTGCCGATGCGTCCGACCTTAACCGGGTAGGACAAGCCCACCGAGGCACCGGAGCGAATCTCATCATAGTTATCGTACCAGCGCATTCTGCGATACGCCTCAACAGTCAGAGCCAGCGGGCGATTCAGGAACCAGGGCTCCGTGACCGAGGCCTCAATGGTCTGCCGCCGGGAGCCCATCTCCACGCCCAGGCGCGCTTTTTGCCCGCCGCCGGTGAAATTCGGCCAGTTCATAATGTCAAAGTTACTCTGCGAGACCTCGGCGAAACCGACCAAATTGTCAATACTCGAGAAACCCGCGCCGATCATAAAGTTGCCGGTGCGCTGCTCTTCAACCTCATAAATCAAATCCCGTGTGCCCTCTTTCTCGGTGGCCTCCGAGTAATTACGGACATTTTTGAAATATCCGAGGTTCTTGAGCCGGTTCTCACTGCGCTCGATTTTCACCCCGTTCATGATCTCACCCGGGTTAACCATCAGCTCGCGGCGCAGAACTTTATCCTTGGTTTTGTTATTGCCGCGGATAATGATATTGTTGATATAAACCAGCCCGCCCTCAAGGACGCTGTAGGTAATGGCCATACGCCCGGGTTTACCCTCAATCGGTTCAATCACCGGACGCACCTGGGTATCAATATAACCGCGGGAGGTATAGTAATCACCGATTTTCTTAGCAGAGTCATTGATGGCCTGACGTCCGGCCACCGCATCCACGGCCAGCGGCCCCTCGGCCAGCACCTCGCCCTCCGGGAAAAGTTTCACCCCTCTGATTGCTGTTAAATCAACTGAATACTGATCGCCCTCACTCACATCAAAGACCATCGCGGCCTCACCCTCGGCGATCACCTCTTTGACCGGTGCAGCTACTTTGGCATCCAGATACCCCTGGTTGTGGTAGACCTCCTCCGCCAATTGCCGAGCATCCTCCAGATCTTGAGCGGAGATCGGTGTGTCGGAAAACCATCCGCGCGGATCATACCAGGGGCGCTGCCCAAAGGCGGAGCGCAGCTCCTTGCTCTCAATTGAGGGGTTGCCTGTAAAGCGGAACTCTTTGATCTTCATCCGCTCGCCCTCTTCGACTGTCAAAATAACGTTGGCAGCGCCCGCGCCGTTCTCAATCGGCGCGATCTCAATGCCGATCTTGACATCCGAGAAGTACTTTTTGACATAGGCATCCCGGATTTTTGCGACCTTTTCTGACAAAACCGCCTCATCAATATAATCGCCGCTTTTGAGCTCTGAGAGTTTGCGGACTTTGCGCTCGCTATAATATTCAACCCCCTGAACCGCCAAGGGCTCTTGAAACCGGTAGCGGCGACGCACCACATACACAACCCTGACACCGTCATCCAGCTTCTCCAGCTCAACACCCGCATAACCGAAGCGTCCGGTGTCGAGCAACGCGCGAACATCCTTGGACATCGCCTCCTGCGAAAGCTCCGACTCAGCCTGCACACTGCAGTAAGTCAGAACATCCGAAGCATCGGTTCCAATCTGATCAATGACGCGAACCGTAACCTCTTTGACTGTGTTGGCAGCACCCAACGCCATACCGCAGACCATCACTGACACAACCAATGAAAACCTTAATGATTTACGCATATAACAACTCCTGAACTTTCTGATTTGAAAACATCCTTAATTAAACCTTATTTTATCGTGAAACTCAAGCACTGATACACTTGCAACTATTAAAATTTTAACAGTTAAGCTCTCTCTCCGTTACTCATTATATATTTGGTGCATGACACTAATTCCAGTCTTTGGTCAGAATAAAGATCGGGACTGGGATTAACAGCGGGCGCAAGGAGAACTCCAAAGTGCGCGAGTGCTGAAATGGTGTGTTGTTCTCTCAGTTCAAATCTACTATAATGAACGGCTCTTTATTAGAAACAGGTCTCTCTCGTTAACAGAGCAGGCCGCAGTTTGCAGGAATATCAATTATGCAGAGTTTAACCGCAAAAATTATCGGTGTGGGCAAAGCTTTACCCGAAAAACGCCTGACTAACGCTGACCTGGAGCAGATGGTCGAAACCTCCGATGAGTGGATCTCAAAACGCGTGGGCATCAAAGAGCGGCGTATTGCGCAGGATGATGAATACAACTCCACCTTTGCCACAACTGCCGCGCAGGCAGCGATCCAGATGGCCGGCGTAGATGCCAAGGAGATCGATTTTATTATTGTCGCCACAACCACGCCGGACACGGTCTATCCCTCAGTGGCCTGTCTGGTGCAGCATAATATAGGAGCCGTAAACGCCTCGGTCCTTGATGTGGCCGCCGCCTGCACCGGGTTCGTTTATGGCGCGGCTCTGGCCTGGGGCATGATTAAATCTGGCTTGATGAAAAATATCCTTGTGATCGGCTCAGAGATCAACACCGCATTTGTTGACTGGAGTGACCGCGATACATGCATTCTTTTCGGTGACGGTGCCGGAGCGGCGCTCTTCACAGTTAGCGACGACGCGAACAAAGGTGTGCTCTCCATGGAGCTGGGCGGCGACGGATCGCTCAAGGATCTGCTGGTGCTGCCCAACAGCGGCAGCCGCAAATACACCGAACCCGACGGCTCTCCCTCCCTGCGCGCCACGCGCATGAGCGGCAACGAGGTTTATAAGAACGCGGTCCGCCACATGAATGAGGCGGCGCTCGCAGTGCTCGCAAAAGCCGGGCTTACCTCCGAGGATGTCTCGCTCCTGATCGCGCACCAGGCGAATATCCGTATCATTGACGCTGTTGCAAAGCGATTGAAGCTGCCAGCTGAAAAAGTTTTTATAAATATTGAAAAGTACGGCAACACCTCCGCCGCCACTGTGCCGCTCGCGCTCTGCGAGGCTGTCGAACAGGAGCGCCTCAAACCCGGCGACATCCTGGTGATCGATGCCTTCGGCGCTGGCCTGACCTGGGGTGCCATGGCTATCCGCTGGGCGTAGCAACTGTGGACAGTGGACAGCGGACAAAAAGTATAAAATCATGCTCGAAGATCCTAGATCCGCGCGGATTTTGGATTTTGGAGGTCGGTTTACGATAGCGGTGACGATGCTGGTTGACGATTTACCGCTTGATCCCAATCGTTGGTCAACATCGTCGCACTGCATCGTCGGCCGTAGCTTGATTAGGATGATAATTCAGTTCGTGAAAGGCGCGCCCTGAGGTGTAGGGTTGCTTCTATGAAGCAATTAGCGGACGTTTGGTGACTGCTCGTCAAAGGCGCGCCAAGGGATTTCATGATCTTTGATTGGCGCATCCGTCTTCGTCCCGCAACCGGGTTTCGCCGTAAGCGTGGCTACGCCGTGGGATGGCGGAACTACGCCGGACAAGTTTTCCGCCGACCCTACAGTTTCAACCAGGATGAAGTTCGCAGGTCGCACAATATGAATGTTTCACGTGGAGACGCGATGGGCCGGAGAGTGATCGACAAAGCTTGCGACAAAGGCTACAGGCTATAACTCAACAGACAACTTTTGGGAAAGAACAATTAATTGTTTTTCCTGGTCGCCCAAGGGCCTAAGTCCAGACCACTGGACATAGACGTGAAAAACTTAGTGTTTTTTGCCTTATTTTCCGAACAATAGTTCGTTTTATATTTGCACTTTACGCGCGCGTGTTGCATGGTTAGTGCCCACTATGAATGAAGACTAAAGGCTTAGTTTGTTTTCCTGTACCTTTTTTTTAACCACGAAAAGCACAAAAAGCACGAAAGAGGTGCGTAGCTGATTTTTAACCACAAAGAGCCGCGCCGGAGCTCGGCGTTTCCAGGGTTTCCCCATTTTTTACCTCAACATTTTTACCTAATAAACAACGCAGTAATCTTTGTGAGCTATGTGTTCCTTGTGGTTTCAAAAATTAAAGTGCAGCCATTTTGACCCCCTATGTCCAGTGATCAGAAGTCCGCGCTCTGCGCAGAGGTCGGCTGCGCCTCCAACTGTGAAATGTGTAGCGACAAACGTAGGTATGATTTCTAATCGAACATGTCCGGTTGGAAAACAAGGCGCGCCGCATAGTCAGCCGCATAGCGACTGACCTCCTTCCGCGCCAGCTCCATTTGACAAGACGCGGAAAAGTAAGTCGTCCGCTATGCGGGCGACTGCGGGTGACACGCGAACGACCTCCCGGCGCAAGCGCAAACTTTGTCGTTAACTTTGTCGGAGTGGAATAAACGCGCTGCGTTGTTTTTGAGGTGAAAAATCTTAGAAGTTAAAAATGGGCATCCGCCGCATAGCGGCGGACATACTGAAAGCAAGACAGTATATCCGCCGCCATGCCCTTAAAAAACGCCGGGCTTTTTAAATCAGCCCGCGCCGGATCAGCTCTTCCGCAATCTGGACTGCGTTTTGCGCGGCGCCTTTGCGGATGTTGTCGCCGCAGCACCACAATGCCAATCCGTTCTCCACACTTGGGTCAACGCGGATCCGCCCCACACCCACATCATCGCCGCCACCAATGGTAATCGGCATTGGATACTGCGCGGCGGCCAGATCATCCACGACCTTGACACCCGGGGCGGCACTCAAAATTTCGCGCGCCCTTGCGGGTGTCAGCGCTCTCTCGAATTCGGCGTGTATTGCCACTGAGTGCGCATAGAAAACAGGGACCCGCACACAGGTGCTGGCAATTCTGAGATCCGGCACGCCCAGAATCTTGCGCGACTCAAAGGTCAGTTTAGCCTCTTCACTGGTGAAGCCTGGCATCTCAGCCTTGGGCCCGCCAATTTGCGGCAGAACATTGAATGCAATCGGGTAGCGATAGACCTGTGGCTCAGAGCTGCGGCCAGCCGCGTAATCCTGCACCTGCTGCTCCAGTTCGCAAACCGCATCGCGGCCAGTGCCGCTGACCGATTGAAAGGTCACGGCTGTCATGTGTTTCAAAGGAACCACTTTGTGCAAAGGGGCGACTCCCATCAAGGTGATAATCGTGCTGCAGTTCGGATTGGCGATCAAACCTTGGTGATTTTCCAGTGCGTCGCCGTTGATCTCCGGGATCACCAGTGGGACACTATCATCCATGCGGAAGTCGTCACCGTTGTCAATCACCACGCATCCGCGCTTGATTGCCTCCCTGGCATACTGCATGGAGGCACCTTTGGCACCCTCAGTGCCTGCGAACAAAACAATATCCAAGCCATCAAAGGCCTCCGGAGTTGCCACCTGAACATGAAAAATTTCGCCTGCGATCTCCTCTTCGCGCTCACGGGTGGCCAGCACCCGAATCTCGCTCGCTGGAAAATTACGCTGCCGTAAAACCTTAATCATCTCAGTGCCAACAGCACCAATTCCCACTAAACCAACTTTATACTGTTTCATCGCTTCACCTTGCCTATCTGTTTGTAAAAGAGTGCATAGCATACAGAATTCTACCCAAAAAAGCAAGGCTGCACTCTACAGATTTTCAGGATAGTCAACAGTGATCTCTTTCGGATCTGTTTGCAGGCTGACAATAACCGCAGGGTCGGGGCGGAAGGCTTCGGCCATGGTGGTTGGCAGGCTGCGGTAGTAAACCATTAGCTGCAAGGCTGTCAAACAGGTATCCATCACCGGTCGGTCGCTGTGCTTATCGCCGTTCTCCCACCAGCCAATATCCTGAACAACACCCTTGTGGTCTTTGATCGCACTCCGCTCCACGCGCTGCGCAATGAGATAACTGTTCCGCATCTCACCCTCCCAGCGCCTCCAGCTTTTGCCGCCAAAATAGAATTTTGACTGCGTGGCGTAATAGAAGTAATACTGCGGATTGTCGCCCACCCTGTTTTCAGCAGCGTAATCGCCAATCTGCCAGCCATCCATAACCACGAGCGAATTTCGGACAGCTTTGTCATCGCTCGCCCCCAGAATCCCCATGCACAGCGCTCCCACCGAGGTCAAACCATGCGTTCCGCTCTTTGAGATATAGCCAAAGCCTCCGTTATCACCCGCGTTGCTTTTAAAGCCTTTGACTGCCAGCTTGGCAGCCCTATCCAGCCCCTCCACTTTGAGGCCCGCCAGTTTAGCCGCCTTGAGCGCCTGGGCGCACCAACCCATGTAAGAGGTGTCATCCCGGTATTTTCCTGTTGCCGAATCGATACCCGGCTCCATCTTATAGGTCCAGCCGCCGGTCGGATGCTGCCCTTTGATAATCGGAAGCAGCGCCAGCTCAGCCGACTCTTTGACATTGGGATTCCGCGTCATGCCATAGGCTTCGCACATCGCATAGGTTGCGATCGGGTGCGAGTAGTAATGCTGATCCTGATTGGGATAAACTCCGGTTGTCCGATCCTGTCCTGCCATCAAAAACTCAATGGCGCGCTGAACCGTGTCGCCGAACTCCTCGGATTTGCCTGGCAGCTCGTTGTGCGCCAGGAATGTTAGAATCGCCAGCCCAGTCATGGCTGACTTATTTTTGTTCCAGCTTCCATCAGCAACCTGCGTCTTTTTCAGCCAGCGCAGCGCCTTGAGGACCGCGTCTTCAGTGTCTGTTTGGCGCCGCGCGCCAACGCCGTCGCCGCGCCCGTCACCCAAACCTGAGGTCAAGTCCGTAAAGGTCGGGCCCACCTTAAAGCCCGCTAACACAACAATACTCTGGTTGTCTAAAACCCTCTGGGGTGGCGGTTCAACATCCTCAAGCGCAGGGTTGAGATCAAGATTTCCAATAAAAGTCGCCTCTGGCTGGGCAACTTCTGAAGGATCACTTTTCTCGGATTTGGGTGGTTCAGTTAAGGTCTTCGGCTTCTCCTCTGGAATCCATCGCACGACCGTTGTGCTTTGTTCCTTTGGCAGCGAGCCACTCAGCATGAACAAGAGCAGTAGGGCCAGCAGCGGAAAGAAGAGCGCGCTCGCTGGCGCTGAGAGGCGCTGCCCTTCAATCAGTGCCTCTTTATACTCTTTGGAGTCTTTTGGCTGCCGGATGCCGGTGATCATCTTTTTCATGCGGCGCAAGAGCGAATCGCTCTGGTATCGCTCAGCAATCTCTTTAAGATTAGTATTCATTTCAAACCACCTTTCATTGTTTATAAACTGAAAATCGACAGATTTGTCATACCATGTTTGCTGCAGATATCCAGTGCCTGGATCAGCAAAGCATGCGCAGAATCAGCGGTGCACTTGATCGTGACTGAAGCACTTTTGCTTAAAAGGGAGTACTGCTCCATCCTGCGATCCAGCTCCGCGTTACTCATCGCCCGTCCATTAAAGGCAAACCCTTGTGGTGAGAGGGTGACCTCAATCAGATCAACTCTCGTAGCATTAGTCTCCGGAGAAGCGGGCCGAGCAGCTGTCAGTTTGGATAAAATATCATCCTGTCTGATAGCGACCAAAAAAAAGATTAATAGCTGAAACACAACATCAATCATAGGTGTCATGTCTAAACAAGGGGCCGACCCCTTGTCGCTTTTACTGTAACGTGTCATCTCGATCTCCTTTTAGTTATGCCAGTCAATCTACTATGGATCGAAATTAATATATACTCTCCCTGATTTGAGAACACTTTATCAAAAAAAATGAGCTTTGTAAATAATTAAAAACTAAAGCTGCCAAAAGAGTTTGTGTGATGGCCGCGAGGTCGTCGCCTGGCTGCGAACAGTGCCGACGAGGACATCAGCACTCTACGAACGACCTTGCAATGTAAACGTACACTTTGTCGCAAGCTTTGTCGTAAACTTTGTTGGAGTGGAATGAACGCGCCACGTTGTTTTTGAGGTGAAAATGTTTTCTGCAGGCAAGATGCTTGCACTACTCCATTATCACTTTTACGGTAACGTCTCAATAACACGCTTTGGAGCAGCCTTCCTCCTCCGCCAAGGCTACGGCGCGACAAGAAAGGCTGGACAACAAACCTTATGCAGCAGCCGTTTGTTGTTCACGCTTCAGCGGGCTCTTTGTTCTCTGACTGGTTATTGAAAAACTACCTTCGCGAGTAAAGAGGTCGGACAAGCAACGTAGGTCTGATTTCGAATCGGACATCTCCGGTTGTAAACCGGAGCTACAGAAGATCGGCATACTGCAACAGGTATGTGAAAAGCGCGTCCTAGGGTGTAGGGTTGCTTCTCAGAAGCAATTAGCGGATGCCAGCTGGTTGTTCGCCAAAGGTGCGCCAAAGGATTTCATGATCTTTGTTTGGTTCATCCGTCTTCAGGCTTCACAAAAGCTACGCCCCTTATGCGTCCTCACACCCCAACCAGCAAGCCCTCTTGGATCTCCAGAATCCGGTCGCACAGTGCCGCGCTCTGCATGGAGTGGGTGACCATAATCAGCGCCGAGCCATTGACGCTGGAGAGTTCAAAGAGCAGATCCATCACCTGCGAGCCGGTTTTGCTATCCAGATTGCCGGTCGGCTCATCGGCCAGCACCAGCGCCGGGTTGTTGATCAGTGCCCGCGCCAACGCGACGCGCTGTTGCTCACCGCCTGAGAGTTCCATTGGCATATGACTAACACGATCGCTCAGTCCAACACGCGCCAGCAGCTCCAGTGCGCGCGCGCGCATCTCGGAGCGAGTGATTTTGAGAACTCCGGTCATGGCGGGCAGCATTACATTCTCGGTCACATCCATTTCCGGCAGAAGGTGGTATGACTGAAAAACAAAACCGATCCGGGCGGCTCGCACCGCCGTTCTTTTACGCCGCGAGATATTATACAGCGGGATCCCGTCAATCAGCACCTCGCCGGAATCAGGGCGATCCAAGCCGCCCAGCACATGCAGCAGGGTGCTTTTGCCGGCACCGCTGCGTCCGACAACTGCGACGCGCTCGCCCTCTCTAACTGCTATCCCAGCACCCTTCAGCACACTGACTTGCTGATGGGGTAGAGTATAGGTTTTAAATAAATTTTTCGCTTCCAGCATTGATTGCCTCTTTCCACGGCAGCGGCCCACGGCTCATCCGCCTGACATTCCCGCAACTCTACTCCTTACGCAGCGCAACAACAGGATCCATGCGCGCGGCTCTCCAGGCGGGCAGGAAACTGGCGACCGTGCAGAACATGATCACCGACATCGCCACATTCACCACCTCAGAGGGGATGATCCGCCAGGGGATGGCATTCAGCCCATAGATCGCCTTGGGAAAGACCTCCACTCCCAGCATACCCAGCCCATTCACCATGGACTGCAAGTTGTACAAAATCAGGAAGGCCGCGACGATCCCCAGCAAGGTTCCGATCAGACACTGGATCCAGCCGTAAATCACAAAGGCGCCCATGACCTGGCGCGAAGAGAAACCCAGTGCCTTGAGCAGGCCGATCTCATCGGTTTTCTGCACTGTCAGCACAATCAAGGTGTTGGTGACACAGAAAATAGCAACGACCGTGATAAACATCAGCAGAATCACCATCATATTTTTCTCAACCGCCAAAGCATTGAAAATCTGGCGGTCGATCTCCTGCCAGGTCTGGACTTGAAAATTGGGTGTGATATCCTCAACCCGTCCCACAACCTTGTTGAAAAACTCAAAATTGGCGGGTTGTTCGGTCTTGAGGTGGATGGAATAGACCCCTGAGCTCATACCCATCAGGTCGCGCGTCACGGCCAGCGAGGTGATAATGTAACCAGAGTCAAAGTCACGCTGCCCTGACTCGAAGATCCCTTTGACAATCAAACGGTCGGGAAAGTAGACCTCATCCGTGGAAACCAGATTCATAGGCGAGTAGACGAGCAGATCGTCGCCAACGTCCACCCCAAGTTCCTGTGCCAGATCAGTGCCCAGTACCACGGCGTCACCGGTCACATCAAACTCACCCGCGCGCATGTGCTCCAGTTGCATAATATTTTTCGCGCGCACCGGATCCACTCCGATCAGCACTGGGGCCACCACGCGCCGGTGATTTTCCACCAGCACCCTGGTCTCCAGTGACGGTGAGGCGGCTTTGACCCCCTCCACCAGCTCCAGCCGGCGGCAGAGGGCCTCCTCATCTTGGATGACCTTGCCCGCGAACGCACGGATGATGATATGGGGTTTGAAATCCAGGATCTTCTCCTGCCACATGTCGCCAAAACCGGTCATCACTGCGCGCACAATAATGATAATGGCCACACCCAGCACAACACCGAGTACCGAGATCAGCGAGACTACCGATGTGACAGTGCGCTTGGGTTTCAAGTATTTCAGCGCCAAAAAAAGCGAAAAAAGCATATAAATTCTCAGTAGCGTCCCATAATCGCTTAAGCGGCTAGAAAAAACTATTAATTGTTCTTTCCCAAAAGTTGTTTATTGTGGCATCATTGCGGATATACTTCGCAATCATCCACCGCATAGCGGCGGATATACTTTACAATCATCCACCGCATAGCGGCGGATATACTTTGCAATCATCCACCGCATAGCGGCGGATATACTTTGCAATCATCCACCGCATAGCGGCGGATATACTGTGCGTGGCTCTTAAAGGCCGAAGCACATGCGTCCGTATTACAGATTCCCGACATCAACCTCAATATCGCCGGTGTCGGTTGAGGTAGCCTCGATCTCCGCTTCAACCTGGACCGCTTCGCGGCTGGTGGTTGGCAGGTTGCGGTAGTATACCATCAATTGAAGCGCTACCAGACAGGTGTCCATCACCGGACGGTCGGTGTGCGCGTCAACGTTTTCCCACCACCCAATATCCTGATCTTTGCCGTTCATATCTTTGATCGCGTTTTTTGTAATCTTTTGGGCTTTGATATAAACCGGCTTCATCTCGGCGTTCCAATTGGCCCAGCGCTTACCGCCAGCATGAAATTTGGCTTGCGTTGCGTAGTAAAAATAGTACTGCGGGCTTCCGCCGACCTTATTCTCCTTATCAAACTCTCCGATACTCCACCCATCCATCAGATCCTGTGATTTGCGCACTGTGGTGTCGCTGCCAGCTCCCAGCAGCTGCAAACACAGCACACCCACGGCGGTCAATCCACCGCTGCCAGGCGAGGTATAACCGAACCCGCCATTCACAGCTGCATTGGCCTTAAAACCCTTAACCGAGTCCCGCATCGACTTGTCCAGCCCGTCAACATCGAGCCGCGCCAGTTTGCCTGCTTTAAGCGCCTGGGCACACCATCCCATATAAGAGGTGTCATCACGGTATTTTCCGCTCTCGGGGTCGACACCGGGGAAGAGTTTGTAGGTCCAGCCGCCAGTTGGGTGCTGTCCTTTGATAATCTGCTCCAGCGACTTTTCGGCGGCATACTTAACATTCGGATTCAGGGTCATGCCGTAGGCCTCGCACAATGCGTATGAGGCAATGGGGTGATCATAGTTGTTACCGCCGCCTGGCAGCAAACCGTTGTCGCGCTGTACCTTCATCAGATACTCCAGAGCCTTGCGCACAGTTTCGCCAAACTCCGGCGAGTCACCGGGTTTCTCTCCGTGAGCTAAGAAGGTCAGCACTCCCAGGCCGGTCATGGCGACCTTATTCTTGCTCCAGCTTCCATCTGCGTTCTGATTTTTCTTGAGCCAGCGCAGTGCCCGCATCACCGCCTCTTCGGTCTGTTTATCGCCGCCAAAACGGGCCAGTGAGGCGCCACGGGTGCCGGTATTACGTATATCGCCATAGATATTTTTAAGAATCACGGGACTTTTCACATTCATGACAGTGTCAAACTCCTGAGGCTGGGGGCTCATGGGAGTGTCCTGCACATTCTCGACGCTCACATTCGGGGTGTCAACAGGCACGTCAATCTCGATCTGCTCCATATCTTCAGGCGGTTTCTCCAGGACTTCAACGTCCTCCAGCTCCTGCATCTCCTCAGCCTCCATGATCTGCGTCTCAATAATCCGGTCATCGGTGACCGAAGCATTCGACAACACAACCAGCAACAGAACCGAGAGCAGCGGCAACAGAACAGCTGAAATCGGGGCGGAGAGGCGCTGAATTTCAATCATCGCCACTTTATAAGCTCTGGAGTCACGCGGCGCTTTTAAGCCGGTGAAGAGCTTTTTCATCCGCTTGATGTAGGACTCATTGCCATACATCTCGGCGATCTCTGCGAGATTCGCATCTACCTCATTGAAATCCATAGTGTTCCACCCTTCTTTTGTCAGATACTAAAGATCGACAGGTTGGTCATGCCATTCTTGTTGCAGATATCCAACGACTGCACCAGAAAGGCATGCGGTGAGTCGGCGGTGCATTTAATGACAATCATCGCCGTCTTGCTCAGGTCGGCGTAACGTTTGATCCTGCGGTCAAGCTCCACTAAAGAGACAGGCCGTCCATTCAAAATAAACCCCTGGGGCGCGACCTGGATTGTGATCAATTCGGGCTGATTCTCTTTTCGCGCTCTTGGATCCGCAGCTGGACGAGCTGCGGAAAGTTTTGACAGGATGTCCTCCTGTTTAATTGTCACAATAAAGAAAATCAACAACTGAAAGACAACATCAATCATTGGTGTCATGTCCAGTTTCGGGGTCTCTCCTTTATTTTGTTTTCTTACATAAGCCATCTAAAGCCTCCTGGCATTTATCATTTTTTCCCTGCTTTATGCTCTTGAATAGCCACGAACGACAGCTTCCAAATTCCCACGCCCGTGCAGATATCCATAACCTCGCGCACCTTTTCGTGCGCAGTTTTGCGGTCTGCGCGAATCAACACGGGAAACTCATTTCCGTTGCGGTTGACGCGGGCTTTTAGAATCTGTTGCAGTTGATATTTCGACAGCGTCGCATTATGGATTGAGATGCGCCCACCCCGCGCCAGCTCAATTTCGAGCGTGGTTGGCGGCATATTATCCTGTGTCAGCGTCACGCCATGCTTGCCATCCTCCAGCATGATCTCCTCATTGCGGTCAGATGTCATTTTAAGCGTGACCACAAAGAAAATAATCAACTGGAACACAACGTCAATCATCGGTGTCATATCCACATCGCACGTCTCGGTTGAGCTATGTCTTCTTTTGTGCATGGTTCGGTTCCTTTGTCTGCTATAGGCAGTTAAATTCGCACTTCGCAGTCGGGCAGCCACAAATGACAGCCCGACTGCCGCGCTTTAAAACATGGCAATCCTATGATCAATAGCCAACTGAAGCCCGGTTAAAAGGGCGGCAGCTGCCACGGACGGATTTAGTCGCTAACAATCTCGACGTTGCGCAAATCCTTAATCAATTCCATGGTCATCGCCTGCATGCGCAAGACCAAACGGTTGGCATTGTTACGGATGGCGTAATAAAAAGTGATTGAGGGAATCGCAATCGCCAGACCGGCGGCGGTAGTCCAGAGCGCCTGCGAGATGTTCATTGCCAGGGCGCCGACATCGGGGGCGCCTGTGGCCAGGGTGGAGAAACTCATGATCATGCCTTGCACGGTACCCAGCAGCCCCAACATGGGCGAGAGGTTGGAGCAGACAGAGATCCAGGTCAGACGCTGCATCAGTCGCTCAGTCTCCAGGTCAGCGGCTGCGATGATCGATTCCTGAATAATGTCGAAGCCCTCTTCCACATGCGAAAAGCCGGCGGTTAGAATATTGGCCAGTGGTCCGGGCTCGGATTCACAGGCTTGCAGGGCTTTCATCACATCACCCTCGGACATGCCCTCTTTCACGCGGTTGATCAGCGTCTCAGGCATGACCTTCTGCGGGCGAATCAAGACTGAACAGTCAACAATAAAGTACACTGCCGCGCCGCCGCAACCAAACAGAGCTGCCCACAACACCATTCCCAGCCATCCTGAACCCACAATCACAGCCCAGAACCCGGCGGATTTAGGCGCCTGTCTGGCCCCTGCCGCGCCTCCTTCGGCGACCAATACGCCCTCAGCGGCAGCGGCAGCTGGCGCATCTACATCTTGCGCCATGACCGGCGCACTCCCAAGCATCAACCCTGTGAACACTACTGCTGACAAAATCAGTCTTTTCATTGTTACCTCTTGTGTTTTTATTACTCGTGTTTTTTAAAGTTAGCTGTTGACTAACAAAACTTTTGTTTATGCCCCGTCCGGGGCACACCTGCGGTTTATTTGAGAGCCCACTCAGAAGAGCTGTACTCCCCTTTCAACTTTGTGCGCATCTGATCAGCGCGCGATGAATGGCCCAGTTTCTCAAAGCACTTGGCCGCCTTGTACAACGCTTCCGGCTGCGCGGCCTTGATTCCGCTGTAAAGCGTAATCACGCGCAAATAGCCATCACGCAAAGCCCTGCTGGCGCTCTCATTGGTGTCGCCATCTTTCCTGATCATATCACCACGCATAATCAGTGCAAAAGCGGAAGCGGAACGATCCGCGTTTTTCACCGCTTGTGTAATCAGATCGTCCAATCTGGCTGTCCGGTCACCCATTAGCAGCGCTGCCCAGTAGGCGGGTGCCATATCGCCTTGATAGGCAGCCGTTGGATCAGCGGCGATCACCCGCTCGCAGACCTTGATTGCATTAGAGGGGTCATTGTCTTTGACATAAGCCTCGGCCAGCAGACGTGTTGCCGGCCTGTCCCAGATCAGCATGAAGTAGTCGTTGATAATCTTGTTCAGCACAGGAATGGCGGCAGCGGCGCCCTCGCCGCGCTTAAGGCTCGCTTCAATTGCGGTTAACTCCGCCGGCTTGGGGATGAGCAGCCGCGCAATCATATCCCGTTCCAGCGTCAGCTCAATATTGCCCGGGCCTGACGCACGAATGCCGTAGGCTTTGTCGCGGCTCTTCCAGGTAATCTCGCCATCCAGTCTTTTCCCGTCAGTCGTGACAATCGTGCCCTGTATGGCGGCCATCCCGGCGCCTGCTGTTAGCAGCAGGGCTGTCAAAAGAACTCTTTCAATACTTTTTCTCATACTCATTCCTTATTTATTCCTCAAAACTCGTTGCCATCCACTTGCCTACTGTCCGATTTTCGCCTGGTTGAGCCAGTTCTGCATATCAGTTGCATAGCGTCCCTGCGGGAAGAGTTTGAGATATGTTTCGCAATCCTCCACGGCCTGGTCATAGGCTTTATGCTCCAGCAACAGGGGGGTGAAGGCAAAGTAGGCCTTCTCCAGATAGGGTGCCAGTATAGCATCACCGGGATCAAACCGGTCGATAATGGTCATAAACGCCACAATCGCGGTGCCGCGCGTCGCAGCTGCCTGGTCATCCAGCCCCAGCTTTTTCTCAGCCTCCATCTTGCGCACCAGCATGTTGCCGGTGGCCAGATCGATCTCGGCGATCTCGGCTTTGGTCTTGCGGTAGCCCCGCACCAGCTTAAGTGAATCAACCGCCTGGTTGAAGAGGTCTTTACGCAGATCGTTGTCCGCCTCACTCCTGCCCTCTTCACTGGCCGCTTCGGCCAGCAGCATGTGGGCGTCCACCACTTGCACTAACTTCGAAAGCTCGGGATCAGCCACATACGCTGCCAACAGTTGGCGCGCCTCACGGTATTGCTTCTGGCCAATCAGCGCTTTGGCTTTGCCCAGTTTGGCCTCAGCAATCAAGGCAAACTCCTTAGACTCGTCCAGCACCTTGTTATAGGCCTCCAAAGCCAGCGCATCCTCCCGTGCCTGCAGCAGGGCGTTACCGGCCGCGTTGTACTGCCCTGGCGTGTATTTGCCTCCTCCGATGAACATCTCGCGGTATTTGGCCACGCCCTCACCGCGCAGCCCCATTTCAATCAAACTCGCTGCCAGCATTGGAACCGAGTTTTTGGCTTCGTCGGAGTCGGGGTAATTTTTGCTGAGAGCTTCAAAGGCCTTCTGGGTCTCTTCCTTGTATTGGTTCTGCTTGGCCTCATCCGTGGCGCTGCCCGCAAGGATCGTGTACAACGTGCCGAGCTGTAACTGAGCTTTAGGCGCGTATTTGCTCTTGGGGAAAATTGCGAGAAACTCCTTAAACGCGGCAGCCGCTTGGTTGCGGAACTCTGCCAGTTTGTCCTTGGGGTACTGCAGCTGTGAGAGAGCAACGCCTTTGGTGAATGTGGCCAGCTCCCGCATCTGCTGGTTGCGATCGCTCTCCTCGGCGTTCTTCTGATAGGCCTCCGGATTGGCCAGCATTTTTGCAACTGAATCAAAGCTGCTCGCAGCTTTCTCCAGTAAGCGGGCACCCTGTTGCAGGACCACTTCATCGGTCTCGTTGGTGGCTGATTTCAAAAGATATGCGCCATATGAGCGCTCAGCATCAGCTAGGCGGAACTTCGCAACCGTCAGGTTATGGCCCGGACGCTCGCCCTTCTGTAGCTCGTCAATCATAAACTCCAGCGTGCTCAACTCATTGGAGTAGTTCCCTTCAGCCTTGTAAATTTGCGTGATCCGGTTCAAGGCGTCATGATAATAGGTGGATGACTTGTACTCGGTGATCACTCTGTCGTAGTAGGCTTTAGCGCCAACGTAGTTCTCGGCTTTGAACTCACGCTCCGCAAAGCTCATTACCAACTGACTCGCAGCATAGTGCTTGGGATAATCGCGGAAGAACAAGGCGTAAACCTCACGCTTTTTGTCATCGCGGTTATTGTTGCCGTAATAATCCCCGATCTTACGCACCTGGTCACCAGCGGCCTTCATCAAATCCTCCTTGGTGGCAAAACGCTCGGAGAGATGCCCCACCACGGTATCAGCCATCAGCTCATCGTCGGCACCGCCCTCAATATAGCAGATGGCAAGATTGCCGAGCGCGTTGACCGACTCCATGGACTCCGGAAACTGGTTCAATACGATCAGATACTTCTCTGCCGCCTCTTTAAACTGATTCTGGCTGAACAAAAGATTGGCGCCGGCAAACTGCATGGAGCGCACCCGCTCCATCTGCTGCGGGGTCACCTGGATGGGGATATCGACATTGTAGCGATCTTTGATAATACTGCGGATCTCATTGGAGTGCTCGCCGGCTTCCGCCGCCCACTGGCTCTCAGGAAAGCGGATAAACACATTGATAAAGTGGTTAAAAGCACCGTTGTTAGCCCGCCGCTTGGTCCTGGCATCGCGCTCTCCCAGAAAGTAGGCCTTGATCAGCTCCTCATCCGGGGCGGGTTTCTGCATCTCCGCCTTGGCCTCATTCAGCAGCAGTAACGCCAGCAGATAGCGGCACTCAGGCATTGGGCTCATCCGCAGCCAGCCCCGTGTGCCGTCAGGATCTTCTTCCAACAGCGAGTCGTGGATGATCTTCAGCTGCGGCATGTAATTTTCCACCAGTGCTTGCGCGCCTTTGATGTCACCACGCAACATCGCAACATGGGCCTTCATGACAATCGCTTTACCGAACCAGACATCCTGCTTCCAAAGCAGCTTGTCCGCCAGCGCCTCCGCCTCTTTCAGCATCGCTTCCTTGGCGCCCTTGTCCTTGCTTTCCGCTGAGAGCTTCAACATCAGCTCCGCCATGTCAGCATTCACATTCCGAGCTCGCCCCTCCTCCAGCTTCACGTTGGACAACAGTTTGTAAGCCTTCAGCGCCTCCGCGTCCTTGCCCAAATAAAGCAGCATCTGCGCATACTTATAAGCCGAGTCCCGATAAAAGGAGTGCATCGCTTCAGAGGGCTTGGCCACTTTTTTGAAAAACTCCTGGTAGAGCGCATCCGCCTCGGCATAGCGCTGAAAAGCGTAATACGCGTCCGCCATTGCCAGCGTCAACGCCCAGAACTCAGGGCTGTTCTTGTCAGCCATTGCGTCAATCTGCGCCTTGACCTCATCAAACTTGCCCTGCCATAGCAATCCCTGAAATTCACGCACCTTGAGCTGCGGTCCAGCTTCGGGATATGCTCTTTTAACCTCAGCAATCACCTGCTCCGCAATGTCCGGCATACGCAGTTGCTGTAGTAACTCTATATATTTGAGTTCCTCTTTAAGCTCTGCATCGGTCTCTGACTCCTGTGCCTTTAGCCTAGGAGTAAGGGCTAAGGCAAAGATGGCCGTGACCGATAGCAACAGAAATCTATGAAATCTTATGTAACTCATACTGTGCTTTATACTCTAACCGTGGCTTTTGGTCAATTTCAAATCATCACTTTTTTCTAAAAAGTGCATACAAGTGTAGTCAGCCATGGTATTTTACACCTTAATATAAGCTTACGTGGCATAGCTGCTGCCCCAAGCGCGCCGAAATAGCTGAGGTCAGCGATCTGAGATAGAGGCCGCTGCAAAAAAAGTGGGCTAACTTAAAGGCCAAAAGCATCGGGTGGCGCTCTGCGAGCGATATGAAAGATGGGCCGCCGCTGGTAGAGCGGCATTTTGCAGCAGACCCGTGAAAGGCTCGCCCCGGGGTGTAGTAGCCGCTCTATGAGCGGCATTTTGCAGCAGACCCGTGAAAGGCGCGCCCCGGGGTGTAGGGTTGCTTCTCAGAAGCAATTAGCGGATGCCGGGTGGTTGTTCGCCAAAGGATTTCACTATCTTTGTTTGGCTCATCCGTCTTCGTCCCGCAACCCGGCTTCGCCCTCAAGCGCTGCTGCGTCGTGGGATGGCGGAACTACGACGGACAAGTTCCGCCAACCCTACACGTTTCCACTGTGATGAAGCTTGCATGTCGTACGACAGGCGCGAGTACGCGAATGCGCGAATGCGCGAGTTAAAGAGATGGAGACTTTTATGCGACGCAACGCAGCTCCGATTTTCAATCGGACATGTCCGGCTGGAAACCGGAGCTACTGCGGTCGGACATCTCCGGTTTGCGATAGCGGCGGCGACGATGCTGGTTGACAAGCCCGCGCATGACCCCAATCGTCGGTCAACATCGTCGCACAGTATCGTCGGCCGCAGCGGCAGGGCACGGCCTCCACCGCGCCGCCTGAACGACCTTGCAGCGCAAGCGCAAACTTTGTCGTTAACTTTGTCGGAGTGGAGTGAGGTTTTTCAAAAACGTGCGTGAAAAACAACGCAGCGCACTCTCCGTCCCCTCTGTGCCTCAATGGCTAAACAAAATTCGCGGCAAAGGGCCAAAACTCTCTCATATCCACGCTGTTCGTCCACTTTTGCTGTGCCAACCGCTGCGAAAATTACGCAGAATCAGGGTCGTTTAACTCAATTTATCGAGTTTTAGCCGCCGAAACTCTGGAATTTCGAACAAAATGCAAAAAAAAACCTTATTTATGAATTTCTGGTTGCAGTAAACCCCGATTTTAGGTAAATTTGATGATGTTGTTAAATCTATTTACAGGAATAAATTCAGAGGTATTGACATGGGTAAAGCATTAAGAATACTTGTAATCATCATTTTGTTACTGAGTGTTGTCTCGTTGGTGTTCGCGCATCTGCTTTTTGAAAAGCGAGTGCTGCTAACTGAAAGGAATCGAATTTTCGAAAACGCGGTCGTTAATCTGGCCAAAACAATCGAAAAAGAAGATGCCGCCGACTCGACTCCACCCAGCGTAGAAAAAGATATCGCCACGGTTACCGACCGTGAACTGGTAAACCCCGAAAAAGAGCCGATGCTCCAAAACTATCCCATCCAGCTGGAGCAACAGAACTTGCCCACCTTGGATTTGGATAACACCAAGATGCGTCTGCAGCTGCGCAGTTACTATGTCATCGACCCTGTAACCGGCAAATATAAGATCGACGAGCTCAGCCAGCTTCCTGCGACAAAAGGTCCAGGCTCAATGGTCGAAGTGCTTGACAATGTCTTTGAGCGCGCCAAGGTCCAGCAGGCCAAGCTTAACAGCACCCGCGCCGAGCTGGCTAAAATGCGCGATAAGATGACCGCCGCGGTTGAAGATATCAACGCACTCAAAATCGCTGGCCGCGCCGATAAAAAAGAGATCACCGAAAAGGCCGGGCAGATTGCTTCGCTACAGGGTGAAGTCGCTGATCTGGAAACCAGAGTTGCCCGCCTGACCAATGAGAAGCGTGAACTCGCCGCTGAATTGGCTGACAGCCGCAATGAGGTCGAAACCCTTAACGGCGAACTCGTGGCTGTCAAGGAAGACTTGGTCAAAGCGGAAGAGAAAAATGCCGATTGGGAAAAACGCTGGAAAGGCTTGAAAAATAATCCGCTGGGCGACCCTGACGCAATTATCGTGACTGCGCTCAGCGCTGGCGACAAAGGCAAAATCATTGAAGCCAATGATGAGCTGAAGTTCGCTATCCTTGAGTTTTCCAACGAAGCCATCACTGAGATGCTCGGCCCTGAGCGTGCCAACCAGCTCCCTCAACTGGAGATGAATGTGCGCCGCCCTGGACACCAGAGCGCCTCTGGCGAGTTTATCACCCGCATCAAGCTGCGTCAGGTGGTGCGTGGCAAAAATCTGGTTGTAGCGGATATCCTCAGCGACTGGCAGCAGGCAACCGTGGAAAAAGGCGATGTCGTATTTTTCTAAGTCGTTTCCCTTACTAGTGCTGGCCGCACTGCTTTTCCTGACCTTATTCGCAGGATGTATCCAGGATAGCCCGAATGATACCGATATCCCTTGGGCCGGGCCAGCGAGCTGGGAGGGCACCATGCCACTGCCCGGCAGTGTCAGAGACCGGTATCAGTAGCCTGCCGCAGCAGCTAGTCAGGCAACCAAATGAGTTGCGCAACACGCCAATGATCAGGCGCGCAGTGTGTCAGCCGCACCTTCGGTTTACGATAACGGCGACAATGCTGACCGACGAGCCCCCGCATGATCCCAATCGTCGGTCAACATCGTCGCACAGCATCGTCGTTCGATGTCGCTGGCAGAGCGGCTGCTACACATGCGCTGCACTGCGGAGTGCAAGAGAAAATCAGTGCCTGTCCCCAGAAAATCCCTAATCTCAATCTTAATCATAAGCGTAAATTTTGTCGCAAGCTTTGTCGTTAACTTTGTCGGAGTGGAATGAACGCGCTACGTTGTTTTTGAGGTGAAAAATCTTAGCGGTGAAAAATGGGCATCCACCGCATAGCGGCGGATATACTGAAAGCAACACAGTATATCCGCCGCTATGCGGTGGATGATTGTGAAACAAGCCGCAATAAGGCCCGATAGACAACTTTCAGGAAAGAATATTTATGGCAACTCAATACTGCATGGGCATTGATGTCGGCGGCTCGCATATCACCCTTGATTTGGTGAATGACACCACCTTGGAAATCCTGCCGCAAAGCACTATCCGTAAAAACCTGAATACCAACGCCGCACCAATCGAGGTGCTGAGCGTCTTTGAAGCTGCCATCCTTGAGTGCGCTGCCATCACTGGCCAAGATGCGGTACGCGGTGTTGGCCTGGCAATCCCCGGCCCATTCAACTACAGCGAGGGCATCTGCAAAATCACGCCTGCCCAACAGAAGTATGAGCAGATGTTCGGCATCAACTTCAGGGCCAGCCTGTGTAACGCGCTCACGCCATCCAAACCAATCATCTTCAACAACGATGCCGCCTGCTTTGCCATGGGTGAGTACTTCCGTGGCGGTGCCAAGGGATTTGAGAACGCCATTGTCGTGACCCTCGGCACTGGTTTCGGTGCATCTTTCCTGCTGCGAGGCCGACCGCAAAGTAGCGGTGTTGGGGTCACCAAGGGCGGCGAACTGTGGGATGTGCCCTACCGCGAGGGGATTGCCGATGACTATTTCTCCACCCGCTGGCTGGTGAACGAGTGGAAAAAGCGTAGTGGCAGCGAGATCGCCGGCGGCAAGGAGCTTGCCCGGGCCGCCCTCTCCGGCAATGCCGTTGCACAGGCGCTCTTCCGTGAGTTCGGCTCCAATCTGGCGGAGTTCATCACCCCCTGGCTGAATGGGTTCAAAGCCGACGCCTTTGTGATTGGAGGCAATCTGGCCCTTGACTGGAATCTTTTTGTCCCGGCGCTTGAGGCCGGCCTCGCTGGTCAGCTCTCCAAGCTGGTCGCAATCAAGCCCTGTACCCTTGGCGAGCAGGCGCCGATCTACGGCGCCGCGCTGGCCTTGACCATGGTTGAACCAGCGGTTGCCGCGGAGCTGGACGCATCAGCTGACATTGACATTGATGCCATTCTCACAACACTCCAGTCAAATCAACGGGTAATGATCGACGGAGCTGCCTCCACTCCCTGGAGCAGCCTGTGCCTAACACTTGATCGCGCCCTGCGCCGCAAAGGCATCAAAGCACTTTGGTTTGATGCGAGCGCAGCGCATGGGGCGGATGGATCCATCGACGCAGAGCAGTTGGCAAATATCCGTTTCGACTCAACCGCCGCACTCAACATCCTGATCGGAACCAATGCCGCGGAGGCGAACTGGGACAATGCCGCGAAGATCACGCTTTGAGAATTTTGGATTTTAGATTTTACATTTCAGCTCCGCGATTGCCAAGCGCCACCACCGGCTACGCCAAGCGCCACCACCGGGTTTACCCCGGTGGAGCGATGATCAGACCGAACGCACGATCGCCAAGGCCACCACCCCGCCACGCCACCACCGCTCGCCCCGCCAAGCGCCACCACCGGGTTTACCCCGGTGGAGCGATGATCAGAGCACCGTCACCTTCAGCCCCTGCTGATCAATATCAAAATCAAAAAACCGCGCCTGCTGGTTCGGTGGGTTGCGCTCAAATTTTTCCCGGATGCGGGCCGCCGCCTCCGCGCTTTTGGCAATCAAAAAGATAAAGCCGCCGCCGCCCGCTCCCGGCAGCAAGGCCGCCGCGCTCTCAGCCTCAACCATCTTAAGCAGCCCTTCAATCGGCGCATTGGTTGACCCGGGATCAATCTGCTTTTTCAGCTCCCAGTAGCGTCCCACACCCCGCGCAAATGCTTCGACATCCTGGGCATCCAACGCCTCTTTAGTCTCCAGCGCTGAGACCTTGAGCTCATGCACGGTTTGCAGCACCTTTGGATCGCGCGCCAGATACCCGCCCACCACGTTCTGCAGAATATTGCGCGCCAGGCGTTTTTGACCCGTGAAGTAGAGCAGGCAGCGGCTTTTCAGCTCACTCCCGCCCCGCATATCAAAGACGCTCCAGCGCAGGCTGACGCGCTGATCAGCCCCCGGAGCAGTACAGATTAGCTTAACGCCAGGCATAATGCCACCCACCTGATCCTGCCACCCGCCACCGGTAGACATGCGCTGCTCCAGCATGGAGGTCATGTAAACCAGGCGGTCAGTAGAGAAGGGAACCCCCAGCACCCGCCCCAGACAGGCGAGTACTGCCGCCCCCAGAATGGAACTGGTGCCCATTCCGGAGCCCTTGGGCAGCGCTGAAAAGATGGTTAGATCCAACCCGCCACCGAGTGCCTTCAGCCGATTCTGCAACGATTCATCCGCCCGCTCAGGTACGATTCCCGCCAGCACCAGAGCGGCTTTGGCCAGTGCGGCCCAGTCGAACGGGTCATGGTGGGCCAGCACCTGCGCGCTCTGGCTCAGTTCCTGCCGCTCTCCCAGATCAATGCTGGAAAGCCGGATAATGTTGTGGGTGTTTAATTTGGCCATCACCTGTATCGGATAAAGCCCGTTTAACGTGATTGCGGCATTGAGAACTGTTCCTCCGCGCTCCGTACAGATCGGCGGGGTGTCCGACCAACCACCGCCAAAGTCAATCCGCACCGGAGTTGTCACCCAGACCACCTGATCATGCAGAATGGCAGCCTTGTCAAAGCCTTTCAGCGGGGTGTAGCTCAACGACACTGACTTCGAAACCTCGGCCAGCGCGGCCTTGAGCCCCGACTCTGCGTCCACCACCCCGGCGGCCACCTCACACCCGGCCTGTGGCCACGCCTGCAATATCATGGATGCCAGACGCAAAACCCTGGCACGCAGCAGATGCTCCGAGCCATCAAGGGCAATAATCAGATCCGCAATCTGCCGCAGCACGCTCTCCGCATCATCGACGCATTGAATTTCATTGCAAATCACACTTGCGGCCAGGGTGTCGTCAGCCACGATGCGCTTGCTCACATTCAGCAGATTGACCTTGCGTCTGATCTGATGCCGCGCCTCCAGCAAACGTTTGTGATTCACCCGCGGCAGCAGCTCGGCCAAGCTGTGGCGGCGCCCTTTAGCACCCTGCGTGAACCCTTGGCCAGCCGCAATCCGCACCGCTTCTGACATGACATCATTCAACTCACCAATGCGCCACAGTCGCGCACTCCACATGCCGTCACCCTCATCACCGCGCCATAACTTCGACGCTGAAACTTGAGTGGCCGACAACCATTGCTCCACCGGCGCATTGAGAAACAGACAGCTCTTCTCCCCGCCATACGCGCTCTTAAAATCATCCTGGATACCGTAAACCAGCGCGGCCCACACTTTGCCACCGACTGGAAGCGCGAGCAGGCCATGCCCGCAGGGGAGCTTGATCGCGACCTGACACCCCTCTGGCACGCCGGTCAGAATATTATCCCCCTCCAGTGTCACGCAAAGGGGTTGCTCAGCATAAACTCCCTCCACCAGCGAGCGCCGCGCATTAAAGCGCGCGTTGATATAGGAGTTGAAAACAAAAGAGTATCCGCTATCATCAGCGTGCGTCACCTCAGCGCCGCTGTTGTTCATAAACCCATACTCCTGCGCGGTGCGCGAAAGTCCGGAGAACCCGGTCAATAGCTCAGCACTGCTGCCAATATGAAAAAACTCACAATACGGCAGGATATTGACATTAAAATCAATCTCACGCAAGGCCCGATAAAGTGCGCGCATGCGTTCGCGGTGGATCTCCACAGCGGATGCTTTACTGGTAAACCGCTCGACAAAGCGCTCCTCGGAGTAGGATGGCGAGAGCCCCATCAACAGCTCTTCATAGAGATCCAATGGCGGCGCGCTGCCATCAATCAGCTCTGCCAGCAGCCCCTTGCCCACACGCACCCCCGCGCGCCCCAACCGCACGCCGCACAGCTGCAGCAAACCGGCGGTTGTAGATGGGCCGAAGCTGACCAGCCCCGTGTCAATCGCCACATGGCCAAAGTCGTCAATCGCTGCAGCGCGACGCAACTCATTCTCATCCGGCTTCTGCAAAAAATCCGCCACCGGCAGACACTCGGTGGTTGAGTTGCCCCCCTTGAATGCGGCGGGCACATAGACTCCATGGCGGGAGCCGCGCTCAACCGAACCGAAATATGCAATACCGGTCACACCCGGCTTTGAAAAATCGACTGAGCCATGGTCAAATGTCAGGAGCACATCACCGGAGGTCACCAGCACATGCCCCTGCTCAGGCGCGGGCAGGCGCGTGAGCGTGCGCAATATCAGGTCAAACAGAGCCAGCGGCAGAGCATTATCGGTGGTGACAGGCACTGGGGTGAAAACCTTGCCCTGGGCTGTGTAGGCCGGTGTGCGGCGGCTATCGCCGCCTGAGTGACAGATCAGGATCCGTCGCTCTGCGAACAGTGCTTCGATTGACCTCGTCCTGCTACCGGCGCGCTGCTGCAAGCTGGTGGCCAGTTCGGCCAGGACATTGAGCGTGGCACCCAGCGAGCCCACGCGGCGCCCGCCAGGATCGGTAATCACCACGCACTCGGTCTGCGGGGCGATCATGTGGTTAGCGCGGCGCCAGGCCAGCTGTTCGCGGTAGCCACCGGCCTGCGCCTCATTGGCTGCTGTCAAAACTATAATATCGTAAGGTTTCATTGACATAAAGTATCACCCGCATCAGGCAAACACAACTAAAAAAGAGTAAAAGGCTTGGGCCATGTTTTAGGCGCAGGCACAAATGCGAATTAGTCGCTTAGGCGGGCAACCAAAAGAGTTTGTGAACAACAAAACCGCTGCGTAAGGTTTGTTGTCCAGCCTTTCCGTGTCCGGCGTAGCTGCGAAGCGCGAAGACGGAAGGCTGCTCCAAAGCGGATTATTGAAAAGTGACCCCTAAAATGATAATGGAGTAGTGCAAGCATCTTGCTTGCGGAAAGCAACGCGCCAGCTGAGTGACAAACGAGCCGCAAAGTGCGTGCCAACCGGGTGACACCCGAACCGTAAGCTGTAGGACGGCTGGCCGTGAACGCGCCGACGGACGACAGTGGAGTGCTTCGCGAATCGAATTGCCTGGCGATTGGCCTTAAACGCGTCTCTATCGCAGTATCATCAGCGTGCCGACCAAACGGTGGAGTGTGACAACGCCGACATCGTAATCATAGTTGATGCTCCAGCTCGACGGCAGGTCATCTGAGGTAAATGTACCGCTTAGGGCTCCGCTGCACTGCAAAATGGTGTAGGACAGCGCCGTTAATTTCTCAGGATCCTCAATCCTCAACGCAAGAGAGCTGATATCAATATTACCTTGAACATTGATGCAATCCGCACTGCCCGGGCCGGCGGTGAATGAGTAATTGCCGGCGAGTGAGGGCGAGCCGTCGAAGGTCAGAGTCCCAACCGTACCAACCCCGCCCGGTGCAACAGAGCCTGTGACAATCAGACCGTCACAATCCATGACAGTGCCAGAGCCCGCAATCGCAGCCAGTGTCTGCGGCAAGTAGCTCACATCAAACACGGCGTTGCTCTCAACAGTGGCAGAGCTGGCCGGGTTGAGACGATTGGCACCGCCGCTGAGGCGCAGCGTGCCGCCCGAGACAATGGTTTCTCCAGTGAAGCTGCTGACACCCGTGAGGGTCAGCATGCCGCTGCCGGCTTTATTAAACAGAGCCAGATCGGATATGCTGCCGCCAAAGGTGGTATCACGATTGTCAAGGCCAACTCTCAGCTCTGCCGCGCCTGTCGCGCTGCTCAGAACATGGCCGTCACCGCGCAGCGATGCAACTGCCTGAACCGAGTCTGCCAGATCCAACACTCCGTTTTTCTCAATGACCAGAGCGGTTGTTTGCGGCAGGACATTGGTCAGCACCGTTGACTGCGTGCTGCCGAACCACTTGAGATTCAGATATCTTTCAACAACTTCACGCTGCGAGTTGCTCAATGCGGTTTTGTAAACCAGCACT
Organism: Kiritimatiellia bacterium; assembly: GCA_028686345.1. Classification (GTDB taxonomy): domain Bacteria; phylum Verrucomicrobiota; class Kiritimatiellia; order RFP12; family UBA1067; genus M55B167. Next base: position 63,576 of record JAQUCE010000002.1, read on the forward strand.
TCGCCGATGTCACCAATGTAGGAGCGGTGCTCAGTCACATGGCCCCAGTAATCGCCGACCGCGCCTGCAAATTTTCTGACAGCTACCGAAGTGGCGGCCAGTACGTGCGGCGTGCCCTGGATGTAGCTTCGGGTATTAACCCCGTTGACATAGAATGAAGCGCCGCGCGCAAAATCATTTTTATCGCCATCCTGCCACATGGCTGCACTTGCTGCACGGACACCAAAATCCGCCCCTTTGCTGCCCCAGATACCTGAGAGGTTCATCTGTCCTGTTTTGTTGTTGACGATCAGCACGGTCTGATTGTCAACAACGTTGGTGGCATAGAGACGGTTCCAGTTGCCATCAAAGCGAACGGCCCCTTTGCCGTTGATGGCATCACTTACATAGGAAGGATACTGGTTGTAGGCATCGCCAATCTCCTGCACAAAATGGTTGTTGTTGCCGCTTGAGTCAGCCCAAGCAACCACATTTGCGCCAGAGAGGGTCACTGTGTCAGGGGTGCTGGCATCCAGCTGATAGGCAAGATCGCTTCGGTAGGGAACCTTGCCAACCGAGGCTGAGAGTTTAACGGTGCCCTCTGAGATTGTGGTTGCTCCCTGGTAGCTGTTGCTGCCGCCAAGAACCAGCGTGCCTGCGCCGTCTTTGTTCAGGTCAATGATGTTGCCGCCATCGTTGATTGAACCCCAGTAGATTGACTCTGAGCCAGCGGCAACATCAAGATTCAACGCAGCCGAGGCTGCGTTGCTATTGGTAATGCTCCCGATGCCGCTCAAAGAGTTGATCGTGATGCTCTGTCCGTTCACATCCATGATGCCGGAGATACCGACTTGCGGCGAAACCGCGTTGGAAGCGAGGACAACAGAGCCGGCAACCACCTCAATATCGCATGCAACCGCACCTGCGAGGGTCAGTGCACCGCTACCGACTTTCTTCACTACGCCTGAGCCCTCAATCTTGTTGGTGACAGTTCGGGCCGAGCTGTTATCAAAGAGCAGCGTGCCGCAGTTCACAACATCACCGATACCGAGAGTGCCGCCTTCATCAACCTGCAGTGTCCCTTGGTTGATAACGGTGCGTCCCTGGTAGCTGTTTTGTGCGCCAAAAATAATTGTGCCCGATGGTCGGTCAGCACGATGAGTGTTAATCTCCAGGTCGCCGGTTCCGGTAATAGGCTGGGAGAAGCGTCCTGATGACGCAACTCCATCCGCGCCAACACGCGCAGTGCGCATTAACTCAACCGGGGCATCAATTACGCCCTCGTTTTCATTGAGGAATGTTACCGCACCGTGGACGTAGTAGAGAGGGCCACCCACGCCGGCCAGGTGCATGGGGTTGGTGATGGTGCCGGCAAAATTAAAGAGAAAGCAGCCGCCCACCAGGTCGCTGCCATAGATATAAAGATCACCGGAGCTGAAGCCCTGAGGGCTGGCAAGGGTTACCCGTCCATTGAGAATATGGGTATCACCAAGATAGGTGTTGCCGGCCGGCGCAGTCAGGTTCAGGATCTCGCTGTTGCCATATCCTGCAATTGTCAGCCCGTTGTCTCCGGTAATGGTTGAGCTGATGGTATGGCCAGGCGCATTGTAGTTATCAATGTAAATAATGCCCTCTGAGCTCTGAAAGTCAAGTGTCCCCCCGAGCAACGCGCTTCTGCCGGCAGAGTCACGATTAAGGATCAGGCCAGCTGGATTGACACCATCGCCGATGGTCAGGGTTTCGCCGCTGTTAACAGTCAGGTCAGCTCCGGTCAGGCGCAGCCCATGCACATGAACGCTGCCCGTGGCAGTGTCAGCAGAGAGCGTTGCAAGTGAGGACGCGCCGCCGCCCAGCCCGGTGGTGTAAGTGGCATCAATCAATCCATTGACCCCGTTATAATTCAGAAAAGAGCCGCTGTACCAGCTGCTGCCACCCCAGATGATACCCAGGATAGACGGAGTTACCATGCCGCTGGTTGTGTTCAAGCCGCCGTTGGCTATTATTTTTTCATTCACGCCGAAGTTTGCAGCACCCAGCCCGCCGAACGGTGCCACCAGCAGAACGCCATGGTCCACACGGTTTAAAGCCGAGTCAGGTGTGGCGGACGGATGGCCGATCTCCAGCGTCAGAGTTCCGGCTGTGGGTTTGTGCAAACTCAGGCTGGCCACGCCTCCGCCAAAGCTGAGCGAATCAGCGGGAGCGGCATTGGCAAATTTTTGAACCAGGAGTTCGGAGCCTGTCGACCCGGACTGGACGCGGATCTCGCCATGCTCGATATGCACTGTATTGCTGCCCAGCGGTTGCGCGTCCTTGCTCAGGGTGCGCAGCAATCCGTCCCGCACAACTGTCTTGCCTGTGTAGCGCATATGGTTGCTCAAATCAAGCCGCCCGATGCCGCTCTTGATTAACCCGCCGTCTTCTCTGCCGAAAACTCCGGAGTAGAGGGTTGGCTGGAAAGCATACTGTCCACTGGCAGCAACATCAATCCGTGCTCCGCCATCTAACACCGAGAAGGTTGAATAGAGCGGATTATCATAGGTTGTTGTATTAACTTTTGGGCGGAGTATGCCGCCGTTAAAATTAAATTGGATGGTATTATCGACATCGCAGTTGCCAGCGTTGTTGTCTAAAGCATTGAACGCCAGAGTTCCGCCAGACAGCTCAACCCTGGAATCGCTGCCACTCGTGCCTTTGCTCATAAGCTGGATGGTACTCCCATCAACAAGGGCATTGTTGGTCAAAATCAGGTCATGCGACCAGCCATCGCTGGCCAGCCGCTGCGTGCCTTCCATTGTCACCCTGCCATCCCCGGCGACCTTCAATCCAAGGCCGCGCGGGGGATTGACAAAACGGATGTTGAGCTCTCCGCCGCTGACAACGCCATACACGCGGTTGGTGTTATTCATTCCCCTGGAGACATTAAAGTTGGCCTTTCCGCCACTCTGAGTGTACATAAAATTTCTCTGGCTATTAGCACCAAAGTCAGAGCTGAAATGCCAATCGCCTCCAGTTACGTTGAGAGCAGATAGAAGATTGTTATTGTTGTAAGCAAGATTTCTGCTGCTCCCTTGATTCAGTGTGATGGAGGTGTTTCCGCTGAGCGCACCCTCGCTGACAACACTTATCGAGGAGTCAATAAAATGGCCGCCGTTGACAACCAGGCCCAGCCCTTTGTCAACCCTGATCGCCAGATTGGAGCTGCTGCCGCCGCTAATGGTTGCGCTGCCGCTGTTGATATTCAACTGGCCGCCCTGCATATCCAGCGAGCCCAAGGCAATCTCAGAGGAGCGGTTTTTATTGATGTTGCCAAGACCGGTGATAGAGTTCGGATAGGTCATCGCATCTTTGTTCTCAATATTGAGTGCTCTGCCGCTCATGATTGTGATGCAGCTGGAGTTGGTGATGGCACCGTTGTAGGTGGCACCGTCACCCACAGTCAGGGTGCTGCCCTTGACAATGGTCGGGCCGGCATAGGAGGTGTCGGCCAATACCGTCAAGGAGGCCGGCCCTGCTACGGTTAACCCGCCTTTGCCATTAACATCCGCTTTAATGCTGGATGTCCTGGCCGCTGTTCCCAGTGCCAGCTGAATCGGTTTGCCATCCTGAGATTCGAGCGTAATGGGATTAATACTATCCAGCCAGCCGATGCCGAAATTGACAATTCCGGGCGCAAAACCAAGCAGTGTCCCAGTGACCTCAGTATCAGAGTAACCCACCTGTTCAAGGGTGTTTGCTCCGCCCAGAACAAATGTACCCGCCGATCGCACGGTAATACTTCCGCCAGCGGTTCCGTAGGCATATCCAGAGAATGTCAGGGTTCGTCCCTGCAGCCGGCAGGGCATTGGAGCAGTGAAGTTGGTCACAACTCCCTCACCAGTGAAACAGCCGATATTGTCCGTCTTGCCATTCAAATCAACCGTATGTGAAGGGAGAGACGATCAGCATTCCAAGCGTGAAACCAGCGTTGACAACGACTGGAGCGGACACCGATCCGTTAAATGTGGCGGAGCTGCCGACACCGTCGGCAATCATGCCCGCTTCCCAGTTGGAGGAAACACTCCATGTGCCACCCGCTGTGTTGGACCAAACCCCGTCAGCGGCAAAAACCGTTGTAGAGCAGAAAAACGAAGCAAACGCTGTAGCAAACATAAGTTTTTTCATTGACTCAAACCTCCTGGTGCATTAATAAACCCTGATTCTAAAGCAACCCGTTATACAAATGCTATAACACGACATTAATTTACTATCTTCTGTTATTGTTGTAAAGAGAGATGTGCGAAGCCAGCAATTAATGCCAGATTCGCTTCGGATTCAAAAAGAGACATCCGGGCACCCCAAGAACGTCCACGCTGTAGTCTTCAAACCCGCCGGCTGCTGGACGCTCCAGCTTGATCCGCCATAATCCGCTCTGTGCTGTGTTGCCGTCGAAAGTAAAACGATCAAGGTCAAAGAGGCTCTCCCGCAACCAGGCAACACTGCCAGACGGATCAATCACAGAGGCCTTAACACCCTCGCCGTCATTACCGGAGACCGCAAAGGCAAAGAGTTTGACCTCTGCCGGCACTGCCACATAAAGTGTGCCTTGACTTCCAATCAGTTTCACCGGCTGAACAGTTGCATCCAGCGCAACAGGGACATTAGCCGCTTGCAGCAGGAATGAATTCTGCCCTGCGTCAAACTCCAACCTATAAAACCCGGTTTGCGGAGCGCTGAACTGAATTGTCAGCTCCTGTTTAAAAGCCAGCATCGCACTGCTTTTAAGAGTCTTTCCATCCAGCCCGCTGATCACCACCGGTTTAGTTGTCTCACCATAGCGTCCCACCTGCTGCTGCACCCCTTTGAGCACCACCTCCCTGTTAGCAGTCGCATGAAAGATGTAGCTTCCCTGACCTCGCACCCGCATCGGTTCCAAAGGGTGAAGGCCGTCTATTTCATCTTTAACATCCAACTTTTTCCAATCCACCTCCACACGCGCTACCCGCACGTTGAAACGAGGCGGAAATTTGGCCTTAACCCACTCAGGTGTCAAGGCAATCCGCTGCGTCTGGCTGCCGCAGATTACAACAACATCTCCGGTCAGGCCTGTTACGGATTCAACATCAAAAATATTGTTACGCCACCCAATCCAAGGCCGCGAAGTTGGTTGCACAACACGCAGCTCCTTGAACCGGATTCCGCCGACAGCCGCGACATCCCCATTACGGTTGGAGAGCGTGATATCCAGTTGGTTGCTCTGACCCGCCCCGCACCCCGCAACCGCACACCTGTCAAAGGCCAGCGCCATCCCGTAATCCGGCTTGCGAGCCAGCTCGATCCCCCCCCTGACAGCATCCTTAAACTCACAATCTGAAAAAACCAACGCGCCTCTAACAGCATCCGCCTTTGAATTAGCGGTGACAACCCTGACAGCTGTACGGTCGCCAACTGATCGGCAGTTTTCTATCTGAATCGAAACCGGCTCGCTCTGCTGATTCAGGTTGGGCAGATAGAACTCATAACCATCCCCGGCGTTATTGGATGTCAGGCATCTGCGCATGACAATGTTTTTGAGGCGCTCTTTGGCGCTGTTCGGCTCAAAGTCAATACCTGCCGCGGGCGGCGTACCAGCAGTATCGCGCATAACAGTATCTTCAATCAGCAGGTTTTCCGCTGAAATCACACTGATTCCCTGGCGATAGTTCTTGTCGCAGGTCACATCTTTAATATGAATATCTTTATTGGATGGTGCTCCGGTAACGCTTCCCAGATAGATGCCGTCGCCTCCGCTCTCAGCTAGAGTCAGACCATAAACCTTGATGTTTTGGCAACCGCGAATACTCAGGACATGGCGCCACTCTGCTTTGCGATAGGGCGGGGCATCATAGTCAGCCCGCCGCATACGCAGTGTGGCGCCCGTGCCTCGCAGGGTCACATTGCTGACACACGAGAGCAGCATCAAGGAGTCGCCCGTACCTTTGAAAGAGCCCTCTTTAGCCAGCACCTCAACCCCGGACTCAAAAACAATCTCCTGATTGCTGACAAGTTTCAGCGGTTCGGTAATCCATGCGCTCGCTTGTCGCTCCACAATCAGCCGCGGCACGCCAGAATTTATGGCGGCCTGCAATGCAGTGGTTGAGTCGTCCGCATCAAATCCCCACCAGGAGGCGCGCGCCTCCTTCAGTTCACCTGACCTGACGCGAGCCACCTGATCCGGTGCGGCGGCATATGCTCCAGCCGCGGCAATGGCTGCGAGTAGATATGTAATTGCTTTTTTCATATTTCTCTTCCCTGTTATATTGCTTGAAATATCCCTTGCCACTACTGCTTTGCAACACAGAGCCGCTTGGCCGGAGCAAAGTCTCAAATCCAACTGAGGGCTATTCTCTCAACTCCTGTCGTAAATAACAAGAAACTTAGGCAACCTTTTTGCCAAAAATCAACTAAAGCCCTTGACATAGAGGGTCTCTTGAGTTACAAGCATTCTATGGCTTTTAAATTATCTTCACTGTTTTCTCGTGCGACGCGTGATTCATCCAGGCGTACCTCAGCACGCACCCCTCGTCGGTTTGGGGGCTCTCGGCGTATGCGCCGCCCCAATTACAGCAAACTGCGTTGGCGCGATATTTTCTCTGAAAGAGCCATCCGTTTTCTCTCCTCCTCCCTGGCAAAAGGACGGCGCGGCCGTGATCTGGCATTGGGTCGGGACGAGCCTTTGCGCGCCGAGTTGCTCAGCTTACAGCAGATCACCCCCTTTGCCAAGGAGTTGGCGCAACAGCACCAGGTGGCAGCCGGACGCGGGGCTGACAAACTCCTGCCGCAACTGGCTAAAAATCAACGCGCCTTGTACCGCTCCTACGACATTGTCGGCGCGGCGCTGGCGCAGGGACGCCAGCTCGAACCAGCGGCAGAGTGGCTGCTCGATAACTTCTTCCTCGTTGAGCAGCAGATCAACGATGCCTACCTTCACCTCCCGCGCGCCTACAGCCGCAGTCTGCCTCGTCTGACAGCTGGCGCGATGGCCGGCTTTCCCCGGGTTTACCATATGGCAATCGAACTGATCGCGCACCTGGATGGACGATTAGAGGCGAACACTGTCACCCAGTTCGTCTCCGCCTATCAGGAGATTACCCCGCTGCGTTTAAGCGAACTCTGGGCCTTTCCGATTGCCCTGCGTCTGGGGCTGATCGATAATTTGCGCCGCGTGGCAGCGCGGATCGCCCGGCGGCGGCGCGAGCGCGACGCTGGCATTGCCTGGGCCGAACGCATGATCGCCACCGCCGCCGAGCAGCCGCAACGGTTGATCCGACTGCTGGCGGAATTTGCCGACAGCGAGACTAAACTCACCGCGCCGTTCCTGGAAGAGTTCAGCAGCCGATTACGGGGCCAAGGCATGGCACTCGCCTTTGTTCTGAACTGGGTTGAGCAAGCCCTGGCCGACAAGGGCACCAACGAACCCCAGCAGCTGCAAGCCGATAGCCATGCGCAGGCCGCAGAGCAGGTCTCCATTGCCAACAGTATCGCCAGTATGCGCTTCCTTGGCGCGCTGGATTGGAAAGAGTTTGTCGAAACCCTCAGCGTCGTGGAACATACCCTGCGCGGCGATCCAGCCAACGCCTATTCAGAGCAGGATTTTGCCACGCGCGACCGCTACCGCCATATTATCGAACGCCTCGCCAAGCGTAGCGACCAAGATGAAGCAGCAGTCGCACGTAAAGTCGTTGAGTTGGCACAAGCGCACGCCGACCATGATGACGCGCGTAAGAGCCGGGAGTCGCACATCGGCCACTACCTGATCGGCGGCGGCGCGCAGCAGCTCACCCGGGTGCTGAAGTGCCGCGGCCTCCTCTGCGAATGCGCCTTGCGCCTGTGCACGCGTTACGCGCTGCTCCTATATCTTGGCCCGATTTTTATGATCACCGCTGCGGCCACCGCCGCCACCATACCCTGGTTTTCCAGCCTGGGCATGGCCTCGCCGCACTTTTGGCTGTTTGTGATCACAGCCGCGATCGGCGCTTCCGCGCTGGGGGTCTCGCTGGTCAACTTTTTGGCGACCCTGCTCGTCCCGCCGCGCCCGATGCCACGGCTTGATTACTCCCAGGGCATACCCTCAGACCAGCGCTCCATCGTGGTCATCCCCTGTTTACTCAGTAACGCGGCAACCGTTGAACGGCTGTTGGAAGCGCTTGAAATCCGCTACCTCGGCAACCGCGATCCGAACATAGGCTTTGCTTTGCTCAGCGATTTCGTCGATGCCGAGAGTGAGACCATACCAGCTGACGAGGAGTTAATTGCTCTGGCCCGCGCAGGAATCGCAGCTTTGAACGAGCGCTACCAAACAGCTGAGCAGCGCGCGCTTTTTTACCTGCTCCACCGCCCGCGCGTTTGGAACCCGATCGAAAATCAGTGGATGGGCTGGGAGCGCAAGCGCGGCAAGCTGGAGCAGTTCAACGCTTTCTTACGGGGCGAGGCGCAGGATGCGTTTTCAATCATCGACGGCTTCCGCCCATTTTTACGCGCAGTCAAATACGTGATCACCCTGGATGCCGACACCGAGTTGCCGCGCGGCGCGGCGCACCGTTTGGTGGGTGCCATGGCGCACCCCTTGAACCAGCCGCGTATCGACCCCAAAACCCGCCGCGTTGTTGAAGGCTATGGCATCTTGCAACCGCGCGCCTCGATCCGCTTGACCGATGGCCAAAGCCGCTTTGCCTCCCTTTTTTCAGGCGCGACCGGTTTGGACCCCTACACCCGTGAGGTCTCAGATGTCTACCAGGATCTCTTTGGCGAAGGCTCTTTTGTTGGCAAGGGCATCTATGATGTTGATGCCTTCCGCGAAGTGCTGGAGGGGCGTTTTCCTGAGAATCAAATCCTCAGCCACGATCTGCTGGAGAGCTGCTATGCCCGCTCAGCGCTGTTGAGCGGTGTCGAAGTCTATGAGGACTTCCCTGCCACCTATCTGGGTGAGATCAGCCGCCAGCACCGCTGGACCCGCGGCGATTGGCAGATTCTGCGCTGGCTCTTCCCGCGCCCGCCCACCAGCACGGCTCAGCGCGACTCCAACCCGCTCTCAGCCCTCAGCCGCTGGAAGATCTTCGACAACATCCGGCGCAGCCTCGTGGCCCCCGCCTTACTGGTGTGGCTGATTGTGGGCTGGGCCGTGACACCTGACTGGTCCTGGCTTTTCACCGGTTATGTGCTGGCGATCCTGTTCTCCAGCGGCATTCTGCGTACCCTCACTAACATTGTACGCAAGCCCGAGACCAGTGAGTGGCATCTCCATTTGCGCTCTGTTGGCAGCACATTCGGCCTCTGTTTTGCCGAGCCGCTACTCGCCTTGGCCTGCCTACCCTACGAGGCCAGCATTACCCTGGATGCCTGCTGCCGCGCCACTGGGCGCTTTGGCATCACCCGCCGCGGTCTCCTGCTCTGGAACCTGCCGCAAGACCAGCGTCGTAATCAACGGCGCACCCTCGCTGGATTCTTAATCGAGATGTGGCCGACCGGCTGCTTGACGCTGGCCGGCGTGGCTGTCTGCTGGCTGGTGCCGGGCCAGCCCCTTGCCCGCCTGCCACTGATCGGCGCCTGGCTGTGCGCCCCGCTGATCGCCTGGTGGCTCAGCCGCCCGCCCCGCGCCGCCACCCCTGAGCTGGCCCCCGCGCAAAAACAGTGGTTGCGGGCGCTTGCCCGCCGGACATGGCGCTTCTTCGAGGTCTTTGTCACCGAAGAAAACCAGTGGCTGCCACCTGATAACTATCAGGAAACACCCGCGCCCGAGATCGCCATGCGCACCTCGCCCACCAACATGGGGCTGGCACTGACAGCCAATTTGTCGGCCTGGGACCTTGGCTACCTGTCAACAGGGCGGCTACTGGAACGCACCGAGCATATGCTGAGCGCCATGAAGCAACTGGAGCGCTATCGCGGCCACTTTTACAATTGGTATGACATCCAAAACTTGCAGCCCCTGCGTCCGCTCTATGTCTCCAGCGTGGACAGCGGTAACCTGGCAGGCCACCTGGTTGCACTGCGGGGCGGGCTCAGTGACCTGCGACAACAACCAGCTCTCTGCCCGCGGGATCAGATCAAGGCCGGTTTGCGCGACACCTTGAGTGTGTTGCGGCAAGAGAGCGGACGCCGCGCGCCACCACTCTTGGCGCAGGCGTTGGCAGCCGCCAAAACCGCAGTTCAGGGACTCCCGCTCGCTGATGAGAGCGACTTTCGCACACCGCTGGCAACCACCCTGCAGGTCGCCGCGCTACTCTGTAATGCCGCCGAACCTGTGGGAGGCGAGGTGCTAGCCTGGGCCAATGCGTTTATGGCGCAGTGCGAGGACCATGTTGCCGACATAGATCTGTTCGCGTCGGGCACCCGTACCCAGGCACATGCCCTCTCCCTTGAAATGCTGGCGCAAACACCTGACGCTGACAATGCGCCGGCCCAACGCCGGGCAGTCACCCGGCTCCAGAGCATCACCAACCTGGAGCGGGTGTGCGCGGAGATGGAAGCCGCGATGGACTTCCGCTTTCTCTATGACTCGGCGCAGAACCTGTTGAGCATCGGTTATGATGTCAGTGCCCGTCACCTTGACCCCGGACGTTACGACATGCTGGCCTCCGAGGCGCGTCTTGCCAGCTACCTGCTGGTGGCCAGTGAGCAGGCACCGGTTGACCATTGGTTCGCTCTGGGCCGGCTGCTCACACAACACAAGCGAGCCACGGCCCTGCTATCATGGAGTGGCTCGATGTTTGAGTACCTCATGCCGGCCTTGCTGATGCCCCACTACCGCAACACGCTTTTGGAGCGCACCTGCCGGGCAACTATTGCCCGTCAGATCCACTATGGCCGTCAGCGCAACGTTCCATGGGGTATCTCTGAATCATGCTACAACGCCCGCGATGCCCGACATGTCTACCAATACCGGGCCTTTGGTGTCCCGGGTATGGGGTTAAAACGCGGTTTGGCCAATGATCTTGTGATCGCGCCTTATGCCACACTGCTGGCCCTGCCGTTCGCACCGCAAGAGGCCTATGAGAACCTGCGCCGACTGGTGAGCCAGGAGCGCGCCCTTGGCGCATATGGATTGTACGAGGCCATCGACTACACCCGCTCCCGTGTGCCTCACGATAAAACAAGAGAGGTCATACGCGCTTTTATGGCCCACCACCAAGGCATGGGGCTGATTGCCATGGCCAATCTGTTGGTCGGCGGACGGATGATCGAACGCTTCATGGCTGATCCCGCTATGCGTGCAACTGAACTGCTGCTCCAGGAGCGCATGCCACAGGCGCTCTCACTGCTGCAGCCATATGCCCGCGAAGCCGGAGCCGCCACCGAACCAAAGGACGATAAACCGGAAGCCGTGATGCGCGTCTTCTCCGATCCCGACACCTTGGTCCCGGAGGTTCACTTCCTCTCCAATGGCAACTACCACGTAATGGTCACCCACACGGGCGGCGGCACCAGCCGCTGGCATGATCTGGAGATCACCCGCTGGCGGGAGGACGCAACCTGTGACAACTGGGGCTCGTTCATCTACCTGCGCGACGTCGGCTCAGCCGCCGTGTGGTCGGCGGCCTTCCAGCCAACCCGTGATCCGGGCGAGGACTATGAGGCCATTTTCACACAGGGACGCGCTGAATACCGCCGCCGCGACCATGATCTTGAGACCCACACCGAGATCTGCGTTTCGCCCGAGGACGACGTGGAAATCCGCCGCGTGACCCTCAACAACCTGGCACGCCGTCCACGCCGCGTTGAATTGACGAGTTTCGCCGAGGTTGTCCTGGCACCCCAAAACGCCGACTTAGCGCACCCGGCCTTCTCCAAGCTCTTCCTGCAAACCGAGGTGTTGCCGGATCGGCAGGCGATCCTATGCACACGCCGCAAACGCTCCCCTGAAGATGTCACCCCCTGGCTCTTCCACCTGTTGATTGCGGTCGAAGCCGACCAAGCGCCGACCTTCGAGACCGACCGCGCCAACTTCATTGGCCGTGGCCGCACCGCTGCCAATCCAATTGCGATGGACGCGCCGAGAGATGAGCCAGCCCCGCTCTCCAATACCGCCGGCGCGGTACTGGACCCGATCATTGCTGTGCGCCAACTGCTGGTCGTCCCTGTTGACCGTGTGATCACCACACACCTTGTCACCGGCGTTGCCGCAACCCGCGAAGCTGCACTGCATTTGATCGAAAAATACCAGGACTGCCACTTTGTTGAACGCGCCTTTGAAATGGCTTGGTCCCACAGCCAGATCGTTATGCGCCAACTGGCTGTCAGCGAGGCCCAGACCCAGCTTTATGGACGGCTGGCCAGCTCCATCATCTATGCCAACGACCACCTCCGCGCGCCAGCCAGTGTGATCGCGCAAAACCGCCTGAGCCAGCAGAGGCTGTGGCACTTCGGCATCTCGGGCGATCTGCCGATTCTGCTGATGCGTATCCGCGACCTTAAACGCCTCGACCGTATCCACGAGATATTGCGCGCCCACGCCTATTGGCGCACCAAAGGAATCACCTGCGATATTGTGATCATCAATGAAGACTACTCCGGCTACCGGGCAACATTGAATGACCGCATCATCGACGCCATCAACTCCGGACCGGCCGCTGGACTGCTCGACAAACCTGGCGGCATATTTGTCCGCCGCATCGAAACCTTGTCGGAAGAGGAGCTGACCCTGCTCGCGACCGTGGCACGGGTGGTGCTCTCCGACACCGCTGAAACCTTGCACGAGCAGGTTGGCCGCATGGTCTCGACCCGACGCCTCCCAGGCCGCTTCCACCCAACACAATCGGATCTGACTCCCGTGGTGCCAACCCCGTTGCGCACCCCTGAGAGGATCTTTGTCAACGGCCCCGGCGGTTTTACCCCTGATGGACGCGAGTATGTAATCCGCCTGGCACCAGACGAAACCACCCCCGCGCCGTGGTGCAATGTGATTGCCAGCCCGCATATCGGCACCGTGGTGAGTGAGAGCGGCAGTATGTACACCTGGGTCGAGAATGCGCACGAATTCCGGCTGACCCCATGGCACAACGACCCGATCAGCGACACGAGTGGCGAGGCCTTCTACCTGCGTGACGAAGCCACCGGACGCTTCTGGTCGCCGACCATGCTGCCTGCACCCGGTGTGTCAGGCACCATCTGCCGACACGGCTTTGGTTACACGGTCTTCGAATATGAGGAAGCCGGAATCGTCGCTGAAACATGGGTGTATGTGGCCATGGACGCGCCCGTGAAGTTTGTGGTGATCAAATTGCGCAATCAATCCGAGCAGCAGCGTAAGCTCTCGCTCTCCGCTTTTTATGAGCTGGTGCTGGGCGAGTGGCGCCACAGCAATGCCATGCACATTGTGACCGAGGTCGATCCCCGCAGCGGCGCGCTCTTTGCCAGTAACCCCTACAGCCGCGAGTTCGCCAACCGCGTGGTGTTCGCCAATTGCAGCGTTACCGAAAGATCGTACACAGGCAGCCGTAACGAGTTTATCGGACGCAACGGCTCACTTGCTGATCCGGCGGCCTTGCACCGTGAGCGCCTCTCCAATGTGACTGGCGCCGGCTTGGACCCCGCCCTTGGATTGCAGGCCTTCATCACCTTGGATGCCGGGCAGTCGCAAGAGGTGGTCTTCACCCTCGGCGCCGCCGCCTCAACCGCCGAGGCGCAGAGCTGCCTGCAGCGCTACAGCGGGCCCAACGGCGCCCGCGACGCGCTGAACGCGGTCTGGGAGCACTGGAACCACACCCTCAGCCGCGTCCATGTTGAAACCCCTGACCAGGCCACCAATGTGCTGCTCAACGGCTGGCTGCCCTACCAGGTGCTCTCATGCCGCTACTGGGGACGCAGCGGCTACTACCAATCAGGTGGAGCCTATGGTTTCCGTGATCAACTCCAGGATACCATGGCGCTGATCCATGCCGCACCATATGTGACGCGCGAACATCTGCTGCGGGCCGCCTCCCGCCAATTCGTCGAGGGCGATGTGCAACACTGGTGGCACCCCCCGCAAGGCGCGGGCGTGCGCACCCACTTCTCTGATGATTACCTGTGGCTCCCCCAGGCAGCCATGCGCTATGTCCAGGCAACAGGCGACACCGGCGTGCTGGATGAATCCATACCATTCCTCAGTGGACGCCCTGTCAGCCATGATGAGGAGGCCTACTATGAGACACCGATCCACTCGAATGAAAGCGGCACCCTCTATGAACACTGCGTACGGGCGCTGCGCAATGGACTGCGCTTCGGTGTCCACGGACTGCCTTTGATCGGCTGTGGCGACTGGAACGACGGCATGAACCTCATCGGACGTGATGGCAAGGGCGAAAGTGTCTGGCTGGGCTGGTTCCTGTACGACAGCCTGACCCGTTTCTCCGTGCTTGCCAAGGAGCGCGGAGATAAGGATTTCGCCGCGTTTTCTCTGGAGCAGGCGGGAGCTCTGCTCCTGCGGATCGAAGACGCTGGCTGGGATGGCGCCTGGTACCGCCGCGCCTACTTTGATGACGGCACCCCGCTCGGCTCGGCCGCCAACGAAGAGTGCCGTATTGACTCGCTCAGCCAAAGCTGGGCGGTTATCAGCGGGGCCGCACAACCGGAACGGGCGCGCCAGGGCATGGCAGAGGTCTCTGCCCAGCTGGTTGACCGTGAAGCAGGTATGATCCGGCTCTTTGCGCCGCCCTTTGACAGCAGCGACATTGAACCAGGCTACATCAAGGGCTATCCGCCGGGAATGCGTGAAAACGGCGGCCAGTACACGCACGGCGCGATCTGGTCGGTGATGGCGCTGGCCCTGCTCGGTGAACACAGCGAGGCGTGGGAGCTCTTCCGTATGATCAACCCGATCCTTCACAGCGATACCCCTGAAAAGGCCGCGCACTACTGCGTGGAGCCATATGTCATGGCCGCGGATGTCTATGGTGTTGAACCCCACCGCGGCCGCGGCGGATGGTCATGGTATACAGGCGCTGCCGGCTGGATGTATCGCCTGGGCCTTGAAACACTTCTGGGGCTGGAGTTGCACAACGACCATTTATTGATCAACCCCAGGCTGCCGGAACAAGGGTGGGATCTCTACCGTATCCACTATCACCACCGCGAGACCGCATATCACATCACCATCCGCAAGAGCACTAAGCCCTTGCAGCAGACCCGGGTGCGGATTGACGGCATCAAGCAGCCGGATGCCCGCATCCCGCTGCGCAACGACGGCGGCGAGCATCAGGTCGAGGTAATGGTTAGGGGTTAGGGGTTAGGGGTTAGGGGTTAGAGGATAGGGGTGTGGTAGTCGAAGGTAGACCAAGGGCATCGAAGGTAGTCGAAAGAAGCCGCTTGCTGCAAAATGCCGCTGGTAGAGCGGCTACTACACCGAACGACAACCCGTGCATCCCGCAGTGCAGCGCATATGTAGCAGTCGCTCTACCAGCGACATTGGTTGACGATGCTGTGCGACGATGGCGGTGGACGATTGGGATCATGCGCGCTCTTCCACCAGCATCGTCGCCGCTATCGTCAACCAAAGGTGCAGCGGATCTCAGTAGGTCCGGTTTCCAACCGGACATGTCCGATTGGAAATCGGAGCTACGTTGCTCCCGCACCAACGCGCGCTTGCGCCTGCCGCGCGACATGCAAGCTTCACTCAAGTTGAAACTGTAGGGTTGGCGGAACTTGTCCGGCGTAGTTCCGCCATGCCACGGCGTAGCCTCGCTAGCGGGCGAAGCCGGGTTGCGGGACGAAGACGGATGAGCCAAACAAAGATTATGAAATCCCATGATGCGCCTTTGACAAACAACCACCTGGCATACGCAAATTGCTTCATAGAAGCAACACTACACCCTAGGGCGCGTTTTTCACGAACTAAATCATGATCCTAGTCAAGCTTCGGCCGACGATGCTGGGCGACGATGTTGGTGGACGATTGGGATCACGCTACAAGCTTCAAGCAAATCCATTCGGATTCATCGACTGCCAGCGCCAGGCATCCTCGCACATCTTGTTGAGGTCGCGCTCTGCCTTCCAGTTCAGCTCTGTGAGCGCCAGCGTAGGATCAGCCCAGCAGGCGGCGATATCGCCGGGGCGCCGCGGTTTAATCGTGTATGCCACCTTTTTACCGGAGGCCCGCTCAAAGGCTGTGACAACCTGCAGCACGCTGTAGCCATTGCCTGTCCCAAGGTTATAGATGGCCAGGCCGGGATCTGCGGCGAGCTTTTCAATGGCGCGCAGATGCCCGAGTGCCAGATCAACCACGTGGATGTAATCGCGCACGCCGGTGCCGTCAATTGTGGGGTAGTCGTCCCCAAAGACCGAGAGGCATTGCAAGCGGCCAACCGCGACCTGCGACACAAAGGGCAGGAGATTACTGGGAATGCCGGCGGGATCTTCACCGATCAGACCGCTCTCATGGGCACCGATTGGGTTGAAGTAGCGCAGCAGCACGATGTTCCACTGTTGGTCAGCGGTGTGCACATCGCGGAAGATCTGCTCCATCATCAGCTTGGACCAGCCATACGGGTTGGTCGCCCCTGTGGTAGGGAAATCCTCGCGGATCGGCATGGCGTGTGGTTCGCCGTAAACAGTGGCCGAGGAGCTGAAAACAATGTTTTTACAGTTGTTCTCTGCCATCACCTCACAGAGTGTGATGGTGCCGGTGATGTTGTTGTGGTAGTACTTCAGCGGCTGCTCGGTGGATTCGCCGACTGCTTTCAAGGCTGCAAAGTGGATTACAGCGTCAAAGGGGCCGACTTCTCTGAAAACCTTCTGCAGCTCAAGTTTATTGCAGATATTCACTCTGAAAAAACGAACTTTCCTGTCTGTGATCTTTTCGACCCGCCGGAGGCTCTCCTCCACACTGTTGCAAAGGTTATCCACCACCACCACCTCATGCTCTGCCTGCAGCAGTTCCAACACGGTGTGACTGCCAATAAACCCTGCTCCGCCAGTAACGAGAATTTTCATAAATACCTTTCAGTAGTTTGGTGTTGCAACACTAATTGGATCAAAAAATTCAATAGCCAAACAACTCCTTTAATAGCCCTTAGTTTAGGCTTTGAAGCAATCATAGTAAAGCGGCAAAATACGCATCCCGATTTTCACTAAACCGTGGTCACCTTGGTTTTACCCGCCGCGTGGGTTCGGCCTGCGCGGGATCTTCGGGCCAGTAGTGTCTGGGGTAGCGCCCGCGCATATCCTTGCGCACCAGCGCGTAGCTGCTTTGCCAGAAACCTTCGAGATCCTGGGTGACCTGCACCGGGCGCTGGGCCGGTGAGAGCAGGTGCATTGTCACCGGCACCCGCCCCTCCGCGATTTTCGGGGTGCTCAGCATCCCGAATACCTCTTGAATACGGACCTTGAGACAGGGTTGATCGGTTTCGTAATTGACCCGGATGCGGGAGCCGCTGGCCACTTGGATATGGGTGGGCGCCAGTTTGTCCAGCCGCCGCATATCACACCCCAGGCGGGCCAGATAACCGAGAATGATCCCGGCCATGTCCAGCCGCTGGATGTGAGCCCAGCGCGTCAGACCATCGCAGGCAGGCTTGAACCAATCCTCCAGGGTTGCCAGGAGTGCCGCGTCGGAGAGATCCGGCCACCCTTGATTGGGCAGCACCCGGCTCAAGAAGGTGACCCGCTCGCGAAGGCTCTGCGCTGCCATGGACCACGGCAGTTGGTCGATGCCTTTGCTGCGAACTCCCTCCAGCATTGCTGCTGCCATCTGTTCAGGGTCAGGCTTCAGGCATGGGCTCTCTTTGATTGTGATGGCACCCAGCCGTGTGCGTTCGGTGGCTGCCACAGTTTCGTTACGTTTATCCCAATGCGGGAGGGTTGTAGTTTCAAAATGGCTATGGAACAGCTCATGAACCTGAGCTTCGTCGATTGCCGCTGCCAGGCGGATACGGGTGTTGGCCCCGGCATCGTGCAGTTCGATTGCCACCAGCCAATCCTCAGCGGCAAGTGGCTCAGCAATGTCAATGATTGCTCCCTGACCGCTTCGCAGCAGGTAAACGCCGCGGTTATCGCGTTTACGGGCAACGCGGTCGGGGAAGGCCCAGGCCAGGAGTGAGCCGTCATCAATCCACTGATGCTTGCGATGGGCCGCGCTAACGCCGCGGCCCCACTGCTGCGCCAGCTCTCTGATTGAGCGCGCCGGGAACGAATCGGGGTTACATTCGATAAATTCGGCCAGGGCGCCCAGATCAGTGAACTCGCGCAGTCGCGCGTGTGAGCTGCGTTCACTGATCAAGGCCGCGAGGAAAGAGGCCCGCCCCACGGCGCCGTAATCCGCCGCCTCCAGAATCATATGCGCCAGCCGCGGGTGGACCGGGATGCGGGCCATGGCCCGCCCGCGGAGGGTAATGCGCAACCGGCCCGCATCCTCGGCAATGGCCTCCAGTGTGCGCAGCAGGCCCACTGCCCGCTGCCAGGCGGCGGCGGGCGGCGGTGTCATCCAGGGCAGCTCATGCGCACTGGTCATACCCCACTCCGCGCACTGCAGCACAGTGGCGGTGAGGTCGGTGTCGAGGATCTCCGGCTCTGACTCGGCCTTGAGCTGGCGATCAGCAGCCTCATCCCAGAGCCGCAGGCAGAGTCCCGGAGCAAGCCGCCCGGCTCGTCCACGGCGTTGATCAGCGCGGTCGCGTGTGACCGGCAGGGTTTCCAGCCGCGCCATGCCCAGTCGCGGTGAGTAGCGCGGCACGCGCATGAGCCCCGCGTCAATCACCACCCGGATGCCTTCGATGGTCAGGGATGACTCCGCGACCGATGTGGCCAACACCACCTTGCGGGTGTTCCCGCGCGGCGGGGCGATGGCGGCATCCTGCTGTGCGCGCGGCAGGGAGGCGTAGAGCGGGTGGATCTCCACGTTATCCGGCAGGGCTTGATTCCGCAGCGCAGCACAGCACTGCTTGATCTCGCCTTCGCCTGGAAGGAACACCAGGATACTGCCACGCTCGCTCTCCAGTGTCCGCATCACGGAGGAGGCCACCTGACGGTGGAGCGCGGCAGTTGAGGGGCGCGGCAGATAAACGGTCTCCACTGGATAGAGGATGCTTTGGGCAGTGTGCACATCGGCATGGCCGATGTGGCTGGCGATGAGATCAGGCTGAAAGGTGGCGGACATGATTACGAGCCGCAGATCCGGACGCAGCGCCTGCCGGATTTCAAGGGTGATGGCCAGCGCGGTGTCGGCGGCCAGGGAGCGTTCATGAAATTCATCGAAGATGATCACCCCGACCTCGCGCAACTCAGGGTCGGAGATCAGACGCTGAATCAGTAGTCCCTCGGTGATAATCTCAATCCTGGTGGAGCGCGAGATCTTGCGATCAAGCCGCACGTGATAGCCGATGGTCTCCCCCACTGCTTCGTCCAACTGGCGCGCCATGTAGGCGGCAGCTGCGCGGGCTGCCAGACGACGCGGTTCCAACAGCAGGATCTTGCTTCCTTTCAGCCAGCTCTGACGCAACAGGGCTGGTGCCACACGGGTGGTTTTACCGGAACCCGGGGGTGCCTGCAGCACAACATTGCGCCCAGCCTCCAGCGAGGCGCACACCTGCGGCAGGATCTGATCAACCGGGAATTCGTCGAAGTTGGTGCTCATAGCAGGTGGGTGCAGCGTAGGGCTATCATTCATTTTCGTTTTCTATGCCCATTTTTCATTTCTAAGATTTTTCACCTCAAAAACAACGCAGCGCGTTGATTCCACTCCGACACAGTTTGCGACAAAGTTAACGACAAAGTTTACACTTGCGCTGCAAGGTCGTTCGTGGGGCGCGGTGGAGGCAGAGCCCTACCGCTGCGGCCGACAATGCTGTGCGACGATGTTGACCGACGATTGAGAGCTTGCGGGGGCCTAATCCTAATCATTATCCTAATCCCAATCCTCGTCTTTGTTGAATGAAGTACCTCAAGCTTCCAGCTTGAATGAAAATATCTTCTGCAAGCAAGATGCTTGCACTACTCCATTATCGCTTTTACGGTCACGTCACAATAATCCGCCCTGGAGCAGCCTTCCGTCTTCGCGCTTCGTAGCTACGCCGGACACGGAAAGGCTGGACAACAAACCTTACGGGGCAGCCGTTTGTTGCTAAAGCAGCGGTCTCTTAATCACAAACTCTTTCGGTTGCCCGGCTAGCTGCTTTAGTCCTCTTTGAGAATACCATGGCTTTTGATATCTCTCATGGGAATTGTCTGGCTGACACCTGGCGCGGTTTCAAGGCGGATCCCCTCTTCGCTGATAAATTCGATCACGCCCTTGTAGTAAGAGCGGGTGGTGGTAACCTCATAGTTGGGAATGAACTGCCGCACTAGTTTAATCTGCAGGGCGGTGGTTTGATCCTGGATGATGGTGAATGGGCGTTTCTGGGGGGCGTATCCCTGGCGGATGATCTCAACCTCGTGTTCACCTGCCATGATGTCGCCAATCGACAGCGGGTTTGAGACAGCGCTGGTGCCAGCTTTGTCAGCCTCAGTGATGCCGGCCTTTTTGCCATTCACCAGGATCGTGGCGCCTGCGGGGGCGGTGATGATGGTGAGAATGCCTGTGTTGCCGGTCAGCCGGAACTCCTCTGTGCGGGAGGTGCCCTTCTCAACCTCGATGTCGCGCGCCATCGGGGTGTGGCCAGCGAGTTCGACCCGGATGCGATAGCTTCCCGGCGTGATATCAACAAAGTTATGGGGACTTTCACCCTTGAACTCATTGCCAAGATAGACCCGGGCACCCTCTGGGATCGTGACAATTTTCAAGGAGCCGGGCAGTGGTTCGAGTTGAATGTTGACCTGCTGCCGCTCTCCGGCAGCCAGCGCGATATCACGCAGGTGGGGGGTGTAGCCATCCTGCCTGACCTCCAGTTTGACGCTGCCGCCAGGGATGCGGTCGATCTCGCACGGAGTTCTGCCGCGTGTGATGCCGTTGATCTGCACCTCCGCGCCTGCGGGTTCGGATGTGATATTAAGGGTGCCCGAGTCAGCGACCAGCGCGACCACCTCCTTATGGGGGGTGCGGCCATTGAGGGTAAGATCAATCTCTTTTGTCTGAAAGCCGGGCAGCGAGATTGAGAGCCGGTGGTCACCCGGACGCAAGGTGGTGACCAGCAGGGGGGTGCTTCCCAGGGAGACACCTTTGGTCGTCACCTCAGCCCCGGCAGGCTCGGAGTCGACCAGCAGCAGCCCTAGCTCAGGTGTGAGCATCAGTTTAACATTGCGGGTTATGCCTGGCTGCAGGGTGGTGCTCTCGAAGCTGTCGCTGTATCCCTCATGGGAGGCGCGGATCAGATATCTACCGGCTGGCAGATCAGTGATGGTCAGGGGCGTTATGCCGCGTTCCCTGTGGTTGACAGTGATTTCAGCCCCCTCCGGATCAGAGTGAATTATGAGGCAGGTGGCTGGCTCCTTGGAACTCTGGGCAAAGCAGGTGGAGAGCGCAAAGAGAGTCGCGATAACGGGAAGCATTTTGTATTTAATCATGATGTTATACCTGTTTTATCCAGCAGCTGATCGGGCTTCGGGGAAGTCCGATCAGCTATTGGAATGGGGGGTTAGAGTCGGTTTTCCACATCCAGCAGCTTGCGGGTCGCCTCAGCATGGCGCGGATCAGAGCGTTCGGGGATCATCTCGCGCAGGATCTTCAGCTCTGTGGCTGCGGTGTGCCACTCTTTCAGGTTGATGGCGCGGTCAGCTTTGAAGTTCTGATCCCGGTATCTTTTTTCCAGTTCAACCTCGCACTGGTCAATGTTGTCAACAATCGTCGCGTAAAAATCCGGCTTAGGGTTAACTGTATCAAGGTAGAAGACCGCCTCTTTGTAACTCTTGATGGCCTCGAAAAGGTTGCCGTGACGGACATTAAGTTCAGCAAACTTTTTATCTGCAATGGCGCGGGCCTCGATCGCGAGCTCGATCAGCTTGTCAGCGGAAAACTGAATGGCCCAGATACCGAGTTCATTTTTGCTGAATGTTTCCAGTATTTCGCGTAAGGCTTTAAAGGCATCCGGCTCAAGCCGGTCACGAATCTGGCAGGTGTGCACATTGGTGCCCACGGCAATGGTGAGTTTCCAGAGCTTGAGTGTTCCAGGGGCCGAGGCGTAGCCTGTGTAGCTGGGGTCAAGGGTGAAAAATCCGCTGGCTTTAATTGTTTTGGTAAGGTTGGAGATCAGCTCCTGATCCAGCCGCTTCTCTTTGCGCACATGGCGGTCGCCGGCAATATCGTCGATCACAGCGCTCAACATGTTGTCAGGGGTGATGGTCAGGCTGTACTTAAAGATATTGGCCGTGTCGGCCTCGACCTTCTCGTACTGAATCAGCAGCTCCTCGTTGCTAACAATTGACGCGGCAACGGTTTTGCTCTTTTCTTTGCCCGGGGTCAGGATCAACGTTGCACCGATAACCAGAACCAGGATCGAACCTGCAATCCATAGCACTGGACGCAGGGCTGATTTTTTATCATCCACTGTGTTTTCGCTGCTGCTGTTGAACCCTAGATCAATCAACACCTCCCCCTCGCCTATGAGCGCTGCTTCAACGCTGGGGATCAGATCGTCTGGCGGGTCAGCAACGACCTTGATGGTTGACTCGCCCACCTCAATCAAATCGTTGTGGTGCAGCTCTTTTTCGTCAACCGCCTCGCCATTTACCAGTGTCTCGTTGGCACTGGCCAGATCAATCACAAACAGCTTCGAGTCTCTGAGTTCGAATCTGCAGTGCGAGCGCGAGAGCAGGAGATCCTTGATCTTGATCGCGCAGGTGTTGGAGCGCCCCAGATTCATTGAGGCTTTGTTGACTGGATACTCCTGTCCCGCCCGCGGGCCGGCGGTGATTTTAAGGGTATATTTTTTTGAGTTCATAGCTTAAAAGAGATGCTCCAGGGTTTGGCGCAGAATTGGGCCGAGAAGGATAATAAACACAGCGGGAAAAATGAAAAGCATCAGGGGGCCCAGCATCTTGACCGGGGCCTCGTTGGCCAGTTTTTCCGCCCGGTCAAAGCGGCGTGACCGGATCTGGTCGGATTGAATGCGCAGGATCGGGCCAATGCCGACACCCAGTTCATCGGCTTGAATCAGCGCGTGAGTGACGGATTTCAGCTCTGCCAGGTTGACGCGCTGGGCCATGTTTTTGAGGGCAATTCGTCGGGGGATACCAACCTGAATCTCGCGCGACATGCGGATCAGCTCCTCGTTCAGCGGATCGAGTTTACGGCGCTGGCAGTTACGCTGCAACGCACTCATGAAATCCATGCCAGCCTCAACCGAGAGGGTCAGCAGATCCAACACAAAGGGCAGCGATTTTTGAATGGAGCGGTGGCGCAGGCTCAGAGCCCGCTTCAGCCAGAAGACCGGGTAGATGTAAAAAACAATCAGCCCCAGCACTGCGAGATACAAGGTGTTGCCTGCCAGCAGCGACTCAGGATTGAGCGTATCCAGCAGCTTGAGGGTCGCAATCCAGAATGATCCGAACACAATCGGCATCAGAATCTTGAGTGCCACAAACTCGCGCCCTGAGAGCAGCCCTTCAAAACCAGCTGCAATCAACTGGCTTTCACCTTGATCACGCGAGCCTTTAAATGACGGTCGCATGATAAAGGTGTTCAGGTTGGGCACAAACGGCAGCATCAGACGGAACATCAGCGGCAGCCGCCGCTCCTGCTGCCGCCCATCCGCTAAGGTCACATAGGTGATCTGCTTGGCAGCATTAAAGCAATACCACGCAATGCCCGCTGCGCAGAGAAACCAGGTTGCCACAGCGCCATACCAAAAAATATCAGCCAAATTCATGTAGCAATAATATCATTATGAATATTGAGTGTCACGCGCATTCTGATAGTTTCATCGGCATTAAAAATACAGTGATAATTCGGCTGCGCCGAATTATTCTTAATTGCTGCTCTCTCAACTCCTGTCGCGAAAAACAAGAAGTTCAGATACCGATCTTCATCGCTTTGGAGCAGCCTTCCGTCTTCGCGCTTCGCAGCTACGCCGGACACGGAAAGGGTGGACAACAAACCTTACAGGGCAGCCGTTTGTTGTTCACACTTCCCTGTCACGGCGTAAAAGCGAAGTTCGGAGCCGGAAGCGTGCTCTTTATTCTCTGGCAGGTTATTGAGAAGTTACCTTTGTGTTAGTGCGCGAGTTAAAGAGATGGTGGTGTTGCTCCCGCACAAAAGGCACGACCTTTTTACTCGCGCACTGCTTCACTCCGCGCCAGGCGCGGATCTAGAACCTCAGGAGTTCCCGCCACCCTCCAGACGGGCGGCCTCGGCCAGCGAGCGGTTCATGTGGTCGCGCTCGTCAAGCCCCACACGGCGGATAAGGTCGCCGAGGCTCTTCTGGCGCGGGTAGTACTCAAACCAGATTGAGTCGACTGCCATGGAGTCAAACTCAGGGTGCTCCTGAGCGAAGAGCATATACTCGTGTTCAGCATGCGACTCAAAGGCCGCGTTCATTCTGAATGACCAGACAGGCTTGATCCAGTACATGATGCGGGTCAGATAAAAGTAGACAAAGGTCATGTGACGCGGCAACAGCCAGTGTTTAAACCAGCTGAGCTTGATCTGCTGCTGCCGACAGAGATCAGCCCACAGCAGCATGTGCCACTGTTCATTGTCCTGAGCTTCGCGCCCCATCTCAATGTGGCGCAGAGCGTCCTTGATTTTCTGTTGATCAACCGGCCCTGTGGCGCAATGCCAGAGCGAGAGCAGCTTGTAGGCGCCGTTCTCCCAGGCCCAGTAGGGGTAGCGCGCCAGAATCTCCAGCACCAGCACCTTGGGCAGGGAGCGACCCTTGCCGTAGAGCAGATCAAAGGTCAGAAACATGATTTTAAGGGTCAGGTTGGCAGGCAGCCGCGGTGTTGCCAAGGTTTTTTCCTGCTCGGCTTTCAAATCCAGCTCTTTACCCATGGTGTAGATATCATCGGTCATTGTGTGGTCTCTCCAGATACATTTTCCCTGTCTTAATCTTGATCTACTCTTCAACATTAATGATTCGCGCGCCTTTGAGGATATCCTGGGCAAGAGCCAGAGCAGGGTCATCATGCAGGGCTTGCGTTGCCTGGCGCAGCTCGGCCGGGCTCTTCTTGCGCTTGGCCGGCGGTGGCAGCTCCGCAGGCGCGGGTGCTGGCTCCGGCGGCGGGATGGGTGTTGGCTCCCGCGGCGGGATGGGTGTTGGCTCCGGCGGCGGGATGGGAGTTGGTGCAGGAACTGCGGGTGGCGGTGGCGCTACCGCGGACGGCGGCACCCGGCTCGGTGCGGGATTGCCGGCAGCGGGAGCAGGGCTGGAGGGTGTCGCAGAGGCCGGGGCTGAGCCGCGCAGCTCGTTCAGCCGTCTGAGAATGGCATCCAGCGGCACGGCCTGGGCAATACGGGCGCAGCGGATCAGGGCGAGTTCAATCAGGGTGCGCACTGAGAGCGCGTAACGCAGCCGCCCTTCGGTCTCGCCGAGTTGATCGGTAATCTGCAGCACGCGGTCGGGGTCAGCAAGTTTGGCCTGTTCAGCATAGACGGCGATCTGCTCCAAGGTGGCATCCTGGGCGGCCATCTGGTCGCCGACATGCATATAGATCAGCAGATTGCGGAAGTGCTCCATTAGCTCGACAACCAGGCGGCTCATATCCTTACCAGCGCAGTCAAAGGTATCGATCATCTTTAGTATCCGCGGCATCTCACCTTGCAGCACCGCGCTTGAAAGTGTTTCCAGCGCCTTGCGGGAGACCAGACCAAAGACCGCCAGGACATCCTCCTCGGTCAGCTGGTTGCCTTTGAACGAGATCAGCTGGTCCAGCGCCGAGAGCGCATCGCGCATCCCGCCCTCGGCACCGCGGGCAATGGCGAGCAGCGCATCCTCGGTGATCGTGACCCCCTCCTGGGAGCAGATGTAGTTCAGCCGTTTGACAATCGCCGCAATCTGAATCCGACGCAGATCAAAGCGTTGACAGCGCGAGATAATGGTTGGCAGCAGCTTGTGCCCCTCGGTGGTGGCAAAGATGAACTTGACATGCGCAGGCGGCTCCTCAAGGGTTTTCAGCAGTGCGTTAAAGGCCTGTGTGGTGAGCATGTGCACCTCGTCGATGATAATGATCTTGTAGGTGGCGCTCACAGGCGCGAACTGCACCTGTTCGCGCAGGGTACGCACCTGCTCCACCCCGTTGTTGGAGGCACCGTCGATCTCCAGCACATCCAGCGAGTTGCCGGCCGTGACCTCGCGGCAGATATCACAGACACCGCAGGGCGTGACAGTGGGCCCCTGTTTGCAGTTTAAGGCCTTGGCAAAGATGCGGGCCAGCGAGGTTTTACCAATGCCGCGCGGGCCGACAAAGATATAGGCATGCGCCACGCGGTCGTTGATGATCGCGTTTTTAAGAGTTTGAGTAACATGCTCCTGCCCGACAACATCTTCAAAGAGATTCGGGCGCCATTTTCTTGCTAAAACTTTATATCCCATAACACCCCGAGAGTTTACAGGGTTGGCGTTGGATATGCAAAAGAAAAAAAGTGATTTCAATTGCATATACCAGAACATTTGTTCTACTATATCCCCATGGCACCTAAATCAAAGATCACCGCGCGAATTCCTGTACTGCAAGAGTATATGCGGCGCACAGGCAGAGCCCCGACGCTGAGGGAGCTCTGCGAGCTGTTTAATGTTAAGTCCAAAAACTCCGCCGCTTTAATGGCTCAGGGCTTTGTGGCAGCTGGCATTGTGACTAAAACCGCGAGCGGGCGGCTCTGCGCCCCGCCCCGCACAGGACGCGCGCTGCGTCTTTTAGGCAGCGTTACCGCTGGGTTTCCCTCGCCAGCTGAGGAGTCGCTGCTGGACACCGTCACGCTGGAGGAGTATCTGATCACCCGGCCGGATTCAACCTTCATGCTGCGCGTGGATGGTGATTCGATGATCGATGCCGGCATCCTGCCGGATGACATTGTGTTGATTGAAAGGGGGCGCGCCGCTGGCAACGGTGACATTGTAATTGCCTGTGTGGATGGCGAATGGACGATGAAGTACTACCATAAAACAGGGAAAGATGTGCGCCTTGAGCCGGCCAACCGCAACTACGCCACCATCCGCCCGCGGCGCTCACTCACGGTCGAGGGTGTGGTCTGCGGTGTTGTGCGCAAGCTGGGAGGGTAAAGCGTTGGCGCCGCTGACGCTGGGGCAACGTAGCTTTGATTTCCAACCGGGCCACTGACGTTCGGCTGCGCCTTCGGTTTACGATGGCGGCGACGATGCTGGTTGGCGTTTCCTAAGGGCGTAATTTTTAATCGTAATTCGCAGGCACTGCCACCAGGTCACCATGTCACCATGTCACCATGTCAAAAAACAGCTTGCAGCCTGGACTGCGGAGCAACCTGCAAGAGATAAGCCGGAGATCATTTCCATACGCTCTTCGATACCGGCCCCGGCCCCGACTCCAAGTTATGGGCAAAGCGGCAGCCAAGTGACAAGCGAATCGAAGCTGTAGGGCGGCTGGCCTTGAACGCGCCGGCGGACGACAGTACAGCGCAATGCGAGCCGTAAGCTGCCAGGCGATTGACCTTAAACGCGCCAACCGCGGTCACGGCCCGCGGCTACAGTGCTGCGCAAGCAGAAAGCAACGCGCCAACCGCGGTCACGGCCCGCGGCTACAGTGCTGCGCAGGGCGGATTGCAAGTTGTTTGCAAACCTTGTAGTATCGGTGTAGTAGCCGCTCTATTTGTCGGGCATAGTTCCGCTTGCGGGACGACATCTGACGAGCGGCATTGGTTGACGGTGATGTGCGGCGATGCTGGTTGACGATTCTCGCATGGTGCCAATCGTCCACCAACATCGTTGCCGCTATCGTCAACCAGAGGCCTCGCCTCCATAGGTAAATATTGGTGATCTTTAGATCAGTATAAGAGATATTTTACAAAAAAATGAGTTATAGAAAGGAAGAACCATGACCGAGCAGTGCACCATGCTGCATGTTGATGCAGACGGCTTTTTCGCCTCAGTGGAGCAGTCGTTAAACCCTGCCTTGCGCGGCCGGGCGGTTGTGACCGGCGCGGAGCGCGGGATTATTGCGGCTGCCAGCTATGAGGCCAAAGCCCTTAAGATTGGACGCGGCATGCAACTGCATGAGGCCAGGGCGCTCTGCCCCAGCCTGGTTGTGCTGCCATCTGATTACGAGGCCTACAGCATTTACTCCCGCCGAATCTTCAATATTCTGCGCCGCTTCACCCCCTGCGTTGAGGAGTACTCGATTGACGAGGCCTTCGCCATTATCGACACAGCCCGCAGCTCTCCTGAGGAGCTCGCCGCCGCGATCCGACAAGCGGTGCGCGAAGAGCTGGGCCTGACAGTCTCGGTCGGGGTCAGCCTGACCAAAACTCTGGCAAAGCTCTGCTCGAAATTCCGCAAACCGGACAATCAGACGATCCTGCGGCACGAGCATATTCCCGTGATGCTGAAACGCACGCCCATTGATAAGGTGTGGGGCATCGGCGCGGCGAGCACGGCCAAACTCACCCGACTCGGAGTTCACAGCGCACTGGACTTTATCGGGATGGAGGAGAGCCAAGTTCGGAAGCTGCTGCACAAGCCGGGCCACGAAAGCTGGCATGAGCTGCGGGGCGCGCGCAGGTTTCGATTGGAGCAGAACCCTCAGCGCAGCTACGACTCTATGATGAAGGGCCATACCTTCGCGCCCCCCAGTGGCGATCCGGATTTCATTTTCGCGGAGGCGCTCAACAATCTGGAGCGGGCGT
The DNA here is from genome assembly GCA_028686345.1 of Kiritimatiellia bacterium. Classification (GTDB taxonomy): domain Bacteria; phylum Verrucomicrobiota; class Kiritimatiellia; order RFP12; family UBA1067; genus M55B167. The sequence goes on from JAQUCE010000002.1 coordinate 92,224, forward strand.
TGGCAAAGCTGCGTCGCCACCAGCACCGGTGCGGCGAGATCGGCCTGTCGCTGCGCCTCAAAGATTATGATCACCGATCCGCCGCACTGCGGATTGCGCCGCTCTCGGACAGCAACGCCGCGCTGGTACCGCGCCTGCGCCAGCTCTTTAACGCGCTGTTTGAAGATGGGGCGATCTACCGCTCGACCAATGTCTGGCTGGCAGAGCTGGAGCCGCCGCACCTGCGTCAGCCCGACCTCTTTGACAACAGCGTTGCGAAGCAGGCGCGCCAGGAGCTTGACCGCAAGGTTGACCAGCTAAACCGGCAGTTTGGCGGCCAGAGTGTAAAAGCCGCGGCGCTGCTCAATCTCAAAGACAAGCCGTCCCACGCCCGTGACGCGCAACCCGAGCGCTACGGGAGGTTGTTCAAAGGGGAGAGCCGGATCCGGCACATCAACATCCCGCGGCTGACGCTGGGTGAGGGGTAGGGAAGCGGGAGGAGAGTGGAAACGGCTGTGAATAAATATCAGTTCTTATTGAACAGTGATCATCATTCGTGGTATTATTCAAAGGTCTTTTGTGGGATGAAATTAAGAAAAAGGAGGAGTAAAGATGGATGTTCGTAAATTGGGTCTTTTCAGTGTGTGCGGCATGAGCGCAATCGTCTCCCTGGCCGGGCTGTATGGTGACACCCCGGATGCCAGGCACGCTTGGGCAGTGCATGACTGGAATCGTCCGTTGCCAGCCAAGATTACAGCTGAGCCGGGCCAGCCGCCCTCGGATGCGGTTATTCTTTTTGACGGCAGCAATCTGGATGCCTGGGAGTCCACCAAGCGCGGGGGTGGCCCGGCCACCTGGAAGATCCTTGAGGACGGCGCAATGGAGGTGATCGGTGGAAGCGGCGGCATCAAAACCAAAGCGGCCTTCGGTGACTGTCAGCTGCACATTGAATGGGCCTCTCCCAAGGAGGTTAAAGGCTCGGGGCAGGGGCGCGGCAACAGCGGTGTTTTTCCAATGAACAGCTATGAGGTCCAGGTGTTGGACTCCTATGAAACTGAGCTGCTGCCAGATGGCTCGAATAAAAACCCGAACTACGCGGATGGCCAGGCCTCGGCAATCTATGGTGAGAACCCGCCGCTAGTCAATGCCTGCCGCGCTCCGGGTGAGTGGCAGAGTTATGACATCATCTTTCACCAACCGATCTGGGAGGGCGATAAGCTGAAATACCCTGGGTCGATGACAGTGTTGCACAACGGTGTTCTGACACAGGATCACTGGGAGATGGAGGGGCTCTCGACCCATTGCCGCCGCCGCGCTCTGGCGCCGCATCCAACCAAACTGCCGCTTTCACTGCAGGACCACGGCAATCCAACCCGCTTCCGTAATATCTGGATCCGCGAGATCCCCTCACGCTATGAAAACACAACCCATGGCGGACCGGCAGTCAACGAGGCCGATGTCTTAGCGCTGCGTCAGAAGACCGCCGGAGAGCTTTTCGCCAAAGCTAATCCTGCTGATTCTAACAAGAAGGGTGCGCTGGATCGTATGCTCGAGGTTATCTCCTACGATACCGCGGACCAGTATATGAAGATTGTGGACGAGCTCTCTAAGGCCTATATTGCTGAATTAGATGCTCTGGACAGCACTGCCATTCAATCCAGGAAGGGCGATGTTCTCTCATTAAAGGGCAGTTGCGATGTACTGACCCGCAATGCAGTTGTGCCTGAAACATTCCCGCTCAAGGTGGCTGTTTTGAGAATCATTAAAGCCAATGACTTTGACAAGAAGAAGTGATGGATAAAGCAAAGCTCTGCTGCATGCAAGCGTTGAAATCGGTGTAATAATCCACCGTTTAACGGCGGATTTACTTATTTGCAATATAAGTATGTCCTCCGCTATGCGGTGGACAGCAATGATTTCAAAAGGTGCACATGATGTCTTAGCGCAGATGCGTGGAAGCTCTGAGTTGAGTGTTCCTGTCCCGTGACCGGGATCTTTTTGCTGTAATTAGATAGCAGCTTAATTCCAAAAACGCGGTGGACTGCGCGGGGGAACGGTGCTGACCCTGAGGTAAAGGATGCGGCTCAGTTGCTGCTTACACAGGGCGAGAGCGGCCGCGATGTCTCAAAGGCTTTAAAGGTTGATCCAGGATGTTCCGAACCAGCCAACTAAGGATCAGCTTGATGCTGATCCGCTTCTTCACCGATTCATTGTCGTGTTTGATTGCGAGGGATGCAGTCCTGCGTTTCGCCAGTCATTGACGAGCTTTGCATCGCGGTATTCCTGGTCGGGTGATGCGTAGCAGGCATCCAGAATCAAGAGGCACCCGGGTTGTTTGGCCGCGGATAACAGGGTTGAGATTTCACTCTGGTTGTCATGGGCATAGAGCGGTCTGTGCAGGCTCCAGAGCTGGTTGTGATCATCTCTTCCGCAGGCGGCCGCTAAAACCAGTTCGCACGGGAATGCGGCCAGCGCTTTGGCTTGGGCGGTGCGCTCCGTGTCTTGCGCCAGCAGCGCGGCCATTGAAGGCGCACCCTTGAAATTCGGCTCGTTGACGGTTTTCACCCAGTGCGCAAGATCGTCGAGGGTGACTGTCCGCAGGATCATCGGTGCGCAGCCAAGGCAGCGGACGGCTGGGCGTTGTGTCATAGCGGCGGGCAGCGTTACGCCAGCTGCTGATATCTGTCCACTGCGCAATAAAGTTTGTCCGGTTTTCGGGGATGATTTCAAATGAATCCGGGCGGCTGGCATCCAGATGGAAGACCGGCTCTGCCGCAGGCTGGCTGTCGGTGACAAAGGGCACGGATGTTTGTAAATGACCTTCCTGCACGTCGATAGCTCCATAAAATGAGGTCGCGCCCTGCTGTCACGCGTAACACGCCCTCGCTATCCAGTATGCTGTCATTGCTCCAGACACCGCCGCCCAACACCCACCCTCCTCCGTTCTGGCTGCCCCATGCCGCGATGATTGTTCCAATCAACGTCAAGCATGACAATTAATTCTTTTTTGGAATAAAAAATGAGGCAGCCCAGCCGGACGCGCTTGCAGGCGGCCCGAATCTAAGACGAGTGCCGCCCGTCATGCTCCGGCAGCTCAATCCCCAGCGCACGTATCCTGCGAAAAAGCGTCGTCTTGTGGATGCCCAGCTCTTTGGCCGCTGCCAGGCGGTTGCCGCCAGTGCGTTGCAGCGCCTCGCGAATGGCCCGCGTATCGAGTGCCTCGCGAGCCTCACGCAGCCCTTTGGCGCTGGAACTAATCCGGCTGATCCCCATGCCCGTCAACGCCTCGGGCAGATGACTCAAGTCGATGCGCCCGGAGCCGCACAGGATAAAAGCGCGTTCAATGATGTTCTCCAGCTCGCGCACATTGCCGGGCCAACTGTGCGCCATCAACAACGAAAGCGCTTCGGGCGTGATACCGGCAACTGTCTTGCTCTGCAACCGGTTGAAATGATCGATGAACTGCTCCGCCAGTAGCGGGATATCCTCCTGGCGACTGCGCAGCGGCGGCAGATCAACGCGCACAACATTGATCCTATAGTAGAGGTCCTCGCGGAATGCGCCGGTGCGGCTCTCCTCCAAGAGATCGAGGTTGGTGGCAGCAATCACCCGCACATCCGCCTTCTCGGAGCTGATTGAACCGAGCGGCTCATAAACGCGTTCCTGAAGCACGCGCAGCAGCCGCACCTGCAACGCCGGGCTGACCTCACCAATCTCATCAAGAAACAGGGTACCCCCCTTGGCCAGCGCGAAACGTCCAGGCTTGTCTTTATTAGCGCCGGTAAAGGCGCCCGCTTTGTAACCGAAAAGCTCCGACTCCAGCAGCGTGTCCGGCAGTGCTCCGCAGCTGACAGCCACAAAGGGTCCGCGGGCCCGCGGACTGAGCGCGTGCAGTGTGCGCGCCATCAGCTCCTTGCCAGTGCCGGTCTCGCCTTGGATCAGTACCGTGCTGGGGCTCGCCGCAACCGCTGGCAGCACCTCGAACAGCTTTTTCATCACCGGGCTGTGACTAACCAGCTCGCCCACCCGCACACGCCCTGCCAGCTCGCGGCGCAAGGCGTCAATCTCCGAAAGGTCACGAAATGTCTCAGCGCCGCCAATCACGACACCATCCGCATCCTTGAGCACAGCGGTTGAGATGCTGATCGGAATACGATCCCCCTCGGCGGTGATTATGTAGCCGGATTTACCGATGATCGGGCGCCCTGTTTTTAGCGTCTGCTGCAGTGCGCACCCCGCGCCGCACATACTGGAGCGGAAGACTTCGGCGCAGCGCTGGCCGATCGCCTCCTCACGCGGCACGCCGGTGATCTCCTCCGCCGCCCGGTTAAACGAGGTCACACGCCAGTTTTCGTCCACGGTGAAAACCCCATCCGAGATACTCTCCAGAATCGCTTCAGTGACATTAAAGTCGCCGGCCCTGGCGCTCAGTTTGGAGTTCAGCGGTTTTTTTTCAGATTTCATTGCCAACAGTATGCCCCTTTTTGAATTTTTCCTCAAGCCGCTTTTTTGAGGGTGATCAACCTATCTTGATTTCTAATCGACACATAAATGCGGGCTCCGGATACCCGGGACATTGCCCCGGGCTGTGGTGAATCCGGCCCGTTGGGCCGGTAATACGAAAAATCCTAATCAAACAACGACTGCCAGTGGTTGATCGAAAGAGCTAAGGGTTGGGATTAGGATGAGCCACTGGCAACATGTTTTTAAGGAGCAACATGCTTTCATTTATGACCTGATAGACTACCGCATTTGAATTGTAGAATCTTTAGCTACGATCCCGGTGCCGCGGCTTTTTGCCAAAGATGCGACTGTCATTGCGTCATGGAAGCTCTTGACCCCGGTTTTAGAGGCGTGGCGGAACAACCCGGAAAATTATCCATTGCTGAGCTATCCAGCTGGCTCCGATGGCCCTGTTTGAAACAGCCTTCCTCCTGCTGGACTTTGCTGTAACGTTAATGATATGCTTAAAATTTGTTGGCCCCAATTACACCCCCTAAATAGTTGCAAAATTAACAGGTATGATTCAGCGCAGTAGCGTTGAACGCGTAGATTGTTAAGAAAAGGAATTAGACATGGATATGAGCAAACGAGAATTTATGACACGAACAGGGCTGATGGGCGTGGCTGGGCTTTCGGGTATCGCACCACCTGCTGCTTTGGGACAGAGGGGTGCGCATGGCACCTCTGTCTTTAATGTACGAGATTACGGTGCCAGGGGTGACGGCAAGACACCAGACTCGGAGGCCATCCAAAAAGCACTCGATGCTGCCGGCACTGTCAGTGGAACCACCTACTTCCCGGCGGGCAGATATCTTTGCCACGACCTCAAAGTTGCGGCCCACACCACTGTGCTGGCTGAGCCGCAATGGGGATACCGGGGCGACGCCGGAGCGATGCTAATCCTTGATTCCGAGGAGGCGGAGTGTGTGCTCAACATCACAGGTGCTTACGGCGTGCACCTCCGGGGCCTTTTTCTGCAGGGACTTCAGGATGCCAAAAAAGCCATCCACGGCATCTTCCTCAACAACGTTGAAAAATACAGTCCGCAAGAGGACGCGATTGTCATCGACGACTGCAAGGTTGAAAAGTTCTCGGGACACGGTGTGAATCTTTTACGCATTTGGCTTTTCATCATCCGGCACAGCATCCTGCAAAGAAACAAAGGCTGTGGGGTTCAAATCACCGGCTGGGACGGCTTTGTGACTGATAACCAGTTCTCTGGAAACAAGAGCCATGGTTTCGGCTGCGAGGGCGTTGGCAGTACCGTCATGTTCACCGCGAACCGCGTAGAGTGGAATGAGGGCTGCGGGCTTTATCTCAACCGCGGAGACACATGGAATGTAACCGGTAACTCCTTTGACCGTAACTGGGGCGCTGGCCTCTGTGCGATAAAGATGAACACGACTGCGATCACCGGCAACGTTTTTCGGCGGTGCGGAAAGGACAGCAACCTGCTGGCTGAGGGGGAGCATTCTTGCCAAGTTCGTCTGGAAGAGTGCAACGGCCTGACGTTTGTCGCTAACTCATGCGCGGCGGGCCGTGATGACGGAGCGAAGGGCAAGTACACCCCGCAGGTTGGCTTCATACTGCGCAAGCTCAGCTACTCCATTATCTCATCCAACACGCTTTTCCGAGGTTATATGGATAAAATGTTGGTGGACTTGGGAGATCATGGCAAGGATTATATCTTCACCAACAACGTTGGCTGTCCGATGACCTAGGGTCATCGTGAAACATCGTGCAACGCACAGGCAGGCAACCAATTTTTGACAGGATAACAGGATTAACTTGATAAATTATCTCTCACAGAGTCGCAGAGGGCACAGAGAGCAAAAGTGTATACTCTGAGAACTCTGTGCCTTCCCCGTCATGGCGTAGTTCCGCTTGCGGGACGAAGCCTGATGCGAGAGATAGAAAACGTGCATAAAAAACAAGAATATGAATGATAGTAGTACAGAGCAGTATTATTTCTATAAACCCTGTGCATTGATCTTAAAAAACCGCTTCAGGGCACAAAAAAAGCCTGTATTCATTGGGTTAAATCAACAAATACAGGCTTTAAGATGGTAGCGGGGACCGGATTTGAACCGATGACCTTCAGGTTATGAGCCTAACACCATACCACAGCCGCACCCCTATAAACAAAGGCTTTCGTTTTCTTGAAATATCCATTTGTGCGTTTATTTGTGTTTTGTGTTTGTGTTTTATTCCAGTTCATGCCATAGTGTAACCATGTGTTAAACCAATAACGAAAGCGGGTTAATTATGGCACTTGAAATCAGGAAAAACACCAAAGGCGACATTATAGGGCACTGGTACGGAGCTTATACCGATGCCAACGGGAAGCGGCGAATTGTGCCACTGTCAGAACAGATACCACCGAACAGTTACCCCGGCGCAGTGAAGCAGACCGGAAGCCCATTGTTTGAAGCAAGCAGGGCACGGGCTGAAAAGGAGCTGGAAGAGATCAGAACCGAAGCAGCGCAGCGGGGACGGGTTGACCACTTGACCGAGCGGTTAATTCAGAGTAAGACAGGGCGCAAGGTTGACTATGTGAAGCTGGCAGACTTGCCGGCCAAATGGCGCAAGGTAGGACGCAGCCGAAAACCGTCTAAAGAGTGGATGCAGAACTGTGACGGCATTTTCAGCAAGTTTGCAGAATCGGTACCATGTCAATTCTTGTATGAGGTGACCAGCGACCAGGCCGCCGTCTATCTGGAGACACTAAAGCAGCGGGTGACCCTGAAAACAGCCAACGGCACACTTCAACTATTGAAGGCCGCCTTCACTCGCTTTCTACCAACGGGAGCGGTAAACCCGTTTAATGATCTAATCGGAGGGAGCGACCCCGACACCGTCCACCGCCGTCCCTTCACAGCTCCGGAACTTACACGGCTATTTGAAGCCGCTAGCAGTGACAGCTTTATGCACCCCTTGATAGTTTGCGCAGCTTGCAGCGGACTCAGGCGCGGGGACGTATGCCGCCTAACATGGGATAGCGTCAACTTAACCGAAGGCGTGTTATCCATTAAGCGAACCTCTAAGACGGGCGCGGGGGTTGAGATACCAATATTCAAGCCGTTGCGGGAAGTCCTAGAAGCCGCCTTATCAGAAAAGGACGAAGGGCAAAGGTATGTTTTCCCAGAAGCGGTTAAAATGCTGAAAGCGAACCCGGACGGATTGACATGGAGGTTTAAGAAGATAGCAGCCGCCGTAGTTTGTCCAGAAGGCGACCCAGACAGCCCACAGGCCGCAACCCTTGCCGATGTATTGCCGGAAGTCTTGAAGGCCGTAGCGGGGACGCTGGACGGCAAGCGGCGCGACAGGGTGACGGATTGCCTTGAACGGTACGCAGACGGGCAAAGCATACGCGACATTGAAAAGGAGACCGGGCGTTATCGCTCCCAGGTATCAAGCGACTTGCACCAAGCAGAAGAGATCAGCGGGTTTTTGTTTATGCCGTTGCCTGCTGGAGGGGAAAGCAGCAAGGCACTAATCAATAGAGCGACACGCGGCACAAAAAAGGGACGGGCGCGGCGGTCTTCAACCGTTGATTGGCACTCGCTCAGGACTACATGGGTAACGCTGGCACTGTCAGCCGGGGTACCGATGGAGATATGCCGACGGGTGACAGGCCATAAAACGGTTGAGACTGTACTAACTCACTATTTCAGGCCAGGGCGCGACCACCTGAAGGCGGTATTAGGGGAAAAGCTACCGGACGTTTTAACGGGCAATAATAACACCCTACCAGCAGCCGGGCCGGACGTTTCAGCACTTGCGGCGCAACTGGCAAATTTGACAAGTTTTGAACGGGAGAAAATAAAAGAGATATTAAATAATCAGCCTTAAACCGCCTTAAGTTTTAATGCCGTTTCATCACGTAACCCTTGCATTTGCAGGGGTTTGTTTGTTTCTAGCAATAATCGGTTTGTGATCGTGTGACCCCTTCATGCCGTAGAAAGCCGCCTAAATAGCGTTCACCATTTTTACACGTTGGCTATAGGTGAACGTGTAACGGTAATGAAGCCGCTTGCATGAAACGAAAGGCGACCATATGACCACAGAGAACCGAATACAGGCGATACTAATAGCCGACCCCGTCAAGCTGGCACAGATTGACAGCATACTGACAGGTACGCACACAGAAGCAGCACCAAGCGACCGCCGTTTGTTGACCAAGACGGAAGCCGCTAAAACGCTAGGCATGTCACGTCAAACGATTTGGCGCATGATTAAAGAGGGACGCTTGCCCGTGATCGAGATCCGGCGCGGACAGCACCGCATACCAAGCGCGGCACTAACTTCAATGCTTCAGGAGGTGAACCAGTGAAGATCGTTATTCCTCAAATTCTTTGCAAATATCGACACTTGAAAACAGCCGCTTGCCATAATCTAAAACGCTGTAGCGGTTGCAGCCGCGTTTTACGGGAGCATGAAAAGGGCTGGACTTGCTCAGCCTGTCGCAACTCTCAGAGAGGGGCCGCGAAATGAAGTTTTACAACTTTGACGAAATCAAGGCGCAAGCGGACTGTTCAGAGATTGCGCGCGATTTAGGGCTAATTTTGAACAGTAAGAACCGATGCGCGGCAACATGGCGCGGCGGCACGAATCCCAATTCAGTAGAAATACAAGAAAAGAGCTTTACAGACCACGGAAGCAGTGACAAGAAAGGAGAAAAGACAGGCGGCAGCGTCATTGATTTGGTTGCAGCGGTTAAGTTCTCAGGATGCGTACAGCAGGCGCAGCAGTATTTAGGGGAACGGCTCAGGCTCATCCCTAAGCATGACACGGCCAAAGCCAAGCCGCGCAGCAAGGCAGCGACCAGGAGCGACCACCTGAAGGCAGAAGGATACACCGAGGTTAAACGCTATAGCTACACCAGCGCAAGCGGCGAACTCATTCACCAAGTGATTAGGTTTGAACACCCGGGCAAGCTAAAACAGTTCGTTCAATGCGCAGCCAGCGGCACAGAATCGTTAAAGGGAGTCGAAACCGTTCTTTACAATCTCCCAATGATCACTAAATCTGAATGGGTTGTCATTGTTGAAGGTGAAAAGGATGCCGACACGCTTATTGAGTTAGGCATACCGGTAACTACCAACTCAGGCGGCGCAAGCACTTGGAAGGATTCTTTCAACGAGACCCTAAAAGGCAAGGATATAATCATACTCCCAGACAATGACCCAGCAGGCGCGGGACATGCTGAAAAGGTACATGCAGCCATTCACGGAATCGCAAAGAGCGTTAAAATACTCACACTCAGCACTCAGCCTAAAGGGGATGTTACCGACTGGTTGCAGAATGAGGGCGGTACCAAAGAAAAATTACTAAAAGCGATTGAGCAAGCGACCATAGCACCCAAGCCCGAGGCACCCAGTCTTTACGGACTCGACCCAGTCAAACAAGCAGCAAGCGGCAGCCCCTACGAAGCTACCGACTTAGCAAATGCCGACAGATTGCGGGCCATTTTTAACGACCGGATACGCTTCAATGTAGACCGCAAAAAGTGGATAATCTGGAACGATTGCCAGTGGTTGGAAGATAAGAAGGACTATATTAACGTCTTGACCGAAAAAATGATCAAAGGCATAAAAAGAGAAGCGGACGCACTCCCGAAGCCCGCAAAAGGAGCCACCGAAGAGGAACGAAAAAAACATGATGAAGCTAGAGATGTTCTATTAAAGCATTATCACTCTTCACAATCAAAGCACCGATTGATCGCAGCGGTTGACCTTGCGCGGAGTAGACCAGGAATCCCAGTCACAGCGGATGAACTCGACACGGATATATGGAGCTTGAACGTACAGAACGGAACCATTGATCTAAAGACGGGTATTTTACGACCCCACAACAGAGACGACTTTAACACTAAAATATCGCCCGTTGCATATGACCCCGGATGTAAATGTAAACGATGGGACAAATTCCTAGATGAAATCACAGGAGGTGATAGCGATATGGCGCACTACCTTCAAAAGATTTGCGGATATGCTTTAACTGGGAGTGTAAGAGAGGAAAAGCTATTTTTCTTTTATGGTGAAGCAGGCCGGGGCAAGTCAACCTTGATTGAGGCACTCGCAGCACCTTTAAGAGACCACTCAGTGGTTATCAGATCGGAGCTGCTAACAGAGCAAGGCAAACCACAGAGCGCAGGCGCAGCGACCCCCCATATTGCAAAACTGGAAGGCAAGAGGTTTGCGCACGGCTCAGAGTTGGCAGAAAACCAGAAGTTTAACAGCGCGCTAATTAAAAACCTCACTGGAGGTGACCGAATCACAGGAAGAGGGCTGTACGTCAATGACTCTGACTTTTTGCCACAGTTTAAGATCTTTTTTAGCATGAACTGTTTACCGATTGTGAATGCGAGTGATACCGGATCATGGCGGCGTCTGGTTTGCATTGAGTTGAATAACAAACCAGCACAAACGGACTTCACCTTAAAGGACTACCTACGCAATCCGAACGGCGGCGGGCCTGCTGTACTTGCATGGGCGGTTGAAGGTTGTTTACTTTGGCAGCGCGAAGGCCTAGACAATCCACCAGAAGCGATTAGAAACGCAATCGCAAGATGGCGCGGCAATTATGACCCATTAGGGCCGTTCTTTGAAACGTGTTTGAGGTTCAACCCGAGAGCATGGACGCTATGGGCGGACATATGGGCAGCCTATCAGGAGCATGAAGCAGAATCGAAGATCGCGACTAAATATCAAGTTTCGCAAAAGGAACTTCAGGACAGATTAAGCAAGCGCAAATGCGAACCGAACCGGCGAGGGGCTGGCAGGGGGTGGAATGGAGTGGAGCTTAAAACCTCTCAGCAAACTGGAATATATTCCACCATGACACCAATTCCACCATTTAGTAAACTCCCCAAGGAAATTGAAAAACCTCTTAAAAAAGGGATATTAACAGATGAAAACTCTCACTACGTAAAAAGTTTAGGAAATGGCGTCATTGATGGAATAGGCGGCATGGGTGAAGTCATGGAGCTGGAGGAGGCCGCTTATTATGCGAGTCTTTGACAGTCAGCCGCAAACAGCAAAAAGGTACTACCCCCAAGAACCGAAGACTAGGTAAACTAGACGATACTTGAAAAAAACATCTTGTAACGCTGTATAGAAACACTCATACGGAACAACAAAACGAAAGGCAAAAGAAAAATGATAAAAGCTAGAAGAATACCACTTGTAAGATACGATACTTTTGAAATGGAGACATTGAAAAAGTACACCGCCGAAACACTGGAAGCCGTTCAAACCTTGCAGGACAAACTAAACAAGACAGACGAACAGCAAACGAAAATCAAACAGTACATGCGAAGGGTTGAACGGCTTTTAAACCTTGCAGTGGATCAGCTTGAAATTGTAGCGGACAAAGTAGAAGCGGGCGAAATCCAGTTAGACAAAAAACTACACACTGTTCAACAAATTATCACACACCGACAAATACAGCGGCGGCGTTTTAAACCAGGTCTTCAATTAGGAATAACCCCACGGCGTAGTAAAAACAGCAAACGAAGCGCACAGCAGGAAGCCGAAGACGCAAGGCAGGAGTTGTTTAACATTCATGAAGAACTATACCATAACCCGTACCCCTTCACGCTGTAAGAAAAACCGAGATGACAAATGGGACAATATCAAATAGCCCGCTATCGGTTTTGACTTGCGGGCCATATGTATGAGACTAACTAATAAACAAGCGCGGTTTTGTAGCGAGTATATGACCGACTTCAACGCGACCCAGGCGGCAATTAGAGCGGGATACTCACAGAAGACCGCAGCGCAGGCGGGATGTTCTTTATTAACTAATCCTAATATCAAAGAAAAAATCACACTTACAACTAATGAAATGGCAGGAGATAACCTTGCCACAGTGAACCGAATCATTAGCGAGCTATGCGGCATTGCATTCACCCGCGTGACCGATGTAGTATCAGTTAGCGCGGGCGGGGTTGCAAGCGTAAACCCCATAGACGAATTGACCGACTCACAGCAGCGGGCTATTGAGTCAATAAGTCAAACTCAGTTCGGTGTTAAAATCAAGATGCACGACAAAGTTAGGGCCATAGAGCTATTAGGGCGGCATTTAGGTATGTGGGTTGAAAAAATAGAGATCGATACAAAAAGCCCCTTTGATGACTTTACAGATGAGGAACTAGATCAAATAATTAACGGCTGAAAGATCAAAGCATCACTTTGTAAGTAAATCTCAAACACCACAGCAAAGCGGCGTTATCTCATTGCAGGGATAGGGCCGCCTTTTTGCTTTAAAGCGTGACACTCTAACAGGCCATTTTTAAGCGATTTAAGGCCATAGCAGTTTAAAGCATACGAACACCCGCGCCGGAACCAGCAGCGCGACCAGCGCAGCGACTCGCATTAGAATAAATCAAAGATCAGAACTCGCAGCAAAGCGGCGATATTAAGCAACTACATTTGTGTGATATTTGTGTGATTTGTGTGATTTGTGTTTGTGTGATTTGTGTTTGTGTGATTTGTGTGATTTATGTGATTTGTGTGATATTTGTGTGATTTGTGTAATGGCCATAAACCTGAAATATTCAGGTGACAGCCGTTTCAACCTTGTAAGACGGGGGTTTATGCGTTTATTTGTGTGATTTGTGTTTGTGTGATTTGTGCGTATATTTGTGTGATTGACCCCCGTAAACCCCTATATTCCACACTGTAACATGAAAACAGGGGATTAAACGCAGAAATAGAAAAAGCCCGTATTCATTGAGTCAAATCAACAAATACAGGCTTTAAGATGGTAGCGGGGACCGGATTTGAACCGATGACCTTCAGGTTATGAGCCTGACGAGCTACCAAGCTGCTCCACCCCGCATTATAAATTCCGGTTCTTGGCGCGCCTCGCAGGAGTCGAACCTGCAACCTTCTGATCCGTAGTCAGATGCTCTATCCAATTGAGCTAGAGGCGCGTTGAACAAGGGGTAATATAGCAAAAAAGTGGCCTTGTGCGCAACGGTTATTTTAATATAATTTTTTCCCCCACAAAAAGACCCTCAATGAAAATATTCAGACGCTGTTCATCAACGGTGAAAACGCTCTGGTCGCCGCGCAACATCACGTAACGCAGGTTGAATTCAGCTGCGCGGCCAACCAGCAGGGTTTTTCTGACCGCGCTCTCAATATCCACATCCAGGTTGACCTCCAACCAGGGCTCTTTAAACCCGTAATATTCGTAGTCATCGACTGACATGCCGATTTTCACTACGTTGTCCGCCCGAAAAGCGGTGAGCAGCTGTAAGACCTTTGCAAAGACCTCGCTGTTCAGCTTACCTTTAAGTTCGCCGTCTGAGGGATGCCAGGTGCCATCCGCTTCAACGTAGTCAATGCTGAGCGCGGTTGTCCCGTGCTTTTTAATGGTTACCCGGCTGATACTCCCCAGGGGCAGTGAGAGCAGTGTTTTATCGCGCAAGCCCATCACGGCTTCGCGCTCGACCATAACCGGCGGCATGTTGCTGGCCGCCACATAAAAGAGATCGGAAGAGTCTGCGAACGACAGTTCGTAGGATGAGCCCGCTAAATCCAGCTTTTTAACGCTAACCATAGCGCTCTGATCCCCGGCCAGGAACTCGACATAGCTCCAGTCACCACTGTCTTTGCTGGACTCCGGTTGCACTGCACTGGTTACCACGTGCTCGGCCCTCAGCGCGAGTATTTGCTGGATGGCGCGTCGCACCGCCTCCTGATCCGCAGGTTCTGAGGCGGGGGCATCAATCCGCCACAGGCCATTGGTTTGGCTCAAAACAAAAATATCTTCTCCGTGCATCAGCTGCAGCCGACTGAGAGGCTTGGTGATCTCTTCAAACACACGCATGCTCCGGAAATCAGAGGCGGTCACGCTGACAATATCCGCAAAGCTGTTGGAGACCACGCCAATCGCAGTGCTGTCGTCCAGCAGCGCATAAACAGGCTCACCCGCCTTCTCGGATCGGCGGCCAATCACCACTTTGGAGTCCGAACCGCCATCCAGTGTGTAAACCTGGATCGTGGTGCCGGTTTCATCGTCCAGCCCGTAGAGTCCCTTACGCATCTTGAGCGCTGATTCAAAGTCCGCCACTTCCATCACATTGTCAAGCGTCGGCCATGCGAATTTAAACACACGCAACTCAAAAAAATTGTCCAGAAAATCATTCACCCGCTCAGCAGATGCTCGCGCGCTGATTGGTTGTTCGATCAGCCAGGAGCCGCTCTCCTTAACCAGCCGGATAAACGGATGGCCTGGCCGCCGTATATCAATGGAGCTGACCAGCGCCCGGTCGCAATCAATCAATTGGCGTGAGCGCAATGCGTTGGCATCTTTTGGGATCACCTCATAAACCTGACGGGGAATGGCTAAAACTTGGTCAGAGCCGTTCTTACGCACATAGACCTCGTGGCCGGTTGCGGAAAAACCGCCAAACAGGATTGATATTGCCCGTCCTGGTTTTTGAAAGACAATCCGCGCCCGCGCCGGGTGCAACCCGTAATCAGCCACTGAGAGGCTGCGCTTGCGAAGCTCATCAAAGCTCAGGCGATCCTCAACCACTACGCCCTCAAAGCCTTGCAGCAGGCGTGAGACAGCCCCTTGATCCACACTGGCAGCCACAGGCGCCAGCATACTCCAGCGGACACCGTCAGAGCGTATCTCGATCCGCTGCCCCCCGTGTTCAATGCTTATGGCCGTGAGATCGTCCAACCGTTCGCGGAACAGCAGCGAAGCACGCTTGTCCGGCACCACCAGCACCCGTCGGCTGTTGCGCCCAACCAGCAGGATCACCAAGCACAACGCAATGCCGGTTAAAAAAAATGTTATAATGCGTTTGTTTCCCATTACTTCTCTTTACTGGTTTTTCGTACACAGACAATTCCGAACAGAACAAGGACACCCAGCGGCACCAATAAAACCGAGCAGACCATTGAAAAAATCCACTCTGAGCGTGTGAATCCTGTTGTGAGCATGGCATCACCCCCGACCGATGAGGAGCTGCCCATGCTGACCCCCGCCAGCCAGCCCATGGCATTCATGAAAAAGTCGCGGTTCGCATTGGCCCGGCCTGATAAAGCCCGGTTCATCACAAAGTCAACATCTCCAATCACGCAAATCCGGGTTGGCTTATAGGCGACATCGCGCGACACCAGTCCGCCCCTCTCAGCCGCGGCAGCCACAACCACGGGCCCGGCCAGCTCGGTGAGAGGATCGTAACGCCGCGGATAGGAGTCTGGATGCAGCTCGCCCCATGCGTTGGCATCACTCTCGGCCAGCTTCAGGCTGCGGGTTAAATCAACGCTCTCATCTCTGCCAATGAGATCGTCGACCATCAGGCAGGTTGTTAGCCCGAGCACGACCGAAGCGTTGTTCAGTTTGCGTGTGATCTCATGGTCGGAAAAAGAGGAGATGACAATATCCCGACCTGTCAGGGTCTGGCTGCTGACAGCAGTGTAAGGGGTCACCTCAATGCCCCAGCTCTTGAGCAGCGGTTCACACCCGGTCACCACCCCGTTTGCGGCTAAATAGAGCAAACATCCGCCGCGCTCAAGATAGCCGCTGATCAACTGAATCTCGGAGGCTAGCATCTCGCGGCGGGCACCGGCAATCACCAGTACACTGATCTCGGCGGGAATTTCGCGCAGCCCCGCCAGCGTGAGCCCCTCCACCACAAAGCCATCACGTTTCAGATCATGCGCAATATCTGAAAACCCGCGGAACGCGTCATAGTCGTCAAACCGCGCCTCCGAGTGCCCTTGCAACCATCCGATCTTGAGCTGTCGGTGCGGCAGTGCCAGCCGCGAAATCGCTGACGCGCAAATTCGTTCCCCTCTGAACACACTCCCTTGGTTTCCGCCGCCACTCCCGCTGCTGTCGCCCACAATCATATCCGCCAGTGCCACCACCACCTTGCGCCTCTGGTAGGCGAACTCGAGCGAGTTTTCCGGCACACCCCGCGCAACCAGTTGCGCCGCGCGGAATACGTCCCAGCGCGGGTCAACGTAAACCAGGTCAATCTCCGCTCCTGCCACAGCACGCGAGGCTGATGACAAGCCACGCAGCAGGCGCGCCACGGAGCGCGCCATGGGATCGCGGCGATCCATAAAACAGGTGATACTGATCCGTCCCTGGGTGTCGGCCAGGATATCGCGCGTTCTCTCCGAGACCACTCGCACACTGCCGACCGGGATCTCCCAGGAGTAATCAAACCAGAAGCCAATGATGATCACCAAAAAGCAGAACACCACGCTCAGTGCAATTGCCAGCAGGGTGGTCGCCTTAAGCGCTTTGCGCCGCGGTTTAACCCCGCTCGCCACTCTTTTTCCGACTTTATCCATTAAAAAACCTGACTTGATATCAACGCAGCCTCAGCATGGCCAGCGTTTTAGAACATATAAAAAGAAATAATACTGAAAGCACACCGTAAAAAATAAATACTGCCGAGGAAAATAAACCGGTCGAAAAATCGACCACATGTGAAAGTAGCGGCATCCAGGCCATACCCGTGCGCACAGATGGGATCCAAGCTAGAATGCCAAAGTAAATAACAACAGGCATGCCGCTGCACAGTATCAGCGATGTCACGGCCGCGGCCGCCTGGTTGCTGTACATCACCGAAATCATGGTTCCAGCCGCGCACCAGGTGCAGGCTTGAAGCAAAAGGATTCCAAAGGTGGTGCCCAGAGCAATAGGCTGAATGCAGTCACGGATCGGCTCTGCGATGCGCGGCAGAATCACCGCCGGAAAAATCAGTGCGCAGAGC
The DNA here is from genome assembly GCA_028686345.1 of Kiritimatiellia bacterium. Taxonomy (GTDB): domain Bacteria; phylum Verrucomicrobiota; class Kiritimatiellia; order RFP12; family UBA1067; genus M55B167. The sequence goes on from JAQUCE010000002.1 coordinate 109,460, forward strand.
AAGGCCAGAGCCACCAGGCTCAAGGCTGAAAGAAACTTTCCAATCACTAGATCTCGCTCTCTTACCGGCGCGGCCATCAGGAGTTCGATCATACCGCTGGAGCGCTCCACCGCAAAAAGGCGCATGGTCAAAAGCGAGCATAATACCGGCAGCCAGGGGGCCACGGAGCACCCCCAGATGCTCTGCAACTGTGCAATGCCGCCCTCGTCGCGGCGCAACAGCATCACAAAGGTCCAGCCGCTGACAGCTAGAAACGCGGCCACCGGCGCGCCGCTGTAAAAGGAGCCGCGCAAGGAGCGCATCTCCCGCCACCAGGTTTGCAGCATTGCTTTCATTCTTGACCTCCCTCATCGCTCTCACAGAGCGCCTTGATCAAAATCCGCTCAAGCTCCGCGCGCTCATGCTCAGCCACACGGTAGAGAGCATCCACCCGGCCATCTTTCAAAACAACGAATCTGGTACACCACTGCAACAGATCGCTGATTTCATGGCCAGCCAGGATCACCGCCGAATGCGCGGAGAGCGCGGTTAAGGTCGCGCCAATCTTGATGCGCCGATCAACGTCGAGATCAGCCAGCGGATCATCCAGCAGCAGCACGCGGGGGTGCATCATCAGCGCGTCGGCCAAGCCAACCCTTTTTTTATAACCGCTGGACAGCGTTCGAATCGCTTTTTTGCTGACCCACTCCAAACCGCAGCTCTCCAACGCTCCCTTTAACCGACGGCGCTCACGCAAGGCGCGTTCGCCTCTGAGCCTCAGGCGGTAGGTTAGGAATTGCAGCACAGTCATCTCCTCATAGAGCGGACAGCGCTCCGAAAGGTAACCAATCCACCGCCGGTACTGCATGGGCCGCAGCAACGGGTCAACACCATCGAGCGTAACATTGCCCGCGTCTTGCAGCAGAACAAAGGCTAAAATCCGCAGCAGGGTGGTCTTGCCAGCGCCGTTGGCACCCACCACCGCCACAATCTCACCAGGTGCAACATCAAAAGAGATGTCCTGTAACACCTGTTTTTTGCCATATGAAAAAGATATATGTTCTATGTTCAGCATTTTTAGTTGGTGAGTCGCTGCAACGACTGGAAAAAACAATTAATTGCTCTTTCCAAAAAGTTGTCTATTTGTGAAATCGTCCACCAGCATCGCAGCCGCGATCGTAAACCCACGGCGCAGCCGATCTCAGTAACTCCGGTTTCCAACCGGACATGTCCGATTGGAAAGCGGAGCTACGTTGCCCCCGCGCCAAAGTCGCGGCATCTTCATTCGCGGCCTCGTGCTCTTGCGCACCTCTTCACTCCGCGCTCCTGCGCGGAGCTAGCCCCTTGCAGAGGGGCAATCTTATTTTGAGCCTTAATCAAAAACTTTATCATAACAGTTTTAGATAAGGATTGCGATTAGGATTACGATGAGGAGGGAGAAAATCCTGGTTTCAAACCTCGCCTCTTTCGCCCATCGAATGAAAGCTGACAGCTTAGTTTATTTTTCTGTACCTCTATCACTTTTACGGTAATGTCTCAGAAACCAGCTTTGGAGCAGCCTTCCGTCTTCACGCTTCGCAGTTACGCCGGACACGGAAAGGCTGGACAACAAACCTTACGGGGCAGCCGTTTGTTGCTAAAGCAGCGGGCTTATAATCACAAACTGTTCAGCTGGGACGACGGCCTCCCGCACATCACACAAACTCATTTGGTTACGGCAAAAAGCTGCTTTAGTCGATATACTCGCTCATCGCGCCCAAGACATGCGCCTGGCGTAATTCCAATTCACTCAGATCACGCGCCTCGATGATCAGCCGCAGGTAGGGCTCGGTGTTGGAGGGGCGCACATTCAGCCACCATGATTTAAACTCCACCCTATAGCCATCAAAATCAAAGAACGCCTGCGGCTGACCAAACTCCTCCAGCGCTGTCAGCACGGCATCCATGGCGCCTTGTTTGTCCTCAACATGAAAATTCAGCTCGCCTGTGGTGGCGTAGCGGCAGATTGGAGCGACCAATTCACTGAAGGTCAGGCCCTCGCGCCGGGCCGCGGCAATCTCATCGAGGATCATCATTGCGGCCAGCTCGCCTGAATCACAGAAGTAAAAGTCGCGGAAATAGTAGTGACCCGCCAACTCGCCGCCACAGGCCGCCCCGCTCTCGCGCATCAGGAGCTTGGCATAGGCATGACCCACCTTGCCCATCACGGTTTTCGCGCCCGCGGCCTGCAGGCTCTCAACCACGCCGCGCGAGGTGCGTATATCATGAATCACCGTGCATCCAGGCTCGGCGCGGATATAGTGACGCGCCAGAATGGCAATCAGGTAATCGGGTTGCACAAACTCACCGCGCTCGTCAATAAACATCACCCGGTCAGCATCGCCGTCAAAGATAACACCAACATCCAGCCCTTGCTCCAGTACCAGGCTGATCAACTGGGCGCAGTTTTCCACCTCGAGCGGATTGGGTGGATGGGCTGCGAAGGTGCCGTCCAGCTCTTCGTTGATATAGATTGGGGAGTTCCCCAGGAGATCACGCATCACCAGTGCCCCCATGCCGCTGGAGCAATCCACCCCGACCTTCAGGTCAGAGAGATCAGGCGCATCTTTTTTCAAGTCACTGACAAACTCATCCCTGTAGCAAACCTCGCGCACCACCCCGCGTTTTTCCGCGAGGGGCGGCAGTTTGCCTGAGAGTACAAACTGCTCCAATTGCTCCAGCCCGGTCTCATAGCCAACGGGCAGGGCCCCGGCGCGCGAGACCTTCATCCCGTTGTGCTCTTTCGGATTGTGGGAGGCGGTAATCTGGACCGAACCAGGGTAGCCCTTTTTTGCAGTGAAGTAATAGACCATCGGAGTGGTGGCCAGCCCCATGCTATCAACGTCGCACCCACTCTCGTTCAGAGCGCGGCAGAGTGTTTCAAAGATCGCGTCCGAGGATTCGCGCACATCCCGTCCAACCAGCAGCGAACGAGCGTCCAACAGGGTCGGCAGCCAGCGTCCAATCGCATAAACTGTCCCTAAATCAAAATCTTTCCCATAGATACCGCGCATATCATACGCTTTAAAAAAAGACATAGCCTCTTTCCTCTCTGCTATTGAATAACAACCAGCGAAATACCGGAGTGCGCCCCTTTGGGCTTCATGGCCTGGAGCCAGGCCGGCATGTTGGTGGAAGCTGCCAGCTGATTGGTCAGCGATGAGTCAGCTGAGACACCGGAGAGGCTCTGCATCACCTCGCGCACGCGCCTGTCGCGGCTGTGGTTGATCTGCAGTGAGGTGGAAAACGCGCCTAAAATACCACCGGTGAGCAGACAGATAATCGAAATAAAGATCACGGAGGTCATGGTCACCACCTGTTTGCCACTCATATCGAGCTGGAAATCTTTATCCGCCTTGGCCCGCTCGCGCATTGCCTCCAGGCGCTCCCGCTCCAGCATCATTCGCTCGCGTTCCAGCTTGAGCTTCTCCTGCTCAATCATCATCTCAGTTCTTGACAAAGTCTCTTCATCTAACATAGCACAATCCTCTGGTGAGCTATTATAGAACAAATGCGTTTGATTCAAAACCTCAAAGTTGAAAAACCCGCGCTTACTCCGCTTGAAAAGGCGCGCGAAGCAGGAAGTCGTCCGCTATGCGGGCGACTGCGGGTGGCACGCGAGCCATCAGGTTGTGCACTTTAGTCAGCCGCATAGCGACTGACCTCCTTGCTCCGCATCTGGAAGGCGTGCGTCAGCCGAGAGAGTGGCAGGCCGCAGCTGTAGGGCGGCTGGCCGTGACCGCGCCGCGTGGCGAATGTATAGCGCAACTCTGGTCGGAAGCTTTGTGCCGCCTGACAAGGTGTGAGGCAAGGCGCGAATGCGCGAGTTAAAGAGATGTTGCGTTAGCGCGGAAGCAACGTAGCTCCGATTTCCAATCGGACATGTCCGGTTGGAAACCGGACCTACAGACAATCGGCTCGCCTGCGGTTGACGATAGCGGCGGCGATGCTGGTGGACGAGCCCCCGCATGATCAAATCGTCCACCAACATCGTCGAACAGCATCGTCAACCGATGTCGCTGGTAGAGCGACTACTACACTAAAGCTAGACGACTTCACAAATAGTCAACGACTACAGAAACAACTTTCCAACCTGATAGACGATCAAGGTCAGCACATAGGCCATTGCAGTCAGTCCCCCGAGTTGCAGGAATGCCCAGCCCCAGGATTTGCTTTCGCGCCCGGTGATGGCAACCGTGGCCATACAGGGTGTGGCGATCAACATGAAAAGCATAATGCAGATCCCCTGCAGCGGCGAGTAGGCCGCAGCCAGCTTCTCACGCAGCGGCAGGGTATCTTCATCTACATCACCAGCGGCAAAGACTATCCCGAGCTGGGCCACAAACACCTCTTTGGCGGCAAAAGCGCCAATCATGGCGGTGCCGAGTCTCCAGTCAAATCCGAGTGGTTTAATGGCTGGCTCCATGGCGTGGCCGATCTTGCCGGCAACGGTGTTGGCGAGCATGGCCGCCTGCTGCTCAGCAGGCGGCAGCGAGGGATCAGGCTCGGTTTGCGGGTAGTTGGTTAGGATCCAGAGCAGGACGGAAACTCCCAGAATCACAGTGCCCGCTTTTTTGATATAGAGCCAGGCTTTTTCCCAGGTGTGCAGCAAAAACGTCTTGAAGGTTGGCATGCGATAGGGGGGCAGCTCCATGACAAACGGCGTGGTGTCGCCTTTAAGTAGGGTGTTGCGCAGTATTCGGGCCAGCAGGATTGCCAGCAGTATGCCTGTGAGATAGATCGCCCACAATATCGGCGCGCGCCAGAGCGGCGGGAAGAACGCGGGTATGATCAGGGCGTAGATCGGGAGCCGAGCCCCGCAACTGATCAGCGGCAGAATCATCATGGTGGTCAGCCGGTCGCGCCGACTCTCCAGGGTCCGGGTCGCCATGATCGCCGGCACTGTGCAGCCGAACCCTGTTAAAAGTGGGATAAAGCTCTTGCCGTGCAACCCGATACGGTGCATCAGGTTGTCCATAATAAACGCGGTGCGCGCCATGTAGCCAGAGTCTTCGAGCAGGGAGATAGCTGCGAATAACAGGATGATATTCGGCACGAAAACAAGCACCCCGCCAACACCGGCGATGATGCCGCGGGTGACCAGGCTGCGCATTGCCGGCAGCACCTGCGGATCCCACAAGCGGCTGACCGTGCTGCCGATCCAGCCAAAAAGAGCGTCGAGCCACTCCATGGGCGGGGTGCCGACTGTGAAGGTCAGCCAGAAAAGAAGGTACATCAATCCCAAAAAGATCGGCAGCCCCCAGACGCGGTGCAGCACAATCTCATCAATGCGGTCGGAGTTGGTGCGCCGTGACTCAATGGTGGAGCGCATTGTCTCATGGTAGGCGCCAGCGATGAAACCGTAACGGTGGTCGGCGATCAGCATCTCGGGAGTATCGCCCAGCATAAATTGGATGTGCTTCTGCTGCTCCTCAACCACCTCCAGTACCTTTGAGTGATCAAACCGGGCGATAATCTCCTGATCGTTTTCCAGCAGCTTGACAGCGATCCACCGTTTTTTCCGCGCGTCAGCCCCTGGCAGGTGCGGTTCGAGCTGTTTGATAACAGCGGTAATGGAATCCTCAATATGACGGCCAAAGAGAATATCAGGCCTCACCGGCGGGTTTTTCGAGTTTATCAGTTCCAGTGCTGCATCCAGCAGCTCTTTGGTACCAAGGCTTTTGTTGCCGACTGTCTCAACAATCGGTGCTCCCAGCAAGGCGGACAAGCGCGGTAAATCGAGCTCCAGGCCGCGCTCTTTGGCCATGTCAGCCATGTTGAAAGCCAGTACAATCGGAACCCCCAGCTCGATCAACTGGGTGTAAAGGTAGAGATTGCGCTCCAGATTCGAGGTGTCGACAACATCAATAATCAGATCCGGCTTCTCATTGAGAATAAAGTTGCGGGCAACCACCTCTTCGAGCGAGTAGGCGGTCAAGCTGTAGGTGCCTGGCAGATCCACGAAGTTAATCATGATGCCATTATGCTCACGCACCCCCTCTTTTTTATCGACCGTGACACCCGGGTAGTTGCCAACTTGCTGCCGCGCCCCGGTGATATTGTTGAACAGTGTTGTTTTGCCGCTGTTGGGATTGCCCGCAATTGCTATGGTGTATCTTTTTTTCATTAAATTGTGCACCTTTTATCTCTCACACCAGGCATTGTCCCGCAAGCGGAACCATTCCCTGACAGGGAAGGCTCAGAGTTTTCAGCGTTTTTTTCAATTATTTGCGGCTCTACCACGATGTCGGCAGCCTCATCCTTGCGCAGCGAGAGATAGTAGCCTTTAACCTTGACCTCAATCGGGTTGCCCATGGGAGCTACCCGTACCACCTCAATCAGAGCGCCGTTGGTGACACCCATGTCGCGAATGCGCCGTTTAATGGCGCTGCTGCCTGAGATGCTCTCAATAATTCCCTTTTCACCTGGTTTGAGTTTTTCCAGCGTGGTGCACGACTGCGGCATTGAGCGGTCAATTGGCAACCCGCAACAGGCGCCTTCGCTGGTTTGCGCCATACACTTTGCGCAGCAACGCAAATCCTTTAAATTGGGTTTACAGTTATAGCCAACGTGCTCGTGCCATTGCACACCCGCGTTGGGACAGGTTTTAAAGTAATTGGCAAAATCCATCAGGCGGTTGATGATATTCTTGGAGATACCATGCTCCATGCGGCAAGCGGTCTCATCCGCCTCCTCCTCATCAATAGAGAGCACCTCTACGAAAAATTCTTTTAGGATGTTGTGGCGATGCAGCACGTTGGCGGCAATTTGGCGCCCCTCTTCAGTCAGAGTGACAAATTCATAGGGCTCATAGTTGATCAGCCCGCGGCTTCGCAGTGCTTGCAGACCCCCGGTCACAGAGGATCGATTGATCTTCAGTCTGTCAGCAATATCCTTTGATCTGGCTACCTTGTTCTCTTCAATCAGAAGATAGATAGTCTCCAGGTAATTCTCCAGACTGGCGCTTAAACTATTATTACTGGCCATATAAAACTTTCTGTAAATTGACAACCATTTGTTCGGAGCGCCTAACTTATCAAAAGCAGAGCGGAATTGTCAACCTCAGAGTTATAAGATTTTTGCGAATTATTCAACCCTTCACTAACTCCAACTGCCCCGGTGAATTGCCCGACTGGGTTTTCTCAGGGACACGTTCTTAGGGACAGGCACTGATTTTGCCTTGCAGTTCGCGTGTCATTTGGCTGGCGCGTGACTTTCAGATTGCGAAGCACTGTAGCCGCGGGCCGTGACAGCCGGGGTGGCACCTGTATGGCCAATTGTCAAGCGTTCCGACTCGCGAAGCATTAGACTTTCGCTCGACGGCGCGTTCACGGCCCGCGCCCTACAGCTTCGGCGTGATAGTCACCTGGCTGGCGCGCGCTTTGCAGTTCGCGTGTCATTTGGCTGGCGCGTGACTTTCAGATTGCGCAGCACTGTAGCCGCGGGCCGTGACCGCGGGCCAGGCGCGTTTATTGCCGCTGCCTGGCAATTTCGACAAAGTTCGCGACAAAGTTGCACAAGAGGGGCGCTCACCAGCTCGTTCACGGCCAGCCGCCCTTCAACGCTACCTCAATATCAGCCAGCATCTGGCTCTGCGGCGCAATTTCAAGCCGTTGATGTCATTGAGTGTTCCGCCGCTGGTGGTTGACAGGGGGCGGTAGATGAACCGCGCGGGCAGTTGGTTATCATAGGCTTTGATGTTCTTTTGGAATACATCCAGGTAGGAGCTTCCGCCTCCCTGCCAGTAGAGCAGGCTCATGTCATAAACTCCGCCCGCTAATGTGATGCTGCCAACTGTGCGGCTGTTGCCTCCGCCTCCATCAACATTAATGCTGTCGCCGTCAATATAGGTGACCAGATGCTGAGCCGGATCCGGCGGCAACTCAATCAGGGAGTTCCAAGCCTGGTTAAAGACCCTCAGCTTAGAACCATCATCTCCCTGGAATCCCAAACCAAGCGTTGTGCTGGCAGGGATCGTCAGCTTTGCGCTCGCATAGATCGCCTTGTTGATATCAACCGCCAGGGTGTTCCAAGGAAAGGGCACACTGTTCGGAATGGCGACTGCATGGCTGCCGCCGCTCTCCGGATCATAGAAGTTGATCTCCGCCCAGGAGCTCTGATTAGAGGCGGCGGCCACGTAGTTTGAAACCGCCAGCCATGCGTTGGAAAGGCTGCTCACAGGTTCATTATTAGAGTGCCAGAGGGTCCAGCCAGCGCTGACGCCCGCGTAAGTGAGTTCGCCAACGCTTTTATGTCCCACAAGGCGCCAAGTGTCGGTATCACTATCATTCACAAACGCGCCTTTGGCAGCATACAGCTCATGGTGCTGTCCTCCGCTGCCGTTCCAGGTAATGAATTCAAGCTCATGGGCCCCGGCAGGCAGGTTGATCACCCCCCGTGTGTTACTGTCGCCAATAACGTAATTATTGACCATGGTTTCAGTGTCACCATGGTCAATCCAGCCCAGACCTGTCACCGAGCTCCAGCTGCGACCAGGCAGGCGCAGGGCAAAACCGTCATCCGAGTGAACACCGAAGGTGTAATCCCCGCCTTGTCCGGGCGGTATGAGAATTGTGCCGCGGTAGAGCACGACCCAGTTGGTATCCGCTACCCCAACCAAATCCGCAAAGTAGGGGCTGTTGTTGGGAAAAAGTATATCATCTTTGTTATTAGGTGTATCAGGGTCATAGGCGTTGATCACCGGAATATTTTTGTTCCTGGTAATGACTGTGCCGGTGCCTGCCGCGAGAATACCGCCTGCCTGGCGGGTGCTGGTGATGCTGCCGGCATCCCGCACCCATACGCCGATGAACGAGCCATCCGCAATCAGCTCGCCGCCGGGCAGCAGCTCGGAGGGGGGCAGCACAGCATCGAGTTTAATTGCACCTGGAATCGGGAGCGGCGAATTCAGATCCCACTCCTCAATAGCGTACATTTTGTTGTCTGGGTCTCCCGATTCAGGGATGCCGCTGCCCATGTCATTCCAAAGTCCCGCAGCTGTCATCTCAACAGCGTCTTCAGATGGTGAATCATTCGGCTCTCCAGCGGCCCAGTTCTGATATGTGCCGGCGCCGTAGGCCGCGCCGCTGGTCCAAACCCAGCCGTTATTACGACGTGTGTTTATGTCGGGCACAGCAGCAGTTTTGCCGGACTCGTACGCGCCGGGGAAGAGTTCATTGTCGGTCAAGCCGATCCAGATATTGTCGAGGTTGTAATAGTTGCGCATGTAGCGGCAGAACTCATTCTCAGTGGAGTTGCGGACGCTGACCAGATGACTCGTCACCGTGCCGTTCACCGGATCAGGGTTGCTGGCAGCCTGCCAGGCCTCGTACCAGGTAAGCGGCGCAAGCCCTGAGTTGGGGCCGAGCACCCGGTAGAGGTTCCAGGAGTTGTTGACCCCGGTGGGCGCGGTGAACAGGATATCGTCCACAGCCAGACGCTCCGGCAGGTTGAGGGGGCTGCCGCCGCCGGCCAGGAATTGAATCTGCGAGAGCGAGAGCACATCAGCGTAAATGGCGGTATCATCCACCGCGCCTTTCAAGGTGCGATCAGCGTGGATAGAGGTGCCGATTACAATCTCCAGGTTTTGCTTCAGACCTATGCCTGATGAGCGGCGGACACCCTTGATCACGCCATTAATGAAGATGCGCTGGACATTATTTTCATCCAACTGCCAGACAACATGATACCAGGTGCCGGTCTCCATGAAAAATCCATTGACAGTCATATCATCACCCCAGTTGCCGAAGTGCGGACGCTGGTCGCGGATACCCAGGTGGAGTACATTACTGACTTCCAGCTGTCCGAAAACAAACTCATCGTTGTAGGTATCGCCGGGAATCTCCGGCTTGCCGCCCTTGACCCAGGCGACCATGGTGAACGGGGCAAATTGATTCGGTTGATAGATTCCCATTTGGCCAGCGTAGATCCCGGTGTTAATATAACTGGCTGTTGCATACGCCTCGCCATTAAACTCCATTCCACTCTCTCCAATCCCGGGTGTGCCTGTTACCAGGAGCGGACTATTGATCAGCGTCCCATTAACGCCGTAGGTGCCCCGATTGATAACCGTGGAGCCGCTCTGCCCCTCAAAGTCATAGTAAACAACTGGCCGGGGCGCTGCCACACCTTGCAAACAACTCAAACATAAGGCAATTGCCGCAACTGAAAACCAGCTGCTGTAACATGGAATTTGTACCTGCTTGTGCATTATTTTCTCCTGTTTATTAGATTAACCAGAACAACCGATTGTGATAAAGATAGCATATTGCACTTTGCTTTCAAAGGTAAAACAAAGAAAAACTTTTTTGAGACCACCTTTTTTTTGAAACCACTAAGTGGTCTCAAATACGAGGTTAAAAGCCTGCTCTTTTCAACCGCCTTTTACCTGCTTCTCTTTTAACCACGTTGTTGCAACAACTGAGTGGTTGCAACACCCCGCTTATTCCCGGTAACGCAGCGACAGGATGCGGTAAAAGCGCGTTTTGACACCCGGAAAATCGGGGTCGATGAAGGCCTCCGCCGTGGTGGTCGCAGTGCGCGTCTCAAGCAGCCGCCACTCAGCCAGGCGCAGATCACTGCAGTACTCAATCCGATATTGGTCGCCCGGAACAGCCGCCCAGATAACGCGCCCATTTTCAAAGCGCACATCACCTGATTTCAGCCGCGCGAGCACTGTGATATCAAAGCTTTGTGAGTCGCTCAGCGGCGGTGTGCCGTTGTCGGTTGCGATAATTGTCAGCGTAACCACGGCGGGGCCGTCGGCGGCGAGCGGAGTCCAGGTGAAGAGCCCTGTGCGCGGATCCAGGGCGGCGCCGGCGGGCGCGTTTTCCCCCAGCTGATAGGTGATGGCCTGCACGGGGCGGTCATGGTCGACACTCTGGCAGAGAAAGCGCACCAGCTCGCCGGCTGATACAGTGTAATCAGTCAGCCCCTGCGGGCCACCCCTGCGATACTCAGCCTCCAGTGCCAGATCAAAGCTCAGGTCGCTGCTCTTGGCGCTGTGCTGATGCACCTCAACGGCGATGGTGTTGAGCCCTGTGATCAGATTATCAGGCGGGAGCGTGTAAATCTGCGGCGTGCTCTCATCCGCTCCGACTATGCCTGAAGAGGCGTAATCCAGATAGCCGATATCATTAGTTGGCATGTTGTCGCGCACAATCTCTACCCCGTTGAGGTAGACCACCGCACCATCGTCGCGGATCAGGCGAAGTTTTAAAGCCGCGAGCGTGCCGGAGAGATCATGGCTCAGCCGGGTGAGTTTGAAGGCGTTCATCAGAAAATGAGTGTAGGCAACAATGGTGTGAGGGTGCTTATCAAAGACCAAGAAGATATCAGAGCCGTCAGAGACGATGGCGGAGGCGAAGGTCGTGATCGCCGCGAAGGGGAGATTGCCGCTTGATATCGCAATGTTGCGTGTTGTGGCTGCGCCGAGCGCGTCGTTGACTGTGACATCAAAGAGGCCGCTCTGGTCCAAGGTGTCGTGATGGTAGGAGAGCCAGCTGTAGGTTCCAGGGGGCAGACCAGTGATGGTGAGGGTGAACGGGTTGCCGATCTCACGCCTGTCAGTGCCGACCCAGTCGCGCAGCAGATCAGGGGTGTCGGATGGGCGGTTGCCCCGGTCGTACATCTGCGCCGCAGCGTCCACCGCCCCGGCAGCCCAACTTGCGTTTATGGTGATGGCGGTGTTGAAGGCCGGGAATGTTTGCGGCAGAAAAGAGGCCACCCGCTCATGCAGCGCGGTGTATGCCTGCCACCCGGCTTGCACGGGCATGCCTGGCTGGCCAAAGTCAATCCACAGATCATCGCCGAGATTGGAGAGCCCGGCTGTGAAGGTATGGCGGAAGTAGGTGGTGGGGTATTTGGCCTGCGGATTGGAGCCGTAGCTGACCGTGGTTTGCTGTGAGCCGCCATAGCCCAGCGGGGCCAAGCCGGAGTTCCAGCTAAAGTCAACAAACGCCGGCTCGCGCCAGCGGGTGCCCTGATCGCTGCCGTTATCGCAGTAGCGCCAGAGGTTCCGGAAGGGGATCAGAGGCACGCTGTTGGTCACAATATGGTGGCTGCCGCGCAGGAGCCGGGGCGGTGTGTTGACCTCGCGCACCGCGATTGGGAGGATCAGGGAGTCGGAGAGGTTCGGGATGCCGTTGTCCGTCACAACCGCCTTGACCTCAAAGATTCCGGGACCATGCTCTTCAGAGGGTATCCAGGTGAGCAAGCCGGCAGGGGTGATCGCGATACCTGCCGGCAGCGCCCCTTGCAGGGTAAAGCACAACCTTTGGCCTGGATCAGGATCAGCTGCCTGCAGCTGCACGGCAAGCAGCGTTCCCTCGTCCACCGCAAGAGGGCCGGGGTCGGCGAGCCGCGGATATTGGTTAGCCACACTACTGCAGGGGTCGGGGCCAAACCCCGGGGTGCCGCGGCTGGTGGCTGAGGCATACCAGTTGCGCCAGTCATTGCCTGGCGCCTTGTAGTCGAGCCGCTCGAGCGAGGCGCCGGCGCCGTCGGCGGCGGCTGGCCAGGGTGCGTAGTCAGCATAGTCAACCCGCTCAACCAGGATCATCGGCACGCTGTTGTCGGGCTCCGGCGCTCCGGGGCGGCTGAGGCGGATGGACTCGCCGCTGTTGGAGAGCTGCCCGCTCCAGGGGCCGAAGATCTCTATTGCTGGTGGTACGTCGTAGGCTGCCCTGAAACTTACGGGGTCGGTTTCGGTTATAAGCACTCTGCCGCATGCTGGGATAACGGCTCCGGCTGGAAATGCGTAGGTGACAGCTGAGCTGAATGTCCAGGTGCTGGCAGGCACGCCCGGGTCGTGGAGCAACACCGCTGCGGCAGTGGTATTGGCGATTTCAATATACTCGAGTTTCCCGGCAGGCGGGTGATACATGATCTCACTGATCACGACTGCTCCGATCAGAGGTGGCGCGTTGGCTGCTGCGGGGGTCGCGGCGCTCAGTGCTGTGAAGAGCGCGGTGCCATCCTGCCGCAGATGGCGGCCAAAGGGAGTTGCCGGGGCGGCGGCTCCGAACTGCTGATACGCGACGATACGTAGGATGTTGCTCCCCGCGGCTTCAATTAAAACGGCTTCTTCGCCCAGCTTATTGAAACCAAAGGCGGTGGCACCCTGACCAAATTGCGTCTGGTCATAGAGCGCGAACTCGCCGGGAGCGAGTGGCGCGCGGACGGGAATTTGAAATTTAAAGGGCTGATCCAGATTATCGCTCAGATACCAGCCGCTAATATCAACGGCGTTGGCGGCAATATTGAGCAGCTCAATCCAGTCGCCGCCAGCGGAGGGATTGCTCATGACTTCATTGATCACAATTGAGGGTGGCTCAAAGGCGCGGCCTGGTGAGCCGTGATAGGGCGAGATGGCCGACCAATGCTCCGGAGCGCCGGGCGGAACAGCTGGGTTAGCGCGCTGCAGCGAGGCCCCGCGACCATCGGCAATCGTCGGCCAGGGGTCGTCGTCATCATATGAGAACTCCTGAATGATGTTGCCGCCGCGTTCAAACAACTGAATCAGCTCACCCCCGTTGGAGAGCTGACCCGACCAGGCGCCAGCCACTAGAATCGGCGCATAGTGGCAGAGGGACTCCGGGTCGAGGTAACGCGCGTTAAATGCCGCGAGATCTTTCACGACCACCACATGCTGCGCCGGCTCCAGCAGGATATTGCCGAAGGTGAACTCCACGGCGGCGGCGATTCGCACCCCTTCCAGCGTGAGCTTGGTGGTGCCGATGTTCTGCAGTTCAAGGAACTCATAATCATCGGAGCCGGCCGGGTTGTAGTGGATTTCGGAGATCGCGAGGTTGCCGGGGCGGGCAACCTCGGTATCCACAAAAAACTGCGCCGCATGCAGGGCTGACCACACGCCGCCATCCAGGGCGCGGGCTTTGATGGTGGCTGGGTTGTGAATCAAGAAAACCGGGAGTTTGTCGTAAAGCAGCGCCTGCCCGTGAATAGCGCCACCCAACAGCCGCGGGTCGGAGCCGTCGAGGGTGTAGTAGATCGCGCCCGCGTCAGCGGCCATGGTCACCCCCGTGCCGGCTGAGATCTCACCCCCGTTTTGGCTGAACTCGGGGGGATTGATCTCAGGATAGAGTCCTTTGGAGCGCAGCAGATTGACGAGCGCGTAGGAGTTGGCAGGGTCGTGAATGGCGGGTAGATAGTTGCTGATCACATTATCGCGCTCTACCAGCCATGAATCTTCACGGGTGAAATAGTAATCCGGCCAGTGTGGAGCGGGAGGGTAGTGGATGTGGTTAAAGTTGTCGAGCGGCGAGGGCTGCTCAATCGGGCTGGCGTAAGGGGTGCGCATCTGGGTGTCGCCCCAGCGGGCGGACTCGGCCACAATCGCTTTGTCAATCAGGTCAGCGGTGGCGCGGTAGCGGGCTTGGGCTGCGCCGAGGCTGAGCGCGCCGGCGTGGAAGCAATGCTTGTAGAAACGGTCGGCAAAGTGCAGGCGGAACTCACTGCTGGTGCGCAGCTGTTGAAAGAGGGCGCCCACTCCGCCCGTATTGTCGATCCGGCTGGCTGCCCGGCCATGATAATCAAGTGCAATCTCCTGATCCCAGACAAAAAAACGGAATTTACCGTCGCCGCTGATCGGATTTGCGGCGGCATCGCCGTTATGATGGGGCCAGTCCTCGGCGTCGGCGTAGAGATGCAGTAGAATATAATCGGCAAAGTTGTCCAGGTCAAGATAGCTTTGGATCTGCTGGTAGCCGGCCAGAGTGGAGGGTTTGATGGCCCGCAGGGCATTCCAGCGGCTGCCGGGCGAGCTGAAATCTTTGTTGACCTCCCAATCCTCAGGGGCGCCGCCAAGGTGATCCGCGAAGAACTCCGGCGCCAGGCGTTCGGTTAGATTGTGCAGACCGAAGTAGAGTCCGTTCACATAAAGGTGCACAAAGTTACCGCGACTGGAGGGCTGCCCCATATCACGCAGCGAATTTTTCATCCAAACATCGCGGATGTACATGGAGTCATTGGGGCGGTAACGGGTGTTGGCCCAGGAGACCAGCGCCCAGGAGTCAGTAAAGCAGGCGCGCAGAACAAGCTGGTTGAAGCTCTGCACCGGCGATCCCTCAAAGAGCGGATACTCCAGTTTGGCAGGGCCGTACTCCCTGGTGAAGGTCAGCCGCAGCGAGTGCTTCTGCATACGGGCGGGGTTGCGGCTGGAGTTGCCGTGCACCTCCACCTTGCAGTTGTGTTGAAAGCCCTTGGCACCACCCGGATGAATGTACTCAATCGAGCATTCGCGCTCCCAGCGACTGAGCGGGTTGGCGTAGATGCCGGTCTGGGGATCGATGAAATCCGCTGGCAGCATGGCCATGGAAAGCGTGGGGATGTCGAGCAGCGCCTCGCGCACAGAGTAGTTTGTCACAGCATTGTCAACCACCCGCTGATCCATCCCGTAATTGGCGGGCACCACAGGCACGTTTGAATCCGGGCCCCAGTAGCGAGGCCATCCGGGAGGGTCGACTGGCTGGCGGGCGGTTTGATCGACAAAGAGATAGGTGTGTGATGCGGCTTCAGTGGAGAGCCACCCGCTCTTACAGGCAACGGCGCGCAGCGGGGTGGTGTTGGTGATGCCGAGCGGGGCTGAGTAAAGGGTTCCAACCGCGGCACTCGGTTTGGTGCCATCGGTGGTGTAGCGGATAAGGGCGCCCTCAGTTGAGCTGGTGAGCGCAACCTGAATTGGCGCATCGTAAAAACCGCGTGTGGCGGAAAAACTCAGCCCCTGCACCACCCCCTCATAGCCAACGGCATTGGCGGCGGTCGGGGTGGGGGTGTCAAAGTAGCGGCGTTCGCCGCTGGATGAATCCATGCCGTAGGAGATGTCGGTGAACTGCTCCGGAAAGGCGGGTGCGAATTGATCGGCGATTGTCAGCCCATCAGGGTGTGTCAAAGCCAGGTAATCACCGGCGCGTTTGAGGCTGAAGTTGGCGTGGGGATAGCCGAGCGGGTCAATCAGATCCTTGCCGGATGCGAAAACCAATTGATAACCGCCAGCGGGAATCGTAATTGCGGGCAGGCTCCATTTAGTCAGCAAATCAGGTTGATCCGAGAGATAATAGCCATGCAGGTTAACCGCTGTTGGGCCGCTGTTATGGATTTCAATCCAATCTTCGCGGTTGCCAAAGCCATCCTTCATGCCAGCGGAGTTGGAGGCCAGAATTTCGGATAGCACCAGCTCAGCCGAGAGCGGCCCTGCCAGCCCTGCCAGCAGGAGCAGCATGAGAGCTATACATCTGTTGCTGTTGCGCATGTGATCGTCCGCCTTTTACCATTGAATCAAACAAAGGTCATGAAAACACTTTCCACCCATCTCCCATCATTCCCATCAATCCTATCACTCTCATCTCCCATCCCTCCCGCGTTACGCGCCTCTAATAATGGAAGATGACATTGATTTCCGATAAAGCTCAAGACAAAGTTTACCTGCAACGCGGGCTCCGGATCACAACTCGTCCTCCGCGCTCTCGGTCGCCAGGTAGCGCTCAAAGGCCTCCCGGTCATAGAAAGCTTGTTCAAAGAAGAGCCCGGCGGCTGGCGCAGTGTGCTCAGCCGCGGAACCGGCAGGGGCGGTTAGAAAAGCACGAGCCTGCTCCAGTGAGAGTGCACCGCGCCCCACCTCCACCAGCACGCCGACAATGCGGCGCACCATTTTCCAAAGGAAGTGCGAGCCGACAATCCGCACGCGGATCATCTCTTCGTCTTCGTAGATAAAGACCCCGTTGACCAGCACAGTGGTAGAGCGTTTCAGCTCGGGTTTTTCAGCAAAGGCGGCAAAATCATGCATGCCAGTGAAGATCTCGGCCGCATCCGCCATGGCGGCGACCTTCAACTGCTCCTTTGGCCACCACGAGTAATTTTTATTAAAGGCACTTTTGCGCCGCGCAATCTGGTATAGGTAACTGCGACCAACACAGGTGTGTCGGGCATGAAAGCGGGGATCGCAGGGCGTGACACTCAGCATTGCAATTGAGGAGGGCAGCAGGGTGTTGAAACGCTCACAGATGGCTGCGGGTGTCTGACGGGTCTCCGAAGAAGTCTCCAGATGGGCGGTGTAGTTGAGGGCATGCACACCAGCGTCAGTGCGTCCATGGCCCTGGATATCCAGCCCTTTGTCATTGAAGATTTCAGCCCCCACTTCCAGCAGGGTGCCCTGGATGGTGCGGGCATTATCCTGTTTCTGCCAGCCGCTGAAGCCGGTGCCGGCGAACTCCAGGTTGAGGCGATAGCGCTGGTGTTTGGATGAGGGTGTGGTTTTGGCCATGGTATTTTCTCTTTGGGGGTTTCAGTAATCAGAATTCAGGATCACCTTTTAGTAACATAAAAGCGGAATTATAGCATGAAACCAGCGCGGGTGCGATTCAACTTTTCTGTCTCCTGCCTCCTGACTCCTGCCCCCTGCCTCCTGTTCCCTGCCTCCTGCCTCCTGTTCCCTATTACGAAGCACTTTCATATTGTTGGTTGACAAAGTCAACATCGGATGTATCATTATCGCGAATAAGGAGAAATGAATGAGAGTACTTTTTTTAGCGGTTATGATCGCGATCCAGTTGGCCGGCACTGTCTGCGCGGACGTAATTTCATCGCAGGCCGCCCGCGAGGATGCGGATGGCATAACCCAGTGGTATGACGGTGCAGCTCTACCGATTGAGGGCCGGGCTTTTTGCGACACAGAGTCCTATTATGACCGATTGCCCGCACGCGCGAAAGAGATTGTACCGTCCTCGGTCTGGGGTTTAAGCCACCACTCGGCAGGGCTGGCGCTGCGCTTTGTCACTGATGCCGGCTCGTTTAAGGTTCGCTGGGCGGTGCGGAGTGCTAACCTTGCCATGCCGCACATGCCGGCCACGGGCGTGAGCGGAGTGGATGTGTACCAACGTACACCGCAAGGGTGGCGCTTTGTCAGCAATGGCCGGCCATCCGGCATCACGAATGAGGTGCAGATCTCAAACTCACCGGGCTCTGAGTCTCTGGTTTATTTGCCGCTCTACAATGGCACCGCCATGATCGAGGTGGGCGTACCCAAGGACAAGAGACTTTCAACACCACCTGCGCGCCCGGGTGGCAACGTCAAACCAATCGTGTTCTATGGCACCTCCATCACGCAGGGCGGGTGCGCCTCGCGTCCGGGTATGGCCTTTACCGCCATTGCGGGACGTTTGGTCGACGCGCCGGTCGTGAACCTCGGGTTCTCCGGCAACGGCAAGATGGAGCTGGCGCTGTGCAACTTAATCGCAGAGATCGACGCGTCGGTTTATGTGCTCGACTGCCTCTGGAATATGAATGACACCCTGATCCAGGAGCGCGCTGAGCCCTTTATCCGGGCCTTGCAGCAGAAGCGTCCGCAGACACCGATTCTGCTGGCTGAGGATTGCAACGCCTTTGAGAGGGCACCAACTGCGAAGGCGCACCTGTTGCGCGGCATCTACGACAAGCTCAAAGCCGAAGATCCGGGTCTTTGGGCTAATCTGCACTATCTCGAAGCGCGGGAGATGCTCGCTCATGACAGCGAAGGCACCGTAGACGGCTGCCACCCGAACGATCTGGGTATGATGCGCCTGGGGCAGGTTTTCGGTGCCGCGCTGCAGCGGCTGTTGACAAAATAAGCGTGTCATATGTTTTATTGAGAAAGTTGGTTTAAGCTTATAGCTGGTCGCCTCTGGAATTCAAATGCGCTGGATCTTTTATAATATTGTTTTCTCCCTGCTCTATTTGCTGCTGCTGCCGCATTTTCTGCTGCGCATGCTGCGCCGAGGCGGGTATAAGGAGCGTTTTTGGGATCGCTTCGGGCGGTTGCCATGTGATGTTACCCAAAGATTGAGAGCTTCTCCAGGGCGCATCTGGATTCACGCGGTCAGTGTGGGCGAGGTTTTTGTGGCAGGCCAGGTAATGCGTGAAATGCGCCGGCAAGCGCCTGGGATTCAGTTTTTGTTCAGTACCACCAGCTCCACCGGATGGATGCAGGCGCAAAAACAGATTGAGGCGCAGGATGTGCAGATCTACTGTCCGCTTGACCTCTCGTGTTGTGTGCAACGCGTTGTCAAGCTGGTTCAGCCAGCGGCGCTGATACTGACCGAGTCGGAGATCTGGCCCAATTTGATTCGCTGCTGCGCAACTGCCAAAGTCCCGGTTTTCCTGATCAACGCCCGGGTTTCAGATCGCTCCGCCCCCCGCTATGCCAAGCTGCGTTGGTGGTTTGCCCCGGTTTTCCGGATGTTCACCTTGATTATGGCGCAATCAGAGCTGGATAAAAGACGGTTAGTGGCAGCCGGTGCGGATGCGGATCAGATCCAGATTTACGGCAGCTTCAAGTTTGATGTGGCGCACCGCGATCTTAAAAAAGAGAGCGAGCTGCGCGCCTGGTTGGACTCGCACCGGGTAACTGCAGATAAAATGATCTTACTGGGTGGTTCCACCTGGCCCGGCGAGGATCAGATACTGATCGATATTTATCGGGCACTTGCCCCTGATTACCCGCAGCTGAGGCTGGTGATCGTGCCGCGCCACTTTGAAAAGGCGGATGCGGTTGAGGATAATATTGTGCGCTCAGGGTTGATCTGTGTGCGCAAGAGCCGGGACGACAGCTCGCCGGAGGGTGACACCGGCTTAATGGCGCCTGTGCTGCTGGCCGACACGACCGGCGAGTTGATGGGCTTTTACGGTTTGTCGCAGATTGTGTTTGTTGGCAAGAGCCTCTGCGCGCATGGCGCCCAGAATATGATTGAGCCCTGCATGTGCGGGGCGGCTGTGCTTGTGGGGCCGTACACCGAGAATTTCAGGCCTGTGATCTCTGACCTGCTGGAAGCCCGCGGGATTATTCAAATTATCGTGGAGGAGATGCTGTTGGAAGAGGTTGAGCGGTTGCTGGGGAATGACCAGGCCCGCCTCGCGCTGGGCACCCGCGCCGCGGCGACAGTCGCCGCACGCAAGGGGGTGGTTGAACGCTGCGCTGCACAGATGCTTGAGATTGTGGAAGCCAAAAAAGCACAATAGGAGCCAGGGGTCAGAATACAGCAAGCAACATCACCAGGTCACGAAGTCACTAAATAACCAAGTCACTAAGTCACCAGGTCACCAGATCACGAAGTCACTAAACCACCAGGTTACTAAGTCACCAGGTCACCAGGTCGCCCTGAATTCCCACGATTGGGATTAGGATTACGTTTATGAGCAATACTGCTGAAAAAATAGAAAATAAAACACCGTTGGCACTATACATTTGCGGCTCGGTTTTGATGGGCGGCCTAGCTGGTTCGCTTTTGCGCGTTCTGGATGTGATGGCTGGCCGCACCTTGAACACACTGGCAGTTTTTCTGGGGGTCGCCGGCCTTGGTCTGGTTTTAGGTGCCTTGCTGGCCTTTTCCAGGAGCTCAGGCAAATCCGCGCACACAGCGCTTTTCTGCACGATCTTTCTGGCTGCCGCCGGGTATTTGATTTTTGTTATGAGTGCCTTGAATGGGCTCTCCGGCGCCTGGCAGCGGATGCTGCTGGAAACATCACGCACTTATGATCTCTATTTAATCACGCTGCTGAAGACATCGGCAATTTTCATATTGTTTCCAGCCCTGCTGGCCGGGGCAGGCTATGTGGTGGCTTTCAGGTCAAAGGCCATGGCCTTTGCACTCTCCTGGAGCCTCTGCAGCGCTCTGGCATTAATTGCGGGGTGGTGGTTGGTGGGCGGATTTTGCATGGCAGCCTTAGGTGTGGGCCTGACACTGCGCGTGCTGATTCTGCTCCTGGGGTTGGCAGGGGCAGCGGTGCTGGTGGCCCTGCCTAATCAAAGCCGCTTGCTCCAAGGGGGCGCCGTTCTGGTGGGTGCGCTGGCAATTGGCGTGTGGTTTTTCACCGCCACTTTTAATGTCGACGGCGTGCTGGCAGATGGAACCTTTGGCAGGCTGGTATATCGCGACACTGGCTTCGCAGCTGGCAAGCCGGTTGCTCAGCTCAGCACCCTGCGCCACACTGCGGCGCTTTATGATGACTCGGACTATGGGTTTGTCCTGGCGCTGGACGGGCGTCCGGTGATGTTTGGCAGTCGTTTTCACACTGCCCGCACATTAAGCGCCTATGTGCCGCTGCTGATCCGGCCTGAGGGCGGCCGGGTTTTGCTGGCTGGCGCTGAGGCCGGATTATACGCGCCTTTCTTACTCCGCGCCGGGGTGGCTGATCTTTCCTATTGCGGCGCGGACAGCGCTGTTGTGCAGTGGTTTGTTCAAAAAGACGCCGAAGTGTGCGGGGATGCGAGCTGTGGTTTGGAAGATTTAAAACGCGGAAGTTTTTCCGGCCACTACGATTTTATCTATCTGACTCCCGAGCCGGTCTACATGCGCGGAGCGGCCGCCTACTTCAGCCAGCGGGCGTTCAACCGGGTATCCGAAGCCCTGCGCCCGGACGGGATCGCGGCGTTGCACCTTGATGCCCGCGGCCTTTCGCTGGCCGCCTTTGCTTCAGTGGTCGGGAACATGCGCTCTGTTTTTCCCTACATGCAGATTTGGAGCACCGGCGCGCATGACTGGGTTCTAGTTGGATCACACACCTTGATCACAGCGGATGCCGGGGCGGTTGTGCAGATGTTTGAGCGCGAACAGGTCTTTAAAGATTTCACGCGCGCCGGAAAGTTATCGATTGCCGACGCGCTGGTCAGTATGGTCTGCGACGAGCGAGGGGTGGATCAGTGGTTGGAAGGGCGCCGCAGCGCCCCGGTCTGGCAGCTCTCGTGGGCGTCGCCAGCAGCTGTGTTTAACAGCCAGGCGCAGCCTGTGTTGCCGGGTGTGCTGGAGACAGCGCGTCAGCTCGACCTCAAACGCTGGTTTTTAAGAGGAGTGCTGGAAGCCGATATTTATGAGTCGCTGACAAGTAGAGTCGCCCGCAATGTCAGCGCGCGCATGAGCGCCGTGATCGCCGTTACACAGATGTCAATGCAGCTCTCCGGGGATGCGATGCGCAACGCGCGCGCGGCCGCCTCCGTCAACCAGCAGGATGCGCTGTTGGTGCAGCTCTCGGAGAGCCTGGAGCTTGAGGCGCGCCGCAGAATCAAGATCGGTGATTATAAAGGGGCCATCCGTTGCTATGAAAATCTGCTCTCCTTCTCTGAGGGCTCTCCGCAGGCGCACTATGGCATGGGCTATTGTTTACGGGCCACCAATGACCCGCAAGGAGCGTACATCCACTTTGTGCGAGCAGTGGTCAATGCCCCGGAACAGAGCGACTACCGGCTGGAGTTGGCCGAAGCCGCGCTGGCAGTGGCGCAGTTTGCAGTGGCTGACAAACAATACGAAAAAGTGCTTGAGGCCAATCCTGAAGATACGCGGACTCTTCTGCTTTTCGCCAAGGCGCTTGCGCGCAAAGATCGGCCGGACAAAGATTACAAGCGGGCAATTGAGCTGGCGGAGCGTGCCTGCCGCTTGGCGCAGTGGAGTGATCTGGAGCTGGGCCTGGGGCTGGCGGATCTATACATGGATGCCGGACGGGTGATGGAGGGCATGGGCCTGCGCCGCACCTTAAAAGCCGGGTCAAAACCGCAGCTTCCCTGAAGCTAATCGCGGAAGCCGAAGCTAGTCACAGTAGTCGAAGGTAGTCGCGGTAGTCGAAAACCCTGAATAACTGTTATTGCCTGTTTGAGGCAGCATGGCGGCTGGCCACAATTAGTACTGCCCGCAACCCTGCCGTCGCGATTGCAGAAGCTAACGTTAACTGCTATGCTGATATTGTTTTCAAGTGACGGAAATTTAGATTTAGATTTTCTACTTCAATCACCGAGCGTTAAACGCTATAATAGCCTGTTTTACTAACATAAGGAGAAATTAATGAATAATCAGGTGTGGAACAAGGTGCTGAAAGAGATAGGGACGCATCAGGGCATCAACCTGGAGGAGTTGTTCAGCGAGGATTCTAAACGGGCGGGCCGGTTCACCCTCAAGGCTGCCGGATGGACGCTGGATTACTCCAAGAATTTAATCACCTCAGCCTTGATGAAAAGGCTCGTGGCGCTGGCCGAGGCCAGTGATTTGAGTCAGGCAATCGCCGACATGTTCGCCGGCGAAAAGATCAATGGAACCGAGGGCCGCGCAGTGCTGCACACTGCGTTACGAAACACATCGGATAAACCGGTGATGGTGGACGGACAAGATGTAATGCCCGAGGTTCGCGGGGTGCTCAAATCCATGAGCTCTTTCTGCGACAACGTGCGCAAAGGAAAGTGGCTGGGCCACACCGGGAAAAGGATCAAGTATGTGGTGAACATCGGCATCGGCGGTTCGGATCTTGGCCCTGCAATGGCCTATCAGGCTTTGCTGCCCTATGCCAGGCGCTCCATTAAAATGTTCTTTGTCTCCAATGTGGACGGAACCCACATAGCCGAAACACTGCGTGAGGTCAAAGCTGACCAGACCCTTTTTATTGTCGCCTCTAAAACCTTTACCACGCAGGAAACAATGACCAACGCTCTGACTGCCCGCAAGTGGCTGGTGGA
Organism: Kiritimatiellia bacterium; assembly: GCA_028686345.1. Lineage (GTDB taxonomy): Bacteria > Verrucomicrobiota > Kiritimatiellia > RFP12 > UBA1067 > M55B167. The sequence goes on from JAQUCE010000002.1 coordinate 132,963, forward strand.
AAAGCTAGGCTCCCCCGCAGCTGTGGCGCGCCATTTTGTGGCGCTCTCCACCAACACGCAAGGGGTCACCGACTTTGGCATTGATCCGAAAAACATGTTTGTCTTTTGGGATTGGGTGGGAGGGCGCTACTCGCTGACCTCCGCGATTGGCCTGCCGCTGATGATCTCCATCGGGCCGCGTAACTTCAACAAGCTTTTGAAGGGCTTCCATCGCATGGATCACCACTTTGCCACCGCGCCGCTGAGCCGTAACATGCCGGTGCTGATGGGGCTGCTGGGCATCCTCTACACTAATGGCTATGGTGCGGAGAGTTACGCTGTTCTGCCCTATGATCAGTACATGGCGCGTTTTACAGCCTATCTGCAGCAGCTGGACATGGAGAGTAACGGCAAATCAGTTGACAAGCAGGGACAGCCAGTTGATTACGCCACCGGAGCGATTGTCTGGGGTGAGCCCGGCACCAATGGCCAGCATGCGTTCTATCAGCTGATCCATCAGGGTACACGCATGATCCCCTGCGATTTTATCGGGTTCTGCACCTCGCACAACGACGAAGGGGATCACCACGACAAGTTAATGGCCAACTTCTTTGCGCAGACCGAGGCGCTGGCCTTTGGTAAGAGCGCGGAGCAGTGTCGCGCCGAGGGGGTGCCCGAGGAGTTGGTGCCGCATAAAACATTCCCCGGCAACCACCCAACCAACACCTTGCTGGCCGATAAACTAACACCTGAAACCCTCGGAGCTTTGATTGCGCTGTACGAGCACAAGGTTTTTACACAGGGGGTGATCTGGAATATCTTCTCCTTTGACCAGTGGGGGGTGGAACTGGGCAAGGTTCTGGCTCGCAGGGTGCTGGCTGAACTCACCTCCGAGCGCCGTCCGCTGCTGCAGCACGACACCTCAACCAATGCCTTGATTGCGCACTATCGTGATGTCAATAAGCGCGATTGATGCAGGGAAATGAAAGAACTTTAATGCGGTTTGAACCAACAGCCATCCCAGAGGTCATTCTGTGCCGCCCCGATGTTTATCGTGATGCGCGCGGCTTTTTCATGGAAACCTATCACGCTGACAAGTACCGGGCAGGCGGGGTGGAGTGCGTTTTTGTGCAGGACAACCGCTCGCTTTCCGGGCAAAATGTGCTGCGCGGGTTGCATTTCCAGCGTCGGCGGCCACAGGCGAAGCTGGTCTCGTGTCTGCATGGCGAGATCTTTGATGTGGCGGTTGACCTGCGGCGCAGCTCTCCGACCTTCGGACGCTGGGTCGGGGCCCTTCTTTCAGGGGAAAACGCCCGCCAGATGTTTATCCCAACAGGGTTTGCGCACGGTTTTTGCGTCATTTCGAAGGGTGCTGAGATTATGTATAAATGCACCGGGTTTTATGATCCTACGGATGACTGCGGAGTGGCCTGGAATGACCCGCAGATTGGGATCAAGTGGCCGTGCAGCGCGCCGCTCTTGTCAGAGAAAGACCGCCAACAGCCCTCCTTGGCGCAACTTCTGGCAACCGACGGAGTGTTCGAATAGCAGGAGACAGGATTCAGGAGACAGAATGGGTTGCAGGTGTGAGTAAGCAACGCCACCAAGTCACCAGGTCACCGTGTCACCAGGTCAAAAAACAAAAAGTTTTGGAGAAAATTGATATGAGTAATGAGATGTTTTTATCCGCCAATGAGGCGGTTGCCTATGCATCGTATAAGGCCGGGTGCAAGGTAGCCTCCGCCTATCCCGGAACACCCAGCACCGAGATCTTTGAGACGCTGGCCCGCTTCTCGGATACAATCAACTGTGAGTGGGCTGTCAACGAGAAGGTGGCCATGGAGGTCGCCATCGGCGGCTCAATGGCCGGCGCGCGCTCACTGTGCGCCATGAAGCATGTGGGGCTGAATGTAGCACTTGATCCATTGATGACCTATACCTTTGTGGGCGCGCTCGGCGGGCTGGTGATTGTGATTGCCGACGACCCCGGCATCCACAGCTCGCAGAATGAGCAGGACTCCCGCGTGCTGGCGCGCTTCGCCCGGGTTCCGCTCTTTGAGCCCTCCAACTCGCAGGAGGCTTTTGACATGATGCTGGAGGCCTACGAGCTCTCCGAGAGGTTTCAAGTCCCCTGTATGGTGCGCTTGACCACCCGCACCTCGCACACCTCCACCAAGGTTGATGTCGGTGCTGACTTCGGACCTGGCCATGCCGCGCCCAAACCTTACATAAAAGATGTTGCGCGCAATGTTGCGGCCCCGATGTTTGCCCGTATGATGCGGGTCAAGGTGCGTCAACGCACAGAGGAGCTACGCACCTACAGCGCAAGCGAGACAACAGTCAACCGGATTGAGGAGGGTGACCGCTCGCTGGGAATCATCACTGCCAGTATCGCGTACGAGTATGTGAAAGATGTTTTCGGAGAGTTCTCGATCCTGAAGCTCGGCATGTCCAACCCCTTCCCAGCCGAGCTTGTCCGGCGCTTTGCCGCTGGCGTGGAGCGTGTTCTGGTGGTCGAGGAGCTTGATCCAGTCATGGAGGAGCAGGTGCGGGCCATGGGGATTGAGGTGGTCGAGCACAAGACCGAGCTGGACATGATGGAGCTTAACCCGGGCCGTCTGCTGACGCTGCGCGCCGAGATCCTGGGTGATGTCGAAATCCCTGTTGTCCACCGCGCCGATGTCGGACTGCCCTCGCGTCCCCCGGTGCTGTGCTCTGGCTGTTCCCATCGCGGCCTGTTCTATGTGCTGTCAAAGCTGAAAGCCACGGTTGCCGGCGACATTGGCTGCTATACACTCGGAGCTTTTGCGCCTTTGAGCGCCATCGACAGCGTGATCTGCATGGGCGCCAGCATTGGCAACGCCTTCGGCATGGAAAAAGCTGGCCATAAAAACCGGCTCTGCGCAGTGATCGGCGACTCCACCTTCTTCCACTCCGGCTACACCGGTATCCAGAATGTGCTGTATAACGGCGGCTCAGTCACCACGATTGTACTGGATAACCGTATCACAGGCATGACCGGCCATCAGGTCAATCCTGGTTCTGGAGAAACCTTGTCAGGCGCTGTCGCGCCGATCACGGATATCGGAGCAGTTGCCCGCGCCATGGGGTATCAGCGGGTGGAAACAGTTGATGCCTTTGATATTGAACGCATGGAAGAGGTGCTGAAGGCGGAACTCGACGCGGATCAACCCTCGGTTGTGATCATCAAGGGGCCCTGCCGTATCTCGGCTGGCTTGATGCAGGCCGGCACCTTCGCGGTGGACGCAACTAAGTGCAAGGCGTGCGGAGCCTGCTTTAAACTGGGGTGCCCTGCCATTGTGCGCGGCGAGACAACCGCGGTTGGCAAACGCTTTCAAGCCACGATCGATCCTGTTCAATGTTCAGGCTGCGGTTTTTGCGTGCAGGTCTGTAGATTTGACGCAATTTCACGAATCCGCTGATTTCAGCAAAGGAGCTTTTACTATGAAAACAATGAACATTACTTTAGTCGGCGTGGGCGGCCAGGGCACTCTGCTGACCAGCGATATCCTGGCCAAAACCGCCGCCCTGGCAGGATTGGATGTCAAGAAGAGCGAGATCCACGGTATGGCGCAGCGGGGCGGCTCGGTGATCAGCCAGGTGCGCTTCGGCGATGAGGTCCACTCGCCGATCATACACGAAGGCGCCAGCGACCTGCTGGTCTCTTTCGAGCGCATGGAGGCCCTGCGCTGGCGCCACCTGCTGGCACCAACCGGGCAATGCCTGATTAACGATATTGATCTCATCCCAATCACGGTCTCGAGCGGTCAGCAGCCCGCAGTCACTGATTTACAGGAGCGCCTGGAGGCCGAGTTTCCGGATGCCGTCTTTCTGGATGCCATCAGCATTGCCATCGAGGTGGGCAACCAACGCTGTATGAACATGGTGATTGCCGGGGCTATCTCCAACCTGACCCCTTTTAGCGCTGAGCTTTGGCAGGACACCATGAAGAACCGCATTCCCGCCAAGCTTTTGGATCTGAATCTGGAGGCCTTCAGCCGCGGCCGCGCCGTGACCGCACCGGCGGTGGTTTGAGTTAAGCGCAGGCCATGTCAGCAAGCAATACCACCAAGTCACCAAGTCACCAAGTCACCAAGTCACCAAGTCAAAAATCAGCTTGTGCTTGGGCTGCGAAGCAACTCAAGCAATGCCACCAGGTCACCAGGTCAATCGTAAACTTTGCCGCAAACTTTGCCACAGAGATCATATGTCATGACCTCTTCCATAATTAGGAGCGTGATCCATGCCGCTGTATGAGTTTTACTGTCAGAGCTGCCACATGATCTTCACCTTTCGCGCTTTGCGGGTGGATGTCACAAGCGCACCGACCTGTCCCCGCTGCAACGGGCAGCTGAAACGCGAGGTCTCCGCCTTTGCGCACATTATTCGCGGTGCGAGTGAGAGCAGGGCCGACGCGGATGACAGGGCGGCCGAGCGCATGGAGAGCGTGATGGCGCAGATGGGCGAACGCATGCAGGCCTTGGAAGATGACGACGGTGACCCCCGCGAGGCGGTTTCCGTGCTGCGGGCCATGGCCGAGGCGGGCGGCGTTCAGTTCAAGCCCGAGGTGATGGAGGCCATGGCGCGGATTGACGCTGGCGAGGATCCTGATAAAATCGATGAGATGTTCGGCGAGCTCTTCGACACTGAGAACCCTTTTTGCGAACCTGATGAGGATTCCACCGCTGCCAGCATGAACTGGTGGCAAAGGCTGCATGAACCGCAACGCGATCCAGAGTGGCATGACTGGCCGGTTAGGGGTTAGGGAGCTGGAGGGGTTAGGGAGCTGGAGGGAGTTGGAGAGGGGTTAGGGAGCTGGAGGGGTTAGGGAGCTGGAGGGAGTTGGAGAGGGGGTGCTCCGCTTCGTGCGTTGCCGTATGGCGCAGCGTTTTTAACCTCGTCTTTGCAACCACTGAGTGGTTGCAAAAAGGAGTGTAAAAGAGCTGCACCTGCCCAGTCACTGGGCTTTTCATCACGGCTTTGCAACCACTCAGTGGTTGCAATTAGGAGGGAAGTTGCGCATGGCGCTTAACAGCAGCAAGAGAGCAAGAGAGGCAATACCCTCCAGGGTAATCGAGATCAAAGATCCCGCGGTTCCGCTTTCAATCGATGATCTCTTCCCGGAAAAGAGAGCGCTTGAGGTTGAGATCGGTGCCGGGAATGGGCGCTTTCTAATCTCGCGCGCAGCAAACTATCCGGATGTCAACTACCTGGCGATTGAGCGAATGCTGGGCCGGGTGCGCAGGCTCGACCGGCGGGCCTCTCGGCTGGGGCTTGACAATATCCGGGTTCTGCGGCTGGAGGCATTTTACACCCTTTACTACCTGCTGCCACATCACGGGGTGCGCACAGTCTATGTCTTCTTCCCTGACCCGTGGCCAAAGCGCCGACACAATTCACGCCGCCTTTTCGCCCCGCTTTTTTTAGATGCTCTGTGGCACACCCTGGAGCTGGGTGGCTGCGTGCAGGTGGCGACCGACTATCTGGATTACTTTGCAGAGATCAAAAAACATCTTGCGACAGATCCCAGGTTTGAGGAGGTGCCTGCCATGGAGCGCACACCAGATGAGCAGACAGATTTTGAGCTGCTCTTTCGTGGCAAGGGATTGCCGGTTGGTCAGTGCGCTTTCCGCTCGCTGCCCTTCGAGGAAAAGCCGCTATCGCCGCTAACCCTGCCGCCGGATATGCTGCCGCGGGAAGAGGAGCGCGCGGAGCAGCAGTTCTAAAGCAGCTTACCTATAACTTGTCCGCAAACTAAGTGTTTGGCTCTAGTCTTTGCGCGTCATTTAGGGACAGGCACTGATTTCCCTGATTTCCCGCCCGCCGATTAGGGACAGGCACTGTTTTCCCGCCCGCCGATTAGGGACACGCCGATTAGGGACAGGCACTGATTTACCCCCGCCGATTAGGGACAGGCACTGATTTACCCCTAGCTGATTACGATTATGATTAGGATTGTGATCAGGCTGGATGCACATCCTAATCGCAATTCTAATCTCAATCCTTGTCCCGGGGGCCGCGCCTCCGGTTGACGGTAGCGGCGACGATGCTGGTTGACGATTGGGAACATGCGTGGAATCGTCAGCCAGCATCGTCGCACATCATCGTCAACCGATGCCGCTCATAGAGCGGCTACTACACGAATGGCAAGGCTTGCAAGCCGGCTTGCATTTCAAAGCGCAGCGCATGTGTTGTAGTCGCTCTATGAGCGACACCGAACGACAACTCTTGCAAATGGCTTGCAATCCGCCCTGCGCAGCACTGTAGCCGCGGGCCGTGACCGCGTGGGGTGGTGTTTTTATGGCCAATCGTCAAGCGTTCCAACTCGCGAAGCACCACACTTTCAACCGCCGGCGCGTTCACGGCCCGCGCCCTACAGCTTCGGTTCGCTTGTCACTTGGCTGGCGTGTTCCATACAGCTTCGAGCTGCCAATCACGCTCTTTTAAACCCCAAATACACAAAAAACATCACGCTGCCAAATTTTCTTACCTTAACTATCACGCCTATCCTGAGCTTGCCGAAGGACTGCAACAGATTTTCACGCCCCTTCATTTTTCTACCCTTAAAAGTCTTCTCCCGCAAAGATCGTTTACTTTAACCCTGAAAAACCGACAGTTGATCACCTATTGCCGCAAAATCCGGTTGGATTTTCAATTAAGCGGTAATCCTTCCGATCATTGCAACAAGTTTTGCGGGGAAGTCGCGCATGGCTATAAGTGGCTTTAGTTCGGACGGGATTCTCTCGGGAAAGTTTTTC
>JAQUCE010000126.1 GCA_028686345.1 Kiritimatiellia bacterium
ATTTTGGTTGATGAGGTTATTATAAGATACTTCTTTCCGACAAGGGAGGCAAAAATGCCTCTTTTGATCGGAAATTTACCCCTTTAACACCTTAAGCATGAAACTGTTGCAAAATTGGGACAGGCTCGACCTATGTGCGGCCTGCCGCTGGTGGTGGTTATACTGTCAGTAAGCCCGGCCAGGCACCTGTCTATATCCGCCCTTCAGCTGGTGGCGGTAAGGTTGACCAGAAACAGCCTCCTGTACATTTGTTCATGAAAGGCGCACGGGATATTGATAAGCAGGCGAAGTGATTTTAGTACTTCAAATCCTCCTGCGTTTGGCGTACTATGTGACTATTAAGTTTGTCTATTAAACTAAAGCAGCTTTCCACCGCAACCAAATGAGTTTGTGTGATGTGCGTGAGGCCGTCGCCCTCATTCAGAAGTTTGTGATTAAGAGCCCGCTGCTTTAGTAACAAACGCTGCGCGTTTGGGGAAACAAAGGTAACTTCTCAATAATCGACCAGAAAGCAAAGAGCACGCTGAAGCGTGAACTGCAAACAGCTGCTGCGTAAGGTTTGTTGTCCAGCCTTTCCGTGTCCGGCGTAGCTGCGAAGCGCGAAGACGGAAGGCTGCTCCAAAGCGGGTTATTGATACGTTACTGTAAAAGTGATAATGGAGTAGTGCAAGCATCTTGCTTGCAGAAAACATTTTCATTCAAGCTGGAAGCTTGAGGTACTTCACTCATGCTGGAAGCTTGAGATGAATTTTCATCCATATTGGAGTGAGTAAAACGTAGAATCGTGTACTTTGACTTCCAAAGGTTGAAAGTTGGTGGTTGTTCTAAAGACCACCTTAAGTACTTTCAATCAACAGCTTATGAAGATGTTTATAGGAACTTCTTGTTTTCCACGACAGAAGTTGAGAGAATAGCGGCTAAATCAGAAAGGGCTGGATACAAAAAAATGGAAATTTTTAAGCTCCACTCGGATATTATTAACGACTATCAGTCCTATATCAAAAGTTTTGTGAGTATCGCTGATCAAGATATTCGCGAAAAAGTGAACGAAGATCTTTCATGCGGCAGATTGTGGCCGGAGCCTTTGTTACAATTTAACCCGGCGTTCAGTTTTGGCGGTTCGATCCGTGACCTTGTGGAATCAGGAGTAATGGTACCACCCCTCAAAGAGGTATTTCATGGTTTCAATCTCTATCAGCACCAAGTGGAAGCGATTAAGCTGGGGTCATATCTAACTGATTTTGTCGTTACTTCGGGGACCGGTTCGGGCAAGTCTCTGACGTATATCGGCTCTATATTTAATTATCTCTTTAAAAACGCGGTATACGGTTCAGGAATTAAAGCGGTTATTGTCTACCCTATGAACGCGCTGATTAACTCCCAGTTCGCGGCACTCGATAAATATAAAGAGTCCTATGCGGCGCGGACAGGCGAGGATTTCCCGATTACATATCAAAAATATACCAGTCAGGAAGATAAAGATATTCGTGATCCTTTAAAAAAGGATCCACCGGATATCCTGCTGACCAACTACATGATGCTGGAACTGATCTTATCCCGATCTGATGATATTGATGTTAAAAACTCTATTTATGCCGGTCTACAGTTTCTGGTTTTTGATGAATTGCATACTTACCGCGGACGTCAGGGCGCTGATATCGCTCTGCTTATCAAGCGTATCCGCTCATCATGTAAAAACAACGTAACCTGCATTGGTACCTCCGCTACCATGGTCTCCGGCGGATCAATCTCTGAGCAGAAGCAGAGGGTTGCCGACACAGCCAGCTCACTGTTCGGAGTGCCATTTACGAAGGAGCAGATTATCAGGGAGTGCTTATGTCCCTCTTTAAAAGGAACAGCCCCTACACGTGCCGAGCTCGCAGCAGCAGTACAAGCTGAAATCCCGGACGAGGGAGGTTGTGATCAGCTAATAAGAACTCCCACGCTGTTTTGGTTGGAGTCCACAATTGCCCTTCAGGAACAGGAAGGGGAGCTTGTCCGACGAAAACCTCTGAATTTAACAGAGATCTCAGAAATACTCTCCGATTCGTCGGGGGCCTCCCCGGAAGATTGCCGGAAACACCTTGTGCGACTGCTTCAGTGGCTGGATCGCGTAAACGCTGATCAGGCTGCTCAGGGAAAGAAAACTTATCTGCCTTTTAAACTGCATCAGTTCATATCACAGACAAGTGCGGTGCATACAACTCTCGGCTCCGTGGGTGACCGCGTGGTTCGCCTGGACCCCGACTCCCCGTTTGAGAAGGCGGATGGTATCTCTGTGCCATTGTTCCCAACAGTTTTCAGTCGAAAGTCCGGTGCGACTTTTGTATGCGTACGCCGCGATGCCTCAAAAAAAGTACTTTTACCGCGCGCTTTTTCCGATATATCAGACACAGAGAATGACGACGAAGATGATGACGCCGAATCGTTCGATGTTGGCTATCTCATACTGGATATGGATGCCTGGAACCCGGAAGAGGAGCTGGAGCAACTGCCTGAGTCATGGCTGAGAAAGGGGCGCGACGGCACAACCCGCGGTGTTATCAAAAAGTATGCGCAGCGAATGCCACAAAGGTTATTTTTTGATAGAACAGGACGCTTTTCACTGCATGAAAACCTCGGCTATGAGGCATGGTATATGCCTGTGCGCCTGCTGTTTGATCCCACCGCCGGTGTATTCTACGACCTGCGTACCCGTGAGTTTTCAAAGCTGACACCGCTGGGAAGTGAAGGCCGGAGCACATCAACGACCATCACCACCTTCGTCATCTTGCACCGGATGGCTGAAGGTGACTGGCCGGAGAAAGACCAGAAGCTTTTGAGTTTCACAGACAACCGCCAGGATGCGGCCCTGCAGGCGGGTCATTTTAACGATTTCATCAATGTTGTCCGAATCCGCAGCGCCATCTTTAAAGCGCTGACGCAGGCACCGGATAACCGTCTGGACTATCGGACTCTCGGTGCCTCCATTGTAGATGCGCTGAACCTTAAATTCTCTGATTTTGCCGATTATTCGGGCAAGGGGGCGCCGCGATTTAAAGGGGTGCAAGAGCGGTTTGAGAATTGCTTACGAAACTATATTGTATATCGCGCACTCTATGATCTCCGCTACGCCTGGCGTGTTATCCTTCCTAATCTCGAACAGTGCGCACTGTTGAGTATCGGCTATAAGAACTTGCGAGAATACACAACAGATGACTCTGTCTGGAGTGATCTGCCTTTCATTGGGGAGATATCTCCTGATCTCCGCTACGATGTTATACACGCTGTGCTTGACTACTTCAGGCTCAACTATGCTCTGTACAGCGAGAATTACCTCTCGGAAGATATAATTGCGGCGAACGAAAAAGAGATCAGAGAGCACCTCATTGCACCCTGGAAGTTTGATGACAATGAGAAGATTCGCAGGCCGAATCATATACGCCTAGGGACTCTGCGCTCATACTCACAGGCACACACGCAGAGTGCCGGACCTATGAGCCGTATCGGCAAGTATATCAAACGTCAGAGTGCCGCATATTATCAACGTCCGGTAAGCAATGCAGAGTATACAGAGATTATGCAGTTGCTCTTTGACCTATTATGCGAGGCGGGCCTGCTTCACACTTCACCGGCTAAAGATAAAGACGGAAATGATGTCCAGATCTACCAACTGCGGATTTCGGAGATAGAGTGGCGCATCGGAGATGAGTTCACAGTTTATATGCCCTCCTCATATAACGTTGCCTATAAGGAGGCAACAGCTAAACCCAATGCCTTCTTTCAGAATGTTTATAAAACCAATTTTGCCGCACTTAAAACCTTCAAAGGCGGAGAACATACAGGGCAGCTGAACAACGTGGATCGCATCGACCGCGAGCAGAAGTTCATCTCAGGTGAGCTCTGCGCAATGTACTGCTCACCCACCATGGAGTTGGGTATCGACATCAGTGACCTTAATATTGTTCATATGCGTAATGCGCCGCCTACACCAGCCAACTATGCTCAGCGCAGTGGACGGGCTGGGCGCAGCGGGCAGGCGGCGCTTGTTTTCACCTACTGCTCAAGTTACTCTCCGCATGACCAGCACTACTTCAGCCACGCGGTTGAGATGGTTGCCGGTGCCGTAGCCCCTCCTTGTTTAGATCTGTGCAATCAGGAGCTGCTGCAGACCCACCTGAACGCCCTTTATACCTCCATGTACGGAATACCCGAGATTGAGCACTCGCTGGCTTCTATGCTGGATCTGGACAACTCCCCTGATCTGCCTCTGCGATCCAGTATCCTTAGCCACCTTAAACCCGACTCGGAAAAGACCGGCGCCGTGGTGAAGCAGTTCACACGTGTGATTAAAGATTTCAAAGTTGATTTGGAGTCCTCACGTGCGCCGTGGTTTGATGCTGAATGGGCCCCGCGGCGGATTACTCATATAATTGATAAGCTCAATGAGGCCATGCAGCGCTGGCGTACAATGTACCTTGATGCTCAGCAGCTCTTGAATGAAGCGACAGATACGATTAAATCAGGGCTTTACGCTCCCGGTTCAAGGGAGTTCCGTCAGGCAAATGCAAATATGCACCAGGCGTCGCAACAGCTTGCGCTTCTGCGGAATGACCAGTCTAAATCTAAGCATCGGAAAAGCAATGCGGAGTTTTACCCCTGGCGATATCTTGCCGCCGAGGGATTCTTCCCTGGTTATAACTTTACAAGGCTGCCCGTCTCTGTCTTTGTCCAGGAATCAGCAACTGATGGTGATTATATCACCCGCGCAAGAACAATCGCCCTACGTGAGTTTGGTCCGGAAAATCTGATATACCACAAGGGACGCAAACATAAGGTAACTCAGATGATCGTTCAGGATGCTGAAGAATCTATGCAGCAGGCCAAGGTATGCAAAGGCTCCGGGTACTTTCTGCTCGGAGAACGCGCCCAGACCGACCACTGCCCCTTCTCAGGCAAGAACATTGAAAATGCCGCTGAGACCGAAAACTTCTCTTATCTCCTTGAACTAAGCTCCGCCCGCACTGTGGTGCAGGAGCGTATCACCTGTGAGGAGGAGGAGCGCCGCGCCCTTGGTTATGAGATAAGCACATATTTTTCTATCGACGGTGATGTCGAAAGAGACTGCCGCCGCGCCCGTCTGGTCAACGACGGCGAGAGTTTTATGAATATGACCTATATTCCCTGCGCCCGTCTGGTCTTTGTAAACAAAAAATGGCGCGCCCGTAAATTGGATGGGTTTTTAATGGGTCTCACCTCGGGCATGTGGAAGACTCAGCGCATGCTCGCTGAACGTGAAGAGGATAGCGAGATCATCCGCGCGGTTCAGCTCTACACCAGTGACACAGCAGACAGCCTCTATCTGGAACCCGTTGAAGCGCTGGGATTGGACGATGCCGGCGTGATTACACTTCAATATGCGATCAAGAAGGCCATTGAATTGATTTTTCAGGTGGAGCCCTCCGAGATCGGTGTAACCGCCATGGGTGGTTCCACGGTGCCTAATATCTTTATCTATGAGGCTGCGGAGGGCTCCCTTGGTATCCTCTCTCAGTTTGTTACCGATAAGAGTGTGTGGCCCCAGGTAATTACCAAAGCAATCGAACTGTGCCGCTACGATGAAGCTGATGAGCGACCCGCAACATACAATGATCTGCTGAGCTACTACAACCAGCGCGATCATCAGAAAATAGATCGGTTTATTATTAAGGATGCCCTTGCAAAGCTTCGCCTGTGTGCTCCTGAAATTATTACAAACAAGAGCTACACCGACTATGACACCCATTTCGCTGCTATGCTTGCGGCTATGGATCCAAACTCTGTGACCGAGCGGGATTTGCTGGAGTACCTTTATGAACACAATCTGCGTCTTCCCGATGCCGCACAACGCCAGGTTCCGGGTGTTTACGCACAACCCGACTTCTACTACGAAAAAAATATTCATATTTTCTGTGACGGTACACCGCATGATACCCAGCAGGTTGAAGAGGATGATCACTGGAAGCGCGAACAGATCAGGTCTCTCGGACACGAAGTGCTTGTTTATAACTACAGGGATGACCTCCGCGAATGGGTTGCCCTTCGCCCCGACATTTTCTTCAAGGTTAGGTAATTTATGAAATATTCACCAGGAATGCTGGTCAAGGCCCGCAATCGACAATGGGTGGTGCTGCCATCCGAGTCATCGGATCTCCTGCGCCTTAAACCGTTGGGTGGAACCGATGATGAGATCACCGGTATCTACCTGCCGCTCGGATTTCCGGAAGACAAGGTTACTCCAGCTCAGTTTGCGCCGCCGGAAACCGAAGACATCGGAGCTCTCAGCACGGCAAGGCTGCTCTTCAACGCATCCCGCCTGGCCTTCCGAAACGGGGCTGGCCCGTTCCGGTGCCTGGCCAAACTCTCTTTCCGTCCGCGCGCCTATCAAATGGTGCCGCTCATTATGGCACTGCGGCAGGATATCGTCCGCTTGTTAATTGCGGACGACGTGGGCGTCGGAAAAACCATCGAAGCCCTGCTGGTGGTCAAGGAGATGCTGGAGCGTCGGCAGATATCCCGCTTTGCAGTCGTTTGCCTGCCGCATCTGTGCGAGCAGTGGAAGCAGGAGCTTAAAGCCAAGTTCGGTATCGAAGCGGTTATAATCCGCTCTAATACGCAAGCCCGCCTTGACCGCGAAATACAGGGGGATACCAGTGTTTACCAGCACTACCCCTATCAGGTGATCTCCGTTGACTACATCAAGGGCGAAAGTCGCAGGAATGTTTTTGTATCCGAATGTCCGGAGCTTGTTATCGTTGATGAAGCCCACACCTGCGCCCGGCCAACCGGCGCTCTCAAGAGCCAGCAGCAGCGTCATGCCCTGATCTCCGATATTGCCGCTAAAGCCAATCAACACCTCATCTTGCTCACAGCAACGCCCCATAGCGGAAAAGCAGAGGAGTTCCAATCTCTGCTCGGGTTGCTTAATCCGGATTATGAGAGCATCGACCTCTCCCGATCAACTCCGGCACAGCGGCGGGCACTTGCTCGGAACTTTGTTCAACGACGCCGCGCTGATGTTGTTGAAAAGTGGCTGAAGGGCGAAAGAGTTTTCCCGGAAAAACGCGATGCCGGCGAATTTGCCTACAGGTTGTCCGTTCCCTACAAACTCCTTTTCGAGCAGGTGCTGGAATTTACGCGCGATCTGCTCAGCACCAGGACCGAAACACAATTTCAATCCCGGGTGCACTATTGGGCCGCGCTGGCACTGATGCGCGGCATCATGTCCAGCCCGGCCGCGGGCATCGAGATGCTGCGCAACCGCTTTGACAAGCTGGATCTGGGAACCAGTTTCGCCGAGTATCTCACCAACCCCTCTCTCGACGGGGAGTTCTCTGAAAACGACGGAGCCCCGGTAGGTGTTATCGGGCAGTGCGACTGGACCGATTATCAGGCCCGCAAGTTACGTGGCTTTGCCGACAAACTGGAATCGCTTACCAATATCAAAGAAGACCGCAAAGCCGCCGCCGCATCTTTGATCATTGAGGATTGGCTTGAAGACGGCTATAACCCCGTTGTGTTCTGTCGCTATATTTCCACCGCAAAATACGTCGGTGAGGTGCTTGCTCCTGTTCTGCGTAAAGCCTGCCCGGATATCAATATTCAAGTTGTCACCAGCGAAGACCCGGATGAGCTGCGCAAAGAGCGCGTGGATGCCATGTCCAGTTCAAAAAAACGTGTTCTGATTTGTACCGATTGTCTGAGCGAAGGCATAAACCTCCAGGACCTCTTTACTGCCGTGCTGCATTATGACCTGCCATGGAACCCTAATCGGCTTGAACAGCGCGAAGGCCGGGTCGACCGTTTTGGTCAACAGGCCAAAGAGGTCAAGACCTACCTCTTGTTTGGCGAGGATAACCCGATCGACGGTGTTGTTTTCGAAGTGTTGCTTCGGAAGGTGCGCGAGATCCGCAGGGCCACCGGTATTTCGCTTCCCGTGCCGGAAGATAGCCAGTCTATTCTGGATACCCTGCTCCAGGCCGTCCTCCTCAAACCGGAGAACCAGCGCGACGGTTACCAGATGAACTTTGATTTCATGCTGGAAGACAACGATGTCAAAGAGCATAAGATCCGGATGAGTAAAGCTATCGACGATGCCGCCCGGCGCGAAGACGCATCCCGCTCTATCTTTGCGCAGAATGCCATACATGCCGGTGAGATTGAAGCTGATCTGCAGGAGATGGATCAGGCCATCGGCACTCCAGGCGATGTGGAAGACTTTATTGTAACAGCATTGCAGCAACTCCTTGGTGTTCAGGTTGACAAGACCAGCCGGGGATATCGCATACACACCGTCAACCTGCCGCCTGGTTTGAGGTTCGCGCTGCCCGATGCCGCGTCTGTGAAAATCAGCTTTGAATCGCCGACGCCTGAAGCTCATCTCTACTTTGGACGCAACCATCTGTTTGTAGAGCAACTCTGCCAATTTGTTATGGCCCATACATTCGAGAGGGGCCGTTTAGGGGCGCGGCGGGCAGCTGTGGTGCGTACTGCCGCAGTTGCGAAAAAGACAACCATCTTCCTGCTAAGGGCGCGAAATGTCATAGAGGAAAGGAACAAGGGTTATCAACTGGTTGCAGAGGAGATGTTGATCTGGGGTTATCGGGGCAGTGCCATGGATGGAGAGATACTGGAGCTGCATGAAGCTGAGACGCTGCTGATCAGCGCCCGTGCATCAGAGAGCCTCAACCCGCATGCTGCCTCCACCACCCTGAGCCAGGAACTGGCTGTTCTGCCAGCTTTGAAGGAACCGCTCCGCGCGGTTGCCGAAGAGCGCTGCATTCATCTGGTCGAGGCCCACGAGAGGTTCTCAAAGGCTGTCGGCGGTAATTGCTATAACACGGTTAAGCCGGTTGTTCCTTTGGATATAATGGGTCTTTATGTGCTGTTGCCCTTGAACGGAGGTGCCGAATGAAATATCCGACTATCCGCATTGAAGGCGCAATCCTCTCCGGCGACATCCTGGAGCGGATCGCTCAGGGTGATTTGCGTGGACAGAAGCCCGGCGATTTTCTGCTGGACGGCGCAGTAAAGGAGGAGATCGCCCGCGCCTGGGCTGATATGCAGGATACCTGGCGCATCTATCAGCGTCGACTGGAAAGACTAAAAGAGACAGACCATGGCACCACTGAAACCCGTAATCAATGGATTGTCCCGTTTCTCGGTACCTTGGGTTACAAGCTGGAGTACCAGCAGCGTGGCGAAGTCGTTGATGGCCGCACCTATACCGTCAGCCACCGTGACCGCTCGCGCGGTGACTTTCCTGTGCATATCATGGGATACCGCGATAGCCTCGACCGCAAGCGTGAAGACGGTGGCCCGCGCATGTCTCCCCACGCCTTGGTACAGGAGTATCTTAATCTAACCGAGCACCTCTACGCCATTGCCACCAACGGTCGTCAGCTCCGCTTATTACGCGACAGCACCCGGCTGGTTAAACTCTCCTATATCGAGTTTGATCTCGAACAGATGATCGAGGAAGGCCACTTTGCTGATTTTGCGATTCTGTTCCGCATTCTCCATGCCACGCGCATGCCTGTTGCGGCTGAGCACGCTGCGGAATCCCTGATCGAGCAGTATCATCAGGATGCCCTGGACTCAGGTTCCCGCATCCGCGATGGTCTCAGCAAGGCTGTCGAACGTTCCATCATCGCCTTTGGTAACGGCTTCCTCCGCCATCCGGATAACGAGGCTCTGCGCGATACAATCCGTGACAACCAGCTGGATGCCAGAACCTACTACCAGTATCAGCTCCGTCTGATCTACCGACTGCTGTTTCTGATGGTTATTGAGGAACGCAATCTTGTCTATCCCGACGGCTCTGATCGCACAAAGCGTGATATCTACAATCAGTACTACAGCGTTAGCAACCTGCGCCGACTGGCTGGCAAGCGCCATCTGGCCGACACTCGGCACACGGACTACTGGATCTCGCTGCGCAACACCTTCCGTATCTTTGAGCATGAAAAGTACGGCACACCACTGGGTATCAAACCGTTGTCCGGCGACCTTTTTTCTTACGATGCCATCCGCCACCTTAATATTTGCACCCTTGATAACAGTGTATTGATCTCCTGCCTCAGTAATCTCAGCGTATTTGAACACCCCGACACTCAGCAGCGGATTCGTGTCAATTACGCCGCTCTCAATGTCGAAGAGTTCGGCTCCGTTTACGAGGGCCTGCTGGAATACGATGCGCAGGTCACTCAGTCGAACAACAAGTTTGTCTTTAAGCTCGTCAAGGGCGACGAGCGTGCTGCCTCCGGCTCACACTATACACCGGATGAGTTGGTAACGCCGTTGATTCGTAACTCGCTGGACCATGTTATTAACCGCAAGATTGAAGAGGCCAAAAAGAACGCCAAAAAGATAAAGAACGCGAACATCAAAGCCGAGCTGGAAAAAGCACTGCTCTCAATCACTGTCTGTGATGTGGCCTGCGGATCAGGTCACATCCTGCTGAGTGCCGCCCGGCGGATAGCGACTGAACTGGCTGTCGCACGTACCGGCGAAGACCAGCCCTCACCCAAGGCGCAGCGTGAAGCCGTGCGCGATGTCATCCGCCACTGCATCTACGGCGTTGACCTGAACCCCATGGCTGTCGAGCTGTGTAAAGTCGCGCTTTGGCTGGAATCGCATAACCCCAATGCGCCCCTTGGGTTTTTGGATCACCATATCAAATGTGGTAATGCGATTGTCGGTCTGGCCAAAGTGGATGAGCTTGAGCGCGGCATTCCGGACGAAGCATTCAAGACTCTTGCTGATGATGATAAAGGTGTGTGTGCGCTTCTGCGCAGGAACAACAAAGTACAGCGCAAAGACCGCGAAGCTGGTCAGCAGATTAACTATGGAGAGCAAGTGGGGCTTGACCTGCGCAAAGTCTTAGCTGCGCTGGTACAAGTTGATGCCATGCCGGAGCGTACACCCGAAGAGGTCGAGGCAAAGCAGGCCGCCTATGATAAATGGAAGACAAGCACTGATCGCCGTAATCTTAGAATTGTCGCCGACCTGCAGGTCGCTCAATTTTTTATCTCCAAAACTCCAGAAACAGAGGCGTATCTCATTACCGATGAAACATACTTCCGTTATCTCAAGGGCGAGCTGCAGCTCACCGGACCAGCCGTGGCCAAAGCCATGGCAGTGGCAAATCAGCCCGGTAATAAATTCTTCCATTGGTTTCTGGAGTTTCCTGAAGTTTTTTCAGCGGGTGGCTTTGATTGCATCTTAGGGAATCCGCCGTATTTGGGAGGTCAGGCATTATCTGGGACTTATGGTTATGAATTCTGTGAATGGGTGCGATATCAATATGCGCCTACTGGGTTAAACGATCTGGTTGTGTTTTTTCTGCGGCGCAACTATGAGTTAATTGCATCTGGTAGATTTGTTTCAATTCTTACTACAAACTCGATCAAAGATGGCGATGTGCGTAAGGACGGGCTTGAGGTTATTTTAGAGCAGGGGGGGAGTATTAACTTTGCTGTTGGTGCAATTAAATGGCCTGGACGCGCGAATCTTTATGTCTCTTTGTTGTCTATCTATCGCGGAGCTTGGTCGGCAGCGTGTAACTTGAACAACCACTCAGTTGATTACATTAGCGCCTTCCTGGAAGATTATAAAGAACTTGGTGATCCATTGCCTTTGGCTGTAAATGCTGAACGGATGTTTCAAGGATCAATTTTTCTTGGAGATGGATTCCTGCTTAATGATGCCGAAGCAGACAAAATGATTTACATGGATACACGAAATTCAGATGTTATTTTTCCAACCATGAATGGTCAGGAACTTAACAACGATCCTCACCAGTTGCCTGGAAGAAAAATTATCAATTTTTTCGATTGGACAGAGCAATGTGCTGCTGATTATTCCGCACCCTACTTACGATTACGAGAACTTGTATATCCAGTTCGGCAAAAGCAGAACAGAGCATCAAATCGAGAGCGTTGGTGGATTTATGCAGAGCATAGACCGGGGCTCTGTAAAGCCTTAAAGGATTTTTCAAGGTGTTTCTGCGCCGCTGCTACCACAAAGTATCTTAACTTCTCCTTGTGCCCAACGAATTGGGTTTTCTCACATGCGATTTATGTCTTTTGCTCCGAATCTTTTGCCGAGTATGCGGTGCTACAGTCAACACTGCATGACGCTTGGGCACGTAAATACAGCGGTTGCTTAGAAACACGGCTTCGCTATTCACCGAGTGATTGTTTTAGGAACTATCCATTTCCGGCAACGTTAGAAATTGAACATCTTGCGCTGATTGGGGAGAGGTATCACGAGGAGCGTAAGCAGCTGATGCTCCAGCTTCAGCTTGGGCTGACCAAGACCTACAATCTTTTCCATACCCGCGATCTGACATTAGACGCTGTAGCAAAGACGAGCAAGGTCGTCGACCTTGACGCCAAGGCCGCCCATGCCGCCATCCGGGCACTGCGTCAGCGACATATAGAGATGGACAATGCTGTATTAAAGGCCTACGGCTGGGATCAGGAGGTTGATTTAGCCCACGACTTTTACGAGGTTGACTACCTCCCTGAAAACGACAACCTGCGCTTTACCATCAGCCCTGACACCCGCCGCGAAATCCTCCAGCGCCTCCTGAAACTCAATCACGAACGCTATGCCGAAGAGATCGCCGCCGGGCTGCATGACAAGAAGGGAAAGCAATTATACAGGGAAAAAATCGCAAAACCACACGTCGTTAAAGAAAACGCCCAAGGATTAAAACAGAAGGAGCTTGGTCTGTGATGTTGTGCATCTGAAATAGCGTATACTTTCTTTGATTTGCTTAGCGTGTCATAAATCTAAAAATTCAAAAACCATTTTTTGAGAGGTATATAGAGCCTGTCCCAATTTTGCAACAGTTTCATGCTTAAGGTGTTAAAGGGGTAAATTTCCGATCAAAAGAGGCATTTTTGCCTCCCTTGTCGGAAAGAAGTATCTTATAATAACCTCATCAACCAA
>JAQUCE010000211.1 GCA_028686345.1 Kiritimatiellia bacterium
CTTTGCCGCGTTAGCCGGCGCAAAGACCCCTGACACCCCCTTTGACGGGTTGAACGTGCTGGATCTTATCACAGCAAAAAAAGGTGCGAAAAACCCGCACCGGTACTACGCATTCTCCACCAACAAACAGTTTGAAGGAGTCTTTTCCAGTGATGGGCGCTGGAAGTTGCATGTTGCTCATGGCTACCGCACGCTCGAAACCGCTGGCAGCCACGGCAAACCCGGCACGTATACTCAAAAACGCATTGAGGACACCCTCTTTGACATGCACAATGATCCGTTTGAAACCACCAATGTCATTGATAAGTTTCCTGAGGTCGCGGATAAACTCAAAAAATACTCTGAGGAGCATTGCAGGAAGTTCTTTGCTCAATAACCCACGACTAAACCTTCTAGAGACTTGCAAGTCGCTTGACATGAATACCATTCAAAAATCAGATCCGGGAATGAATCGGCGCATTCAAATTCTGCGGCAGCAGAGCGTTAACACTCAGCCCTCGCTCTCAATTGAACGGGCTTTGATCGAAACCGCTTTTTACCGGGAGAATTACGGCAAACACTCCATTCCCGTCCTGCGTGCCCTCAACTACCTTGAGATCTGTCAAAAACACACCATCTATATCGGCAAGCATGAGCTGATTGTGGGAGAACGGGGAGCAGCCCCCTGCGCTGTTCCCACCTTTCCCGAACTGACCTGCCACAGCGTCGAGGATTTTAAGGTCTTGAATGAGCGCGACCAGCAGCGCTACACCATCAGCCAGGACGATATTGACCGCTACGAACAGGAGGTCATCCCCTATTGGAGGGGGCGCACTGTACGCGAGCGCATTTTCAGCCATGTCTCTGCTGAGTGGAAAGCCGCCTATGAGGCGGGAATTTTCACTGAGTTCATGGAGCAGCGCGCCCCTGGTCACACCTCTCTTGATGGCAAGATCTATTACACGGGGATGCTGGATTTTAAAAAGCAGATCAACGACCACATTGCCGCTCTTGACTATCTCAACGATCCGGAGGCCGCCGACAAGTCGGAGCAACTCAAGGCCATGGCCATCAGCTGCGATGCGATCATCACCTTTGCCAACCGCCATGCCGAGCTGGCGCAGAGGCTGGCAGTGGCTGAGATTGATCCGCAACGGAAAACAGAGCTGCTCAGAATTGCCGAGGTCTGCCGCCATGTTCCGGCGAGCGCACCCCGTAACCTCCATGAGGCCATTCAGATGTACTGGTTTGTCCATCTGGGCACCATCACCGAACTCAACGGCTGGGATGCCATGAACCCGGGTCACTTTGACCAACACCTCGCGCCCTTCTACGAAAGAGAGGTTGCGGCCGGAACCCTGACCCGCGATCAGGCCAAAGAGCTGATCTGCTGCTTCTGGATCAAGGTCAACAACCACCCTGCTCCGCCCAAGGTCGGCATTACCGCCAAAGAGAGCGGCACCTACAATGATTTCACCAACATCAATATCGGCGGGATCAACGCCGATGGCGAAAACGCCGTCAGTGAACTCTCCTACATCATGCTGGAGGTAATTGAGGAGCTGCACATTCTGCAACCAGGCAACTCGGTTCATATCAGCCGCTGCACACCTGATGAGTTTCTCAAAGCCGCCGTAAAAGTGATCCGCCAAGGGCATGGCTATCCCTCTGTTTTCAATGCCGATGCGTATGTGCAGGAGCTGGTCAATCAGGGCAAATCGCTGCGCGATGCCCGCGAAGGTGGCTGCAGCGGCTGCATTGAGGCAGGCGCCTTCGGCAAAGAGGCCTATGTGCTGACCGGATACTTGAATGTTCCCAAGATCCTAGAGATCACCCTCAATAATGGGATGGATCCAATCACCAGAACCAAAGTCGGCATCCAAACCGGAGACCCGCGCGGGTTCAAAGATTTTGAAGATCTCTATGCCGCATTTTTGAAACAGCTCGACTATATTGTTGACCTGAAGATCCGCACCTCCAATTATATTGACCGAATGTTTGCCAAATACGCCCCGGCTCCCTTCCTCTCCGTGGTGATTGAAGAGTGCATTGCCAAAGGACGCGACTACTATGATGCCGGAGCGCGCTACAACACCAACTATATTCAGTGCACCGGACTCGGCACCATAACCGACTCACTGACCGCACTCAAGAAGCATATTTACGACGAGCGGAAATACACCATGGCAGAGATGCTGGATGCGCTCGCCGTGAACTTCTCCGGCAAAGAGGTGATGCGCCAGAGTATTCTCAACCGCACCCCCTTCTTCGGTAACGATGACCAATACGCCGATGACATTGCTGTCCGGGTTTACAATGACCTGATTAACGCCATTGACGGCAAACCCAATACCAAAGGCGGCGTATATCATCTGAACATGCTCTCCACCACCTGCCACATCTACTTCGGCAAGGTTATGGGTGCGACCCCCAACGGACGGCTGGCCGGCAAGTCTATATCCGACGGCACCTCCCCCTCTCACGGTGCCGACACCCATGGACCCGGAGCAGTGGTTAAATCGCTCGGCAAACTGGATCAGCTGCGTTCAGGCGGAACCCTGCTCAACCAGCGCTTCCTACCCTCCATGCTCAGAAAGGAGGCGGATGTTGAAAAGCTCTGCGCCCTGATCCGTAGCTACTTCGCCATGAACGGCCATCATATCCAGTTTAATATTGTCGACACCCCCACCCTTCTGGATGCCCAAAAGCATCCGGAGAACTACAAAGACCTGCTCGTCCGTATGGCCGGCTACAGCGATTACTACACTGATATGACAGTTGATTTCCAACAGGAGATCATCGACCGCACCCTGAATGAGGTGTTCTAACTAAAGCAGCTAGTCGCCGCAACCAAATGAGGCTGTGTGATGTGCGGGAGATTTTGCCATCACAGAAAAGTTTGTGATTAAGAGCCCGCTGCTTTAGTAACAAACACCCCGTGTTTGGGGAAACGAAGGTAACTGCTCAACAACCGGCCAGAGAACAAAGAGTGATAATGGAGCAGTGCAAGCATCTTGCTTGCAGCAACTCTTCCTTAATCCAGAGTAAAGTAAGATATGTATATGCCAAGTAACGCG
>JAQUCE010000127.1 GCA_028686345.1 Kiritimatiellia bacterium
CAATTTTGGTACAAGTTTTTCTTTTTTTGTAAATATAATTTTTACATTTCCATCTTTTAACTCTTCAACTTCATAATCAAAATAAGCTTCAATTTTTGGAAATAATCCCATTGGAATTTTGTGATTGCGCTGCTACTATTGCAAACAAATTATCTTCGGGAGTTTGATCGCAGCTGCCGGGGAGATGGGCTATAACCTGGTGGTTGACGGCAATAACTTTGATGATGCGGATGATGACCGCCCCGGTCACCAAGCCGCAGTTGAAATGGGTATCAGGAGCCCACTCATGGATGCTTGCTTAACTAAAGATGAGATCCGCAAGCTCTCACGCGCTTTGAACCTGCCAACAGCCGACAAGCCGGCTTTGGCCTGCCTGGCAACGCGGGTTCCGACTGGCGTGCCAATTTCTCGGGAGCTGCTGCAAAAGATTGAACGTGCGGAGCAGATCCTGTGGGATGCAGGATTTTCACAGGTGCGCCTGCGGGACAATGGACGTATGGCGCGCATTGAAATCGATGAGAAAGATTTTGAAAAAATCGCGCTAACCCAAATCAGGGAGCAAATTCGAGCTGGCATCCGGGCATCGGGCTACGAGCAGGTCGTGCTTGATCTCCAGCCGCTGCAAAGACGATAACGTGGCTGCTGAGGATTCAGGATTCAGAATTCAGTGGCTAGAAGTCGCCAAGTCGATCTTTTTTGCTGAGAAAAACAGTGGTTTTAACCACATTACCTAAGCTCAGCTTCGCTGCGGTGAGAACGGCTTTGATATTCTCGAAAACCTGAGCTGTCTGCGCTTCAATATCATTGCCTACCAGTTCCATGGTCTGCGGGTTGAGCGGTATCTGGCCTGATAGAAAAATCATTTGATTGGCCTCTACTCCCTGTGAGTAGGGAGCAATGGCCTGTGGGGCGTTTGGGGTCTTGATTATTTTCATGTGGCGTGCTCCCGTGTTTGTCCACTCTCGGTCAGCGGAGTGAAGTGTTTGTATTGGCGGTTATTCTCGCAACTCCTGTCGCAAACAACAAGAAACTAAGGCAGTCGCCAGAAACTTGCGGCTTGTCGATAAAGGAAAGCAGTCGCTATGCGGCTGACCCGAACAGGTTATGATTGTCATACTTTGGTTTGTCGTTCGTAACGACTCACTAACCCGCTTTGGAGCAGGCTAAAGCCTGTACTACAAACATCCCCACTAATACCTAGTCCCCTGACCTCTAACCTCTAACCTCTAACCCCTAACCCCTAAGAAACAGCTGGCTGGCCGGGTTATCGGTCTCTTCAATGTACTGGTAGTTTAGCCTTTCTGCAAATTTTTCAAAGCTGCGTCCCCCGTCAGGGGGGATCTGGAGTCCAATGCACACCTGGGCATAGCTACTGCCCTGCTTGCGGTAATTGAACAGGGAGATGTTCCAGGTTTCAGGGAGGGTGTTGAGAAACTTCAGCAAGGCACCGGCGCGTTCCGGAAACTGAAATCTGAATATCCGTTCATTGTTTACGCTTGGAGCGCCACCACCCGCCATGTTGCGCAGATGCGCTTTAGCAAACTCATTGTTATTGAGGTTCAAGGTGGGGTAACCGTTTTTTTCAAGCCCAGCGATGATTGTTTCGAACTGCGCATCTTTGTTTGTCATGGCAATTCCCAACAACAGGTGGGCTGCACTCGATTTGTTATACCTGTAGTTAAACTCCGAGATGTCAAACCCCCGGAGATTCTGATAAAACACTTTTAAACTGCCTTTTTCTTCCGGAATCTGCACTGCCAGCAGGAGTTCCGTGTTTTCACCAATATCAGTACGCTGGGAGATGTAACGCAGTTGCTTGAAATTCAGGTTGGCACCGCTTTCAATGGCCATCAGGTGGCTGCCTTTAAGTGATTTTTGCTGCGCGTATTTGCATAAACCAGCCAGTGAGACAGCGCCAGCCGGTTCAGCAATCGACCGTGTGTCATTGAATATATCCCTGATCGCAGTGCAGATCTCATCAGTGCTGACGGTGATCACATCATCAACATACTTGCGTATAATTTTAAAAGGCTCGCGCCCAATCGTGGCCACCGCCACGCCGTCGGCGAAGATGTCGGTCAGGGTAATTGTGCTCCGACGTCCAGCCTTCAAGGCGCTTTTTAAAGAGGCCGAACTCTCATGTTCAACCCCAATGACTTTGATCTCAGGGCGCAGACATTTAATATAGGCGGCCATACCAGCGATTAGCCCACCGCCGCCTACCGGGATGAAGATGGCATCCAGCGGAAGCTGGTGCTGGCGCAGGATCTCCATGGCGATCGTGCCCTGCCCGGCGATCACTTGGATGTCATCGTAAGGGTGGATGAAGAAAAGGTTCTTTTTCGTGGCAATTTTGTGGGCATGCGCACAAGCCTCATCAAAGCTGTCACCATATAAAATCACATGTGCGCCATTTTCGCGCACGGCGCGCACCTTGATCTCCGGGGTCGTGAGGGGCATCACAATGGTGGCATGAATGCCTTTCTTTTTGGCTCCCAGCGACACACCCTGCGCGTGGTTGCCAGCGGATGCGGCAATCACACCACCGGCTTTCTGCTCTGCGGTTAATGACGCAATTTTATTGAGTGCCCCACGAATCTTAAACGAGAACACAGGCTGCAAATCCTCACGCTTGATGTAGATCTCATTTCCCAATGACTTGCTCAGAAAGTGCATGCAATCAATCGGGGTCTCAATCGCCACATCATAAATTTTTGCATTGAGTATTTTTTTTACATAATCAATCTGCTGCATATTGTGTTCCTTTGAATTCAGGATTCAGAGTGTTTTTTATCTTTGTCGCATTATGTTGCGCGCAACATAATACGGCAAAGTTTGCTTATCATTCGGTTGGCGTGTTCCTTCAAGCTTGCGAAGCACTGTAGCCGCGGGCCGTGAACGCGGGGGGCTTGCCTGCAGCTCGGGGTCGCTATCGGCATTGGTATCGAAAAGCGCATAAAACCGATTCTGATGCCAACCCCGATGCAGCTGACCGTCGAGCTATCTCGCCGTTTTTTCGGTCTGCCGTCTGTTTCCTGACCTTCGAGCCGTAGCTTATTTTAAAAGCGCGTATCCTACCAAAGCGCGACGTTGATAGCAAAAAGATTATTCAAAGCTAACTTCTCAATAACCGATCAGAGAACAAAGAGCACGCTAAAGCGTGAACTACATACCTGGAAATCGTATGTAGTTCACGCTTTAGCGTGTTTTTTGAACAGGTGCGCGCTCATAATTAGAATTGCCGGAGAGTCGCAACTCAGGGTGACATTATTTGAACATCTCTGCTATAATGACCAGTATTAGCATCCTGTCGGGACGCTACAGAATGGCAGTAGAAAAACAGATTAACAGCTATTTACGAGGTTTTGTATGAAAAATGCGTATGCGGTAATTTTGGCTGGCGGCAGCGGGGAGCGCTTTTGGCCCTTAAGCACCAGAGATCGCCCGAAACAGTTCATCTCTCTTTTCAGCGGGCGTCCGCTTTTGACGCTTGCGGTGGAACGTCTGCAGGGGGTGATGCCCGCTGATCGGATTTACATTATCACAGCCGAGCGACTGGTGGAGGATACCGCGCAGGCTGCACGCAATGTTCCTTACGCCAATATTATCGGCGAACCTTGCAAGCGCGACACCGCCCCTGCCATTGCACTGGCCTGTGGTCTGGTGAAACAGCGCGACCCCGAAGGTGTGGTTTGTATTCTGACCGCCGACCAGTTGATGAGTGATGTGGGGACATTTCAGCAGACATTGCGCGACTCGATCCAAGTGGCCTCGCAGCAGGAGGTGATTGTGACAATGGGCATCCAGCCAACCTATCCGGCAACCGGCTTCGGTTATGTTAAAGCAGGCGAGATATTGGAGAGCCAAACAACCACGATCTTCAACAAGTCGGAGGGATTTGTTGAAAAACCCGACGAGGACAATGCAACGCACTATTTCAACAGCGGCGATTTTTACTGGAATGCCGGCATGTTCATCTGGAGCATCGGGGTGATGAGCAAGGCGCTGCAGCAACATGCCCCTGATTTGTTTGAGCTCTCTGAGAGTGTCAGCACAGCCAACTCACCAGATGCGTTGCAGAGAGTACTCCGACAATACTATCCAACCCTGCGGGCAATCTCGATTGACTACGCCGTGATGGAGCATGCCACCAACATTGTGATGGCGCGCGGCTCTTTTGGCTGGGATGACGTTGGCTCCTGGCCTGCCATGGCCAGTCATTTCTCGGCCGACATGGATGGCAATGTGGTCATCGGCTCCTGTGAACAAATCGAATCAAACAACAACATCGTGATCTCTGAAGAGCGGTTGACCGCTTTGATCGGGGTCGCGGGGCTGGTGGTGGTGCACTCCGAGAACGCCACGCTGATCTGCCCCCGCAGCCGCTGCGAGGATGTTAAAAAGCTGATCAAGCGAATCGCAGCCAGACCCGAAGGGGAACAGTATCTATAATGTTAACAATTGGAGACAGTTCAAATACAATCCCGGCATTGCGACGTTTCAAGCTGGTGATTGCCTATGACGGCACGAATTACGCCGGGTGGCAGGTGCAGCCGCATTGTCAGAGCGTGCAGCAGGAGATTGAGCAGGCCGTGACACGCATCGCGGGCTGCGCCATCAAGCTGCATGGCAGCGGACGCACCGATGCCGGTGTGCACGCCCGCGGACAGGTCGCGCACCTGGATCTTGTCACCCGCCTCTCAACCCGCTCACTCTATTTCGCGCTGAACGCGCACCTGCCCGAGGATATCAGGGTGTTGCAGGTGACTGTGGCACACCCTGAGTTCCACGCGCGGCGCTCAGCGCTCTCCAAGGAGTACCGCTATTTTGTCTCAGCAGCGCCGGTTGTCCTACCTGATAAGCGACTGTATTGCAGTCAAGTCCGTCATGATTTGGATCTGAAGGCCATGCGTGCTGCGGCCGCCTACTTTGTCGGGACGCATGATTTTACGTCGTTTGCCGCCAATGCCAAGCGCGAGGTTGAAACTCACGTCCGCACGATCACCCGCTTCACCATCTCCAAGCGCGGCACAGAGGTCACATTCAGCGTCAGGGGCAGCGGCTTTCTATATAAACAGGTGCGCAGCATGGTGGGCTTTCTGATCCGAGTTGGTAAAGGCGACGAGCAACCAGAGGCAGTTCACGAGCTGCTGCACGAACATTTGCCGCGCACCTCACGGGTGCCATCAGCCCCTGGCCGCGGGCTTTTCCTGTGGCAGGTGTGGTATGGACGGAGCAGGAAGAACAATGAAAACAGATAAACCATACAAGATTTTCGCTGAATTTATAGAGAAAGCGGCGCTATCCCAGTTCGAGAGCGCGATGCAGCAGCCATTCACGATTCGCGGCGCATTGATGCCGGATGCCCATGTTGGATACTCGCTGCCAATAGGCGCCGTGGTCGCAACGGATGGTGTTGTGCTGCCATCATGGGTGGGATATGACATTGGTTGTGGCATGTGTGCGCTGCCAACAACCTTTGCCGCTGACACTATAAGGGAGCTGTCGCAACCAATATTCTCTGAGCTGTACCGTGCTATCCCGGTAGGGTTCAACCACAACGCACAAGACACACAATGGGATTACAAGCCAATGCACCCGCGTTCCGGTGTTTTGCAGACCATCTTCGACAAGAATGGACTCAAGCAACTGGGTTCGCTTGGGGGCGGGAACCACTTCATTGAGATCGGTGCCGCAGCAGCCACCGGAGAGGTGTGGATAATCATACACTCAGGAAGCCGCGGCATAGGACACACGGTCGCGACTCATTACATGAGCTTTGCATCAGGAGGCGGGAGAGCGAAGGAAGGCCACTTTGGTCTTGATGTTGGAACAAAAGATGGAAAGAACTACATCAAGGACATGAACTTCTGCCTTGCGTTCGCACTTGAAAATCGCCTTGAGATGATGCGCAGGGTCGTAAAAGTCCTTCAAAACAAAATAGATGGAAGCGTCAACTGGAGCAAGCTGATCAACCGAAATCATAACCACGCCGACCTCAAAGACGGCATGTGGATACATAGGAAGGGCGCGACCCACGCAGAAGCCGGGATGATGGGAGTTATCCCGGGGAACATGCGTGACGGCAGCTTCATTGTACGTGGAAAAGGCAATCCGGATTCCTTATGGTCAAGCTCTCATGGAGCAGGTCGCGTGCTGGGGCGTAAAGAGGCGAAAAGAACCCTCGACATGAAAGGGTTTGCTAAGGCCATGAGGGGAATTAAAGCTACGGTAACACGTGATACGCTTGACGAATCCCCGTTTGCGTACAAAAACATCTTTCGCGTTATGGAACAGCAATCCGAACTTGTGGAAACCATCGCGCATGTTCAACCAATCATAAATATCAAAGGATCGAGCGGCAACGACACATGCGCTGCACTGCGGAATGCAAGGATTGCCTCTGCGATTTCTCAATCTCTTGCTCTCCCGAAGTCATGAACCTTCACGTATCCCTTGTCTTTGAGACTCAAATCGAAATCGCGGCAATGGGCGGGTGGATGCCTGAATACCCTTATCCTTTCGCTTAGATTCGCGGGCAAAACTCTGAGAACTCTGCATGGCGCGCCGTAGCCTTGGCGTAGGAGAGTGCCTCTGTGAGAGATAATAAACGTACAAAAAAATAAAAATTAATGACAGTAGTACATGTCTCTTACCACATACCATGCTCTTAGACTCCGACAGCGGCCCATCCCTTACGCTCCGGTGTTTGGTCCAACCCTCCATTGTTCGCACCGCGCCGCGGTACTTTACAGGAGGTCCAACACTCGATACATGACGAGGAGCTTAACCCGCCATGACAGGGACTTTCACCCCGCTAGATATGTGCACCCTCGTGGCGCACCAACGTTTAAATCACCTTTCATCTGAAGGCGCGCCTTCAGATGATAAGGTGGATTTTTTTGTTCGAATATTTGTTTTTGATTGTTTACATAATCTCACAAATGCTTCTGTAAAAAACATATACTGCATCGTTCCAAGAACTCCAAACCCATATATTGGAAGAAGTACCTCTCTATGTAAAAAAGTATTGATGTGGTCAGACAAAAAAAGAATGAAGAAAGATATAGGTATGTCAATCAAGTCAAACAGGAGCCAGCCGAGCAGTGATTCGCCTGTCCCTGTCTGTATATCCAACTCACTACTTATGCCCATGTAGACAACAAGCAATACATGTATTGTTGCTATAGTCAACGCAGTATATGATAACCCCCTTTTTCGCAAAAAAAGAAGTATAGATGTAACAATAACTATAGTTACAATTAATGTTATGGTAACAGGCAGTCTCATGATTTAATACTTTGGATTAGGTGAAGGTAGCGAATAATCAGGAAAGTGTTCTTCCATATCTTTGCAACCTTGACCTTTTAAAATCATGTCAGTCCAGTGTGCACAATTATGGCGCACTCGTTTCCAGTCATCGCCATCCCATGAGCCTGATGATTTAGATTTACTTATCGCATCGCATAATTTTTGCTCATCCAAACATGGGCAATCTACTGTTGAACTAAGCCGCTTTGCGGCAGAAAAATCCGATTTAGTGTAAGATCCCTTGTCTCGGAGCGAAGATTCACATGGTGTGGATCCGGTACTCCGAGAACAAGGAATACACCATGGGTGACATTAGCAAACCCAATGGGACAAGTCACACCCTTTTACAGAAAGGTGTGGAATTCCAATCAGCAATGCAAAAAGCCGGATTTGCGGAGGCAACTCAAAAAATCTACCGGCGGGCCTTCGATAAGTTTACAAAACGGCTGGATCGTAAGACTCCCGCAACTGCAACACTCAAAGAGGCAAAGCGTCATCTTACAGAGTTGAAGCAGCAGGGCGCGAAATCCGCCGCTTACAGCACGGCTTCTGCCGCACTGCGCTTCTTCTTTGAGAAAGTACGAGGCATGGAGTGGAAGCCGATTTCCGCTTTGCAAAAGCGCATGGTGGAGGATATGTGTCTGCACGGCTTCGCAAGCAGTACTCAGAACTCTTATGTCAGGGCGGTCACTGCTCTGGCCTGCTACTACAATAAAAGCCCTGACCTGCTGAACGAGGAGGATCTACGCAAGTATTTCGTTCATCTGACGTGTGAACGTAAACTTGCCCAACCGACTATCACCATCGCGTTATGCGGGATTAAGTTCTTTTACGAGAAAACGCTTAAACGTGACTGGTCTCTGACCGGTGTGCCAATTCCGAAGCGCAACAAATTCCTTCCTGTGATTATTTCACGTCAAGAGGTCCGTCTAATTCTCTCAAAAATCCGGTTAGTCAGGCATTCAACCTGCCTGAAGTTGATCTACGCCTGCGGTCTGCGGCTGAGCGAGGGATGTGCGGTCAAAGTCACGGATATTGATCGTGGCCGGATGCAGCTGCGTGTGCGGGGCAAAGGGTCCAAAGACCGTCTTGTGCCGATCCCTCCAGCAATGATGCCCCTGCTGGCCGAGTGCTGGCGCTCGCACCGTAATCCGGTATGGCTTTTTCCGTTTGTCGGACGCGCCGGCAGCCATGGCGCGGACACGGATCGTCATGTTCCTATAGCCACGGTCCAGCAGGTAATGCGCGCGGCGGTTATAGAGTCAGGCCTGACTAAAAAGGCTACTGTCCATTCGTTGCGTCACGCGTAC
Source organism: Kiritimatiellia bacterium (assembly GCA_028686345.1). Taxonomy (GTDB): domain Bacteria; phylum Verrucomicrobiota; class Kiritimatiellia; order RFP12; family UBA1067; genus M55B167. Next base: position 8,622 of record JAQUCE010000127.1, read on the forward strand.
GCCACACACCTGCTTGAAGCTGGAGTGGGCCTGCGCATGATCCAGCGGTGGATGGGGCACAGCAGTATAACAATGACCGCGCACTACGCCCAGTTAACAACCCAGATCAAGGACGCATCCGGTAAAATAGTCGGTGCTTTAATGGCGGACATCGGCGGGCTTCCCGGTTAAGCATGGGCAAGCTGGGCGACATATTCCGCACCCATGGCAGTGAATACCGCAGGCGTTTTGAAGAACGCATGAGCCTGGATCAGCTACGGGCCATGGATGCAATCGAAACGTGCCATACACCCGCAGCTGGTTCAGTGCTCTGGCGCTGTGCAAGCTGGGTCACGGTCATTTCACATATCAGGGGTGCGGCAACCGACATTGTCCCTCATGCGGCAGAACTTCTGCCGCTGAGTGGCTGCGGAAGCAGTGTGCCCTTTTACTGCCAGGTGTCACCTATCATCTTGTCACCTTTACAGTTCCGGCACAGCTGCGGCGACACATCCGCTCGCATCCGCGTGAACTGCTTGATCTGCTGATGCGCTTAGCTTCGTCAACACTGCTTGATCTGTGTGACAACCCCAAATGGGTCGGCGGGGTGCCCGGCGTAACCGCCGTGCTCCATACCTGGACCCGGCAGGGCGAGTACCATCCGCATGTTCATTTCATTGTGACCGGCGGCGGGCTTAAGGCGAATGGAATCTGGCAGCCTTCACATCCTAAGTTCCTTGTCTCTGTCTTCGCATTGTCAGCAGTGTTCCGCGCCCGCTTCCGCGATGCGCTCAAAGAACAACATCCGGAGCTGTTTGCGCTGATAAAACCGCGCGTTTGGACATGGGCAAAAAAGTGGGTTGTGCACTCAAAGCCTGTCGGTTCAGGAGAGGCGGCCTACCGCTACCTAGCACGCTACGTCTATCAGGTATACATCTCGGAATCTGCCATTCTGCAGCATGATGAAAAAAGTGTTACGCTGCGCTACCGCAAGAGCGGGACCAATGAACCTAAAACCCTGCGTCTTGTACCGACGGAATTCCTGCGCCGCTTTCTTCAGCATGTGTTGCCATCGCGCTTCTGCAAGGTGCGCCACTATGGGCTGCACCACAGTTCCAAACGCGGCTCAGTAAAACTTCTTCAGGCGGCTATGTCATACGCTCTGGGCGTTGATCTGCCGAAACAGCCGGAGATCGAACAGCCACCTCCTGTCACCTGTCCCAAGTGCGAGGCGGTTATGACTTTTGAAAAGCGGTACACGCAGCGTGAGCGGCTGAAATATCTGATCGCCGCCCCGCGAGGGCCACCCTCATGAATAGAACGATGATCATACCCCGAGAACAACTTTCATCCGTTTGCAACAAACCGCACACGGCGCAATACCCCTGTGTTCATATTCAGAAAAAAGTGGCCTGCCTTCGCCTCAGTGCGGTGCCATCAGCGGGCCTGATACCATCAGAGCGCATGTGTTTCCGCACAAATCACTCTCTGAAAACAGTTCTAACGCCCTCTCATGTGCCGCAGAGTCTCCGCCTGTCAGTGGAAAACACATAGGCACCAAAATCCAACAGCAGCTTAGTCCAACACATGCTTTCTATGTGCGCTACGGCACATTGAAAGCTTCTTTATGTTAGCTTACTGTTTTTTCTTTCAGATTGAATACCCCATGATAGGTACATTTTAGCTAGACTTTGATAAGGGATATCACGTTTATTGGCTAAAATCTTTAAATCGTCAATCATGCTTTGTGGCAATCTTATCGACACAGATTTTAATGTCGGTTTAAGATTAGGAAAGATCCCCTGCTTTGCGCTTTCTGTATCAAAGAAATCAAGCGGAGAATTGTTTTTCCAAAAATCTCTCTCTTCATCTTCAGTTTTAAAATTGTTCATAAAAACTTCTTTCCTTTCTGCTCATATCTCTTGCTGAGATAACTCTCAGTTTTTTATTGCGCAAAGTGTAAATGATCACTAACTTTCTGTCGTTATCCGTTACGCCAAAAGCGGCATATCTCATCTCTGCAACAGAGTGCTTTGGATCATCCAATATAATTATTGGTTCATTGAAAAAAATTTGTTCGCATTCAGTGAATTCAACTTTGTGTTTTTGGTTTTTATTTATATTGCCCTGATCCCATTCAAAACCTGTAAAACCTGGATATTCCTTTTGCATATGCCAATATTGTATATTTTTCATATATACATTACAACGGTTAATTGCTTAAGCTAACGTTTCTGAAGTACTTTGCCTCCTTTAAAAGAGTACACACCTGCCGACCGCATAATGGTGGACCTGCCTTGTTGGCATTATATTCTTCTTCCCCATTTATCAAGCTCAACATTACATTCTTTACAGTAGTGACCACCCCATAAAGCCATTCTTAGATTGAGTGGCCTTCTAATCTCTGGCAGTTGCTTTCCACAAGCAGGGCAAGAGTGTTTTTTCAACTCAAGCTTGCTCTTGCAAATAGGGCATTTTGCTGAAGGGAAAAATATATTCATGATCGACAAAGGATCATCTGGAGATCTTTCCCATCCACATTTCGGGCAAACATCTGGCCATGCCCATTTCTCCGCACTGAAAATGGATTTCAAACTTTTCATTTTTTGGTGCTAACGAAATGCTCACCGTTCAGAAACCAAGCGAAGCGCGGTTTCTGATACGGTGGAGCAAAATTGTTCACAGCTGTTTTTTTTGTACGTACTGTCCCAAACCACCCGGCAGGGGAACTCTTCAAAAGACTGTCGTCTGAGAGCACGCTGTGACTCTCATTTGAAATCAGTCCAATTGTCCCACAATCATTTGAGGTGCGCAACTAAATCCTGTTTTCTTGAAACCACAAGGAGCACAAAGTTCACAAAGTCTTTCATTGGTGTGTTATCGGTGAACGTCGTGCTCACCGGACCAGTGAGGGCGCGCATCGCGCAGCCTTACTGGGTACGGTGGAGCAACTGGTTCGGCTATTCCATCTGCCGTGTCTTCAGTTCCTTAATCAACTGCTCAGTCTTCTCGGTCAGGTCTCCCGCAGACATGTCAATCCCTTGGATGGCACCGAGTGTCAGTTGCATTGCGGGAGGCATGGCACGTATGATGTCGTCCATGGGGTCGAGGAATAGCGGAATGATGTTTGAACAGGCTCCTACTGTTTCTGTTTTCTCGCGCGCGTGCATCAGCTCCGCCAAGACAAACTGACTCTGCAGGGATGCCTTGCTGAGAAGAATCAGAAAGAACCCCTCTTTGGCTGCTTCGTCAATCGCCTTTGCGATTGCTGAACGGAAATCGGAACCAGGGGCGATGTCCTGTTGTGGAAGGAACACTCGGTAGTCATGTGCCCGAAAGGTGGAACCAATCTGCTCGGCTACGGCGGAGTCAGCGGAGGCGTGCGAGAGGAATACCGTTGCCCGTCTTGAGAGTGCGATGAGCTTGTGCAACTCAGACTGGAGGTCCTGGCTCAGGTCGACCGCCTCGAACACCTTGCCCTCAAGCCCTTTGATCATCTCGATTTCGTCCTGCACGTAACCGGATGCGCGTGAATTTGGGCTGTCGCAGAGGATGAACCAGTCTCTTGCTGCAATTTCCTTGCGCAACAGATCAGGGAGTTGGGAGTCATCGTCATCTAGACACTTGAGATAGAACATGAGGGGGTTATGGCCGCGACGCTCCAATTCGTTCCGTATTTCTCGGACTTGGTCGATATCCCTGTGGGAATGAGATAGGAATACCCATGCTCCTTGGGTCTGCTGGTTCATGTATGTCATCGTATTTCCTCAGCCGAACGACATGTTCACTTTCCGAGTTTACGAGGTAAAGTGGAACAACATGTTAAAATCAATTTTCATTTCTTCAGTCTCGTGGAAATCCTCTGAGACTGACCGACAAATTCTGTGAAAACTAGTGCGGTAATTATTCCTTTATCAATTCCTGCTTAAGGTTTGCAGGAAGTACCCAGGGTTTTAACAGCTCGTCATCTATGGGTCTATTACCCTGACTTTCCCACCATTCAGCCCATCCTGACTTATCCTGTTTAAAGTCATGCTTGGCCTTCCTTACCAATGCGGCTCTGGCCCAGATTCGGGTATTCTCGTTGCCATGATCAACAAGACTTACAAGAAGAGGCATGGCTAAATCAGATTCCTGCCTTGCCAGTGCCG
>JAQUCE010000128.1 GCA_028686345.1 Kiritimatiellia bacterium
GATTGGTCGCTGGCGGCACCCTCCAGCGGGAGAGGACGCGCAACTGGCGAGCTTTTGGGGAGAGAAAAACCAATCAGCCCTGTGCTGCCGATATGAACGCCCTCTGTGATTAAATTTGTTCCGATAGTGAGTGCCGCGCCCGACGGGAATGGAAGCCACCATGTATCCTCCGCAACTCCCATCTTTGACCAACGCTCGCATTCAGCCAGAGTCAGCCCATTTGTATTACTTGTCCATCCTGATGGGATCTTGGTATACGACACGGCCGCGTAGCCCGAGACACACTGATCTGTTGTGAGAGCGGCCGTTTCCGCCTGGGCCTCCCCTGGAATATCCAGCGTAAAGCCATCCCTGGAGGTTGCGACAAGGCCGCCCGACCGCAGCTCAGCGGGAACCGATTCTTGCTGTGGTGTACGCGGAAACTTTGCCCCGCCATAATTTGTGAACAGAGATAGAACACAGAGGACTGAGATCTGCGTCGCTATTTTCAGCCTTCTAAATTGCAGCCAGAGCTCGCGCATCAACTCAACCATGGGCTTATAGCACTTAACGCTCAGGTACAGAAGAAAAAGCGCGCTGACTAGGAGCTTAAGAGCGGTGGCAGATATAATAGAACACTCCTTAAGTTAGCGGATGATAATCTTCGATCCATTGTCAGTTATCATTACTCTGATTCCATCCTGCGGATCTTCAACATATCCCCGTCTGGTCAGTTTCATTATCATGTTTGCGAAAGATTTTGCGACTTTTGCGTTTTTTTGCGGCTAAACATAGCGAAGCAAAGGAAAAAAGGAATAGCCGCAAAAGGCGCAAAAGAGGGTTAAGCGGCACGATCTTGATATGCTTACTTGTCTCAAGGTCAGCAAAACCAGAATCCGGCAGCGTGGATTCATTTACCGTAACCCCATTCGCATGCCCCAACAGGAGGGAGCAACAAAACAACCAGTACAAAGATTTCATGACAAACTCCTGCTCAATTTGATTAAACCTATTAAAACTGATTTTTTATAAAAATGCAACACAAAGCTTTGGAAAAACAAGTGAAACCAACCCATAGATTTAGCGAAAGAGGCCAATTTACTATCCAACAAGCATTCGAGGAGATTCAGGTCATGATTCCAGCCGCACTACGGTATAATAGATTTCAGCTCCTTCAACAGCCTAAATCTATTTATAAGCTCCTTACTTTCAGGAGTCACATCATGCGGCAACAGACTCTCTATGCACCTTATCTCTGCATTCGGAAAATGAGTTGAGCTGCACATTTTCTTGTGATACCCATCATCATTGTCAAGCCAGAATATCAGCAGTTTTTCTGCCTGATGTCCATAGCGAAACAATTTTTTGTAAGCAGTGTTTTCGGAAAGAGTGATTTCAACCCAGCTCCCATCCTCAAAAATAAAATCTGGATTACAGAAATTATGTGTCCGTAGCTTGATCCCATTCTCTTCGGCAAATCGCAGATACCACCCATCAGGTTCAATGCTATCAAAAACTGGTTCCTGTTTGTAACTGATTCTTAGCATTTTGAAAAGGTCCAGCACCAGAGCTGAGAAAATTCGGCCTCTTCCTCCGTGTCTACAAAGCTTTTCCAACTCATCAATTCTCTCCTCGTAAAAAAGGCTGATCACCTGATTCCACTTTCGGATACTTCGCAGAGAAGCGAATTCTCTATATCCATCAGGTTGGCGAAACATATCTGTAACCTCTCTCATTGATGCCCCCTTCAACTTGGCAGTCTCGTGTGTTCATGCTACAAAATTCTCATTACACCAGAGCAGAAACTATTAACCCGGGATCAAAAATCTCACTTCCTTTCGGTTTCTGCCAATGTCTACATTTATTGCAACGTTTTAAGCTTTTTTCCTGACCGAACTCCATATCATTCTTGTAATATTTACAGTTCTAAGCCAAGGATGGGCCTTGGCTCCACGCGAAGGATGGCTAATCACCCTTGCCAACCCGTTTGGAGCGCCAATAGAACTGGCTGCGCTCACGGAATTTCTTGGTGACCTCATCATCGGTGTTTTTGTGCCCGCCATGTCCTTCACGGGTAACATCGAGGACCGGGATGGGCGCGTATTTGCGCAGCGAATAGCGCGCGTGGTTCTTCTCCCACCAATCCTTGACTTCGCTGAAGTGATAGCGCTCCTCATCTTTGCTGATCTTCTTCAGCCAGCCCCAAAGAAACGGGGCGTTGTCAATCTGCTCCACAAAGCGGCAGAGGTACTGGTACTCGTTCTGATAAGCCGATTGTTCCTTATCATCCGGTTCAGCGGCTGCATACTCCTCAAGCCGCTTAATTGATCCAGCCACCTCACGCCGCATCCAGGCCTCGCGGTCGATCTTCAAATCAACCGGCAAAACACTGGGGTAGCGCTTCAGATAGACGGCAAAGGTCTGCTTGTGACTGCCTGCGAGCATATACGTTCGGTCATCAATCATCCAGACATAGCTCTTGCCACCAGCGATGCTTACATAAACTTTCCCGTACTCCGTTCCCAGCACCTCACACTTATGGCGGTTGATCAGGTATTTGCCCAAAAGGTCATCGACAAAATCAAACGGCTGATTCGCGCGGCCTATGGTCACACCGGAGATGATATGTCTATCAATAAGCCCCTGATCCTCCTTATATTCAACCTCGCCCTGCCAACCAGGCTGATATTTCCTATATAAGTTCACTCCGCTCTTGTTTAAGGATGGTGTCGCCAACTGCATTCCATCCAACTCCTCAACAACCGACCATTCGTAAGCAAAGTTAACAAGATCGATCCATTTTTGTGCGGCTTGGAACAAGTCGACGCGCTCTAAGCGGGAGGCTGTGTAATATATCCTTCCGCGCCTTACCTCTTGGCTGAAGATAGCATCTTCAGGTTTTTCAACCCGGCTTTTCACCACATCCAAGCTCGTATCAGACACACTACAACCATTAGTCCACATAATTGTTTTTGTTCGATAAAGATCTCCGTCTTTAATTAATATTGCACCCCTTTTGTTCCATTCAAACGCCTTGAAAAGTGCGTACTGATGCACCTTTTCTAACCATAGGTCCCTCTGCCCATCCGGCAGTATTGGAGACAGGTCGTAATGAGCCAATGAAGTAACCCTATACTCATTATCCATACGTTTTGTTATACCCAGCAACCTATCATCTTCCAATTCGCTGGCAGCTTGTTTTGCTTCATCATACGTAAGGTATGAATTCCATTTCATCGTGTCATATGTGAACGGAGTCTCCAATGGCATCACCCACTCGGGTTTTGTGCCTGGCTGATCCCAAGGCGGTCGCCATATACCTTTTGGCCTTACAAAATTTTTAGCAAAAGACAACTCTTCTGATTCACTTTCCGCACACAGAAAACTACCACAGGCGATTATTAAAAGCATAAAAATTCTGATTTTCATCTTATTTTCCTCGTAAGCTTTGAAGTATTTGTATCGTATAGTCCGTCAGATCCGCATTAGTCGCATCCCTATGGGGAGAGACCATAGCATCAAGTTGCTCAATATCTCCACCGGTAAATGCAAACACCAACGGAACCTTTGAAGACTCTATATCCGGTTCGCCATGCCAGGCTTTATACACCTCTTTCTCCCAGTTCCAACCAATATACCGGGAACCACCGCTGGATTTACCGAATACCAAATATCAAAAGAAAACGAGCCTTGTCCATAATTACTCCATTCCAATCTGCGTTCAGCCGCTTTCTTCCACTCCATACTGGATGAAATTCCATAGCAAGCAGGATGCTTGCTCTACTCCATTATCACTTTTACGTTAACATCTCACTAGCCCGCTTTGGCGCAGGCTAAAACGTGTGCAACAAACTTTGTTTCCCCAAACACGCAGCGTTTGTTACTGTAGCAGCGGGCTCATAACCACTAACTTTTCAGTGAGGACGAAAAACTTCCGCACATCACATAAACTCATTTAGGTGCGGCGACTAGCTGCTTTAGTCGATATTGCTTCTAGCTTTTCCTTATTCTGCTTCACTCGCAAGGGAACATCGGGCTTAGGCATGTGTTTTTTTGATAATATCGCCTCCGTTGCTTCCTTCACGAGCTCTTTTTCGGTGTCATAATCAACTCGTAAATCATCTTCAAGCAAACGTTCGCCGCATGGATTAATCCATGTTTGGCACATTACTCGAAAGCAATTATTTACACCATTCTCTATCCATGCACTATGCGTCAGTACAACACGCGAATAAATGGCAGGATCGCGACTTTTCACATACAGATATATTGTCCGCTCTGAAGGCGAAGAACAGTAAAGCACCTCTTCTTTTTTATAGCCGGTCTCAGGTGCGACATATAAAAGTTGATCGGCACATAAAACCCCATTGACTCCATCTGCCTTATAAACAACTTTCCAACTTTGATTACTCTCCGCATAGGAGGCTTTTACAGTGAAGTCAATATAGCGTTGACCGATTGGAAGGCTGTTTTTTTTGCCGTAATCAAGCAGATCAACGCTCTTTTCCGCAGGTTCCTTAAACTCGGTCCACAGTAATTTTGCAGGGCTATCCCTCTTAATCAAAAAGCTGGGAGCCTCCATCTTGCGCATTGTTAACACGACGGGATTTTCATTTGTCGTTTTAGGGTGGATAACGTGTTCCAAGGCTGTCGCTGAACGCCCATCATATCCATCCTTTTCTGCCTGTAAGCTGACTCTGACTGTTTTACCATGCCCATACTCAAACAACCCATTATTATCAGTTAAAACAACTTCCTCATGCCTTTCCGGTGTTTTACCGATCAAAAACTCCGCACCTTCCCATGACAAACTAACGGTCGCGCCAGAAACAACATTCCCATGCTGGTCAACAATCTTGCCATAAATTGTTGACGGTTTCAGTTGATCATATTCATATTGCATGCGCTCTTGCAGGGTATTGAATTTTGTTGGTCTCATCGAACTTGAGGTCTCGCCCGCAAACAGCTCAATCTTGAAACTGCATATCATCACCGCAATAATCACAACAAATTTAAGTTTGTTTTTCATTTCCTACTCCCCCTTATTAAGCTTAAACTTACAATTAAGCACGACTTGTTCCCAATACTTCCACTCATCTGCGATGTGTGATCTGAACTGACGGCTATGTGAATAATGTTGCGCGTCATAGCCTAATTTATCGTTCAAATCGAATGAAATAAATCCCGACACTCCACCAATATGATTGATCTGACCTAATGCACCAGAGCGTGACTCGGCAATGTACGAAAATATTTTAAATCGCTCGTTTTCGTTCATTATACTATATTTTTCCCTGCGCTTGTCCTGTGAATGATACTTATAAAAGCAATCGTCACCATTTACCTCGTCATACTGTACAATACTGCCATGATAATCAAAATAGTAAGGAGCATATTCGTCTGGCTTGAAATTGTTGTTTAACTCCCAATGCGCAAGTGCCCAGTCTTTAAAGTTATAATAGTTGTATAAATTATCAACGCGTCCTTGCATTCCACTCATATACGGTGGCGTAGTTGAAGTTGTTAACTGTGCATAATGTCCCACAATATCAGGCGTATCTGCTCCGTTGAACCGACCCGCAGGCTGACGAACATCAGCTGTATTATCATAATACTGAGCTGAAATTGCGGCCTGAGTGGCTATATATGTATGTAAATTCTTTGCCGGGTATTTTCGTATTGCTGATGCCACCGCCACATTCCCCATGCTGTGCGCCAACACCCTCAACTGCCCATCAGTATTCAGTATCCAAAACACAGCAGCTAAAGCATCGGAAGATAACCAAGATCTGTATTCGCTATTATCAAAATGTCTAAGTTCATAAACTGCATTATACCACTCAAAGTTATCAAGAGTAGGCCAGTCGAACAACGCAACTTTACCTCTATACCCTTGCCACCAAAGCCGCTTAAACGCAGTCTCAATCCACGCTTTCTTTGAAACGGCATCCATGTTCCAACCATGCACAAGCAGAAATTTTTCATTTGTTTTAGGCTTATACCCGCCAGTCCTCGGTGTTGCCGAATTTTCGACCTGCACCTCCCATTTTTCCCCACTTGAGCCAATGAAATATGTATCGTAAAAGTACGTCATGTCCTTTAATTTCAAATTCACAACCGCAGAGCAGATCTCGACACCATCAATTTTTACTAGAAATGCAAGGTCTCCTTGGCCGGTGCTACATCCTTCTAGAAGGAAGGTGGCAGTACCCCCATTTGTTTTGATAAATTGACCATCGATTTGAACTTCATTGCTGCCAATTGGTTGAAAGTTAATCCTCCTTTCTTGAATTTGCAATGCCGATTTAGCGGACATTTTGAGATAATCAGTGCTTTCAACAATTGCTTTAAATATGTTTATTGATGGAGTAGGCGTTGTAATATTGTCAAATTTAAGCCAATAAGTAACTCCAGGAATGTTGACAATATTCTCATCAACACGAATATTCAGACGCGTGAAATCCTCAAGGTCTCTTTCACAAGATCCCGCACCAACACCTGTATTTCCGATACAATTATCATTGAAATTCTGATGAAGTAGGGGATCAGCATCATCTTGCTGCGTCATTCCCTCATTCAAGTGAGCCCAATCGTAGTCGTCATTCACCCAGAACAGGTATTTCTTATCTTCTGGCTCATCAAAATCAATCTCACCATCCCGGTTGCCATCCATAGCGATCTCCACCTTCACAACATACAGCGCCGCAGTGTCTTTCAGATCAGTGAAGGTGTTGGAGCGGAGGGTGACGGTGTGGGTGCCGATGGCAAGGGAGCTCAAGTCAAAGGCGGTGCCTTTGTAATCACTTGATTTGCTTATGCCATCAATCAGCAGGGTGAAACCCAGCGGATCGCGGCTGTATTCATAGTCGATGCCGAACTGAATTGATGTTGCCTCATGCGCCATCACGTATTGACTCTCCTTAAGTTTCGCCCGAATGACCTCTATTTCAATGTGCTCGCTGCCGATCACTCTCTCCCCGACCCTGGGGTTGGTGTTATCAACTAATTCGTATTTGAGAGTATACACCCCGCCGAAGGTGGAGCCAAGGTAGAATGTGCGGAGTGCGTCAACAGCACCGGGAGTATTTGTTTGGACATTTACAGCATCGGAGATTGACGCGTTGCGGGTCTGCGAGAACCGTAACCGCCCACCGGCATCCCCCCGGAGGCGTACGAACCCTTCGGTTAAAATTGATCTTGTATAAACTTTAATGCTGTCAAGACACTGCTCTCCGCCTCGAATCCGCAGCTCCCGGTAACCCGAATAGCTCTGCTCATAGAGGGCCGGGTCAAAATAGATGCTGGCAACAGTGTAATAATTCAGTAGGTTTGTGTAAACAGGTTTTTCGGGTGAGCAATTGTCAAAATTAAGCGGTATCTTTAACCCGATCAGCGAGTCTCTAAACTTCGCGCTCGCGTATTTGCCGATCAAATCATATAAATAAGGCATATCGGGAGTCACTTCTACGGGGGCATGGATTGTCTGCTTTGTAGCAGGATTCGAAACATCCAGCCTGTAGCTAACGTTTTCAACTGTTGTGGTTCCTCCATGCCACATATTTCCCATGCTCCATAGGCCATGTCCATATTCAGCGCACTCACAATCACAGCAACTTGAGAAACCGCCCCAGATATTTTCAAACCCCAGTTTTACGGGCCTGGAGAACTTTATCGGTCTTTGCTGTGGATCAACGATTCCTCTAAGATCAACAAGCCCTCCCGCAACAAAGGAGCATGGACAGTTCAGCGCAGCTTCGCCGCAGGCAGGGCAGATCGCAAGCCGGGTATCATTCATGCAAGCCGGGCACATGTACTTTATCAAACCATGTTCACAGAAATGACCGTTGCATTTGTTGACCCGCACTGTTACTTGGAGGCGTGGCGGAGTAGTGCCCGTAGCTCCCATAGTCATAGGCTGCGTTATAAACGGATCCCCGCTGTTGGAACCTTCTGCATTATCAGGGTAGAAGTTAACCGTTAATTCACCCACGGCCAGGCTGGCTTTATGCATTTCAGAGGCGGACGCGCCATATGCAATCACATTGCCTGACTGGGTCCACTCGTAATTTCCGGGAAGACCCGATGTTATCTCCGCCTTTATCGAGTTTTCATTGTGATGCAGACAATTTGTGCCACTAACTGTTCCCGGCAGTCGGATTGCCGGGAGCGTCAATCTGGCGGAGCCGTCGCCCTGACCGCCATTGGCAAATCCACCTGTCCGCTTATCGAGCACCATTACGCCGGCGCAGAGAACGGAAACCGTAGCACCGGGCGCGTTTGTAAGCAGAATTGTGTGCGTTGTATCAAGTGGCAGCGCCAGGGTTATCTCCGGCTGATTACGTATCACAAAGGGGTGCGAATTCACCAGAAGTACGCCGTTACCGGCCTGCGGCGGGCTAAAGAGTGTTATGTAAAGGTTGGTACGGTTATTCATATTGAGAGGATCATAGAGATTCGGATCTCTCCTGTAGAATAACTCCTGCCACAAAACGAGGTTGTCGCCGTCGGTATTGCTTTCAGCATCATCAGCTGTGAGCGGATCTTCATCAATGCCATCGGCAAGCATGTCATCATCGGTGTCGGGGTTCAACGGCAGAGTCTTCTTTATCAAGACCTCATCACCATCTGACACTCCGTCTGCATCGGTATCCGCCTTGTAGGGGTCAGTGTTGTTGGCACACTCTTCAAGAAGATCGAGCCCATCACCATCAAGATCCTCGCCTGTATAATTGCGGACCACCGGGTTAAAGCCGTATTTAATCTCCCAGCCATCCAGCAGGCCATCGCCATCTGTATCACTATTATCGGGATCAGTCACGAATCCATTACTCAGTGACAATTCGTCACTGTCTTCGATTCCATCGCCATCCGTATCCCGCGAAGCGGGGTTTGAAGTATAGCGATGTCCATTGACATAGGTTCCCAAAACCTCGTCGCCATCAGAGAGACCGTCGCCATCGGTGTCGGGACAATAGGGGTCGGCTCCATGCCGGCACTCCCGCTGATTCGTCAAACCGTCTCCATCGTCATCGTTGTTAAATGCACTCAGTTCCTTTACCTCCGCGGCGGATAGTGCGCAGGTATAGAAACGCGCATCGGCAAGTTCTCCATCAAAAGGAATGCAAGTAACAGAACTTGACGACGCACTAAGGTTTTCAAATACAGTTCCGATCCAAAGAGGCGCGGCAACATCAGAGACAACAGGCATATTTTGTCGCGTTGATCTCAGCACCCCATTGACATATATGCTGATGCTTGATGTTTTCGGATTATACACACCGCACACATGATTCCAGAAATTTAAAACATCAGATTTACTGGAAACATCATAACCATCATCATGCGCATAGAAGTTCATACCGTTGTTTCTGTAAAGTGATGTGCCGTCCGATAGATCGCTCAGGTCGCTGGATATTGTCAAAAACGCGGCGTACTGCGTCGGATAACCTTCTTTCACCCAAACAGACAGAGTGAACCCGGTTGACAACGGCGCGCGTGTGAGCCCCGGCACACATACAAAACCACCGCCCCCATCATCAATGTCTTTAAAGGCGGGCCTCCCCTGGAAACAGAGGGCGTTGCCGAGCGGAGTATCATGCTCAGGTTGCCACTGAACATGCGGGCTCCGATGGGTGATATAGGCATGGTTGCCGTTACCGCTTAGGTCAACTGAATTTGTCCCGGCTCCCTCTCTGAACTGCCACCAGCCGACCAATGAGTCGTTAACACCGGATAATGGATCAAAGCCATACTTAACCTCCCAGCCATCATCCATTCCGTCATAATCGGTATCTGAGTTTGATGGATCTGTGCCGAGATTATACTCTTCTAAATTGGTTAGTCCATCACTGTCTCCGTGTCCACCCGCATCGCCCGCATCCAGAGGGTTAAGACCATATTTGACCTCCCAACCATCACCCATCCAGTCACCGTCGGTGTCCCGGTTGTTCGGATCAAGGTTTAGTTTATACTCTTCTAAGTTTGTCAGATCATCTTCGTCCATGTCTCCATTCGCATCGCCCGCATCCATGGGGTTAAGGCCGTGCTGAACCTCCCAGCCATCGGGCATGGTATCGCCGTCGGAGTCATTGTTCAAAGGGTCACAAGGCGGCACCCGGCTTAGCTCATCGCTGTCACTCATTCCATCTTCGTCGGTGTCCGCGCTTTGGGGATTACAGTTGTTCTCATACTCCCGTCGGTTTGACAGCCCATCGTTATCACAGTCCCCGTTGAACTCAAGCAGATCAGAGACCGCGTCCGCGGAGAGCGCGCGGGAGTATACGCGGACATCAGCGATATACCCCTGCCAGGCATATACACCCCCCATAAACACAGTACCGATCTGCAAAGGAGCGTGTGTTTCAGATGCAAACATGACGTTACCGGCAACGCCCATCAACGCGCCGTCTATGTAAAAGCTCGCATTGGTTCCATCATAAGTTCCGCAGAGATGCAGCCACCGCTGTGTTGCCACCACCCCGCTTTTGATGGTATTGGCCGAACTCCATGATCCTGCATAGAACTCCAATGATCTCTCATAGTATATCGAGGCGCCATCGCTCCATGAATCGTGGTCGGACGCTTTTGTCATAACACAGGAATAGTCGCCGTACGACTCAGCCAGGACCCAGGCGGCAAAGGTGAATCCCTGCGACAACGGAGTGCCTGCCAGACCCGGCACCGTCACATAGCCACCATTATAATTGGGAGTTGAGCCATAAGAGTTAAAGTGCAGCGACTTGCCGACAGGCGCGTTTTTTGACCAGCCAACATAGTTTGTATGCAGAATATAAGCCGTGTTTCCATTGCCGCTTAGATCAGCTGAACTGGTTCCGCTCTCTTCTCTGAACTGCCACCAGCCGACCAGCGCATCGTTAACACCGGATAATGGATCAAAGCCATATTTAATCTCCCAGTCATCTCTCATTCCATCGCCGTCAGTATCAGGATTGCCCGGGTCAGTTGCCGGGATACGATTAATCTCAACCCCGTCATCCATGCCATCGCCATCGCTGTCAGCCAGCAGCGGATTTGACCTGTAGCCGGCGATGTTCTCTCCCAGTATTTCGGCCTTATCCGACAAGGTGTCTCCATCTGTATCAAAGCGAAGGGGATCTGTTATGTATCCATGCGCGTTACCGGAAAGGTCACCTCTGACCTCTTCGCCATCTTCAATGCCGTCACCATCGGAATCAAGCTTCAGCGGGTCGGAGTGAAACTTAGCCCCCTTCCCCGCGCAGATCACATCTATGCCTAAAACCTCGTTGCTGTCTGAAAGCCCGTCGCCGTCGGAGTCGGATTTCAATGGGTCCGAGTGAAATGTATATGTGGTTCCGGCATGTGTCACCTCAATGCCGAAGACCTCTTCTCTGTCTGAAAGCCCGTCACCATCTGAGTCCTGGTCCAAGGGGTCAGAGTGGAATGTATATGCGATCCCATCATGCACCACAACCGTGCCGAAAACCTCGGCGCTGTCTGAAAGCCCGTCACCATCAGAGTGCGGCTTCAACGGGTCTGAATGGAATATGTATGTCACGCCGCCGTGCTCCACGACCACTCCAAGAACCTCCTGCCCGTCGGTAAGAGTATCAGCGTCAGAGTGCTTCTTGCCGGGATCTGTTCCCGCGGCAAACTCATCAGCGTTGTTCAGTCCGTCACCATCCCGGTCATCAGCGCCATCGGCAAACAGAGCAGGATCCAAGCCATGCTCAATCTCCCATCTGTCCGGCATCGTATCGCCATCGCTGTCAGGGTTATTTGGATCAAGTGGCGGCACCCTGTTAACCTCAAACCCATCTGAAAGACCATCGCCATCGCTGTCGGGGTTATTTGGATCAAGCGGCGGCACCCTGTTAACCTCAAAACCATCTGAAAGACCATCGCCATCGCTGTCGGGATTGTTCGGATCAGTGTGGATGCCGTACTGACTCAATATCTCCTCTCCATCGGTGCGACCGTCATCGTCGCTGTCGGCATCGTAGGGCAAAGTGATATAACCATGCGTGTTTTCAGGGTGATTTCCATAAACCTCTTCGCCATCTTTAAGCCCGTCGCCATCAGTATCAGGATTATGCGGGTTGGCGGCTTTGGCCGGATCATTGATGCCGAGTTTAAATTCCTGATAATTGGTGAGCCCGTCGTTGTCAGGGTCAGCGGCGGCGTCGTTTACACCAGGGTTGAGCCCGTAGAGCAGTTCAAACCAGTCATACATTCCATCTCCGTCACTGTCGGCGCTCAGGGTCGAAGGTGCATTCGGATTGTAGCCGATCTTGATCTCCCATCCATCGTAAAGCCCATCACCATCGGAATCAGGGTTGAGAGGATCAGTTCCTGAACACACCAAGGCGATTCCCTGATCAACCGTACCGGATGTTAGGGCTGCGCTGACAAATCTAAGTTTACGCGCGTAAGCTGTGGCATTCTGCAGCACTTTAATGTCTCCACTGCGCGTCAGCTCCACACCGCGGCTCCGGCGCCACCATAATTTCTCAAGCTCTGTCAGGTTGTTTGCGATTACAAAATTAGACCAGACGCGTTTACCGCAATAGTGATGATAGTTTTTACCGTTGGCGCTGATTGCAAGAAACTGCTTGTCCCGATCACTGTGGATCGACTCAATCCCGGTCAGCGTGGGCGCTGTTTTTGTAGAACCTGAATAGACCTCCGCCCTGCCGTTCGAGAAAAGCACGG
>JAQUCE010000029.1 GCA_028686345.1 Kiritimatiellia bacterium
ATTTCGAGTTTTTTCACAGATAAACGCACCATAGCCAATGTTTACCGGACGCATTTGGGGTAAACTAAATTTTACATGTTCAAACCACCTTGATTCCATTAGGTGAACTCACATCGGAAATGGCTCACAACTATCTTCATAAGTTGTTGATGGGAGCACTTAAAGCAGCATTTACGATGTTACATATTAAAGAAACAAAACGCAGGCTTGAGAAATAAGCTGAGTTCTGCTTTAATATGCACTCCATTTAACAAGAGAAAGCAAGCAGGATGCCTGCTTTACAGTAACAACTCTTCTCCATGCCTGTGCCGTTCGTGTGCAACACGAATCCAAGAGGACTTAATAATATGAAATGTATGAAATTTTTAAGTGCCGGATTGATTTTAATCTGCGCAACTGCAATCAGGGCCATTGGCCAGGAGCCGCCGGAACATTTTCTTCTGGACACCAAGCAGGTGATCGCCGCTGCCAGGCAGGTCACCACGCAGCAATTTCCGGACGCTGACCAAGTCCTGGTGGACGACCATGTGCTTGAAGAGTACAGCAAAGACGGCACCTCTATTTTATGGGATGATGAGTATACAAAAATTCTAACTGAGAAGGGGCGCCGCGCAAACACCTCACACAACTTCGCCTACAACACCAACTACTCCACCTCGTTTGTCTATCGCGCTGAGATCATCAAGCCGGATGGCAGTATCATCCCAATTGACATTGCCCAATACTCCAAAGTCATGACCGAACAAAGCCAGATGGGCGCCAATATCTATGACCCGAGTAACAAATCATTGGTGCTCACAACCCCGGGCGTTGAAATCAACGATATCTGCCATATTGTCTCCTGCCGCATCAACCACAAAGCGCGTATGGCAGACACCTGGGCGGATTACGCGGTATTTGAGTATAACTCCCCTATCGCACGGCTGGAGTATGAGATCATCGCCCCCCCCGAACTGCCCGTCCTCCATAAGGTGATCCGCGCACCGCTGGAAGGTACAGTCACCTACACAGAGTCCAAACTCCCCGGAAACAAAACCCGCTTTCTCTGGCTGGTCAAGGATGTCCCGCAGATCTTCCCTGAGCCGGATATGCCGCCCATGCACACGCAGGTGCAACGCCTGCTGCTGAGCACCATCAAGGATTGGAAAACCGTCTCACGCTGGTACTGGGAGCTTTGCAAGGAGCCCATGAGCAAAATCACCCCTGAGATGCGCGCCAAGGTGGAGGAGCTGACCAGCGGGATCACTGACCGCGATGATCAGATTCGCAGTATCTTCAAGTTTGTTTCCCAGAATATCCGCTATATGGGCCTCACCACCGAGGAGGTGGCCCCCGGCTATGAACCGCACCCGGTTGATATGACCTTCAACAACCGTTACGGTGTCTGCCGCGATAAAGCCGCGCTCCTGACTGTTATGCTGCGCCTGGCCGGTATTGATGCCTATCCAGTGCTGATTCACGCTGGCGCGAAAATGGATCCGGATATCCCGCTGCCCTTTTTCAACCATGCCATTACAGCGGCATCCAAACCCGGCGGCGGCTACATTCTGATGGACCCGACAGATGAGAACACCAAGGAGATCTTTCCCGCCTATCTCTGTAACCGCAGTTATCTGGTCGCCCGGGAGGAGGGTGAAACTCTGCTGGTCTCCGATATCTACCCAGCTGAGAAAAACATGATGCTCATCAATTCGGAGGGGGTACTGGATGCCAACGGCTCGCTATTGCTCAAGAGCGTTCTGGAGTTTAACGGAATAAATGACAATATCTACCGCGGTCACTTTCTCAGCCGCAAGCAAGATCAGCGTCGTAAGTTTTTTGAGAGTGCCCTCAAAAGACAACTAGCCGGCGCCGAACTCATTGAGTGCACCATCACCCCTGAGTACCTGCAGGACACTGAGCAGCCCCTGCGTGTGACGCTGACCAGCCGCGTGCCGGATTACCCGGTCAAAGGCAGTTCGCTGGACACTGTCACAATGCCCTGGCTAAGCGCCTCCATTGGCTACGTCAACTTTGTGATCGGTGCCACAGGGCTTGAGCAGCGCAAATACACGATGGAGACCGGCATCACCTGCGGCGTTCAGGAGCGTATCACAATTGATATTTCTGCAGGGCTACAGCAGCCATACAGCATCCCTGATAAATTCTCCCTCCAACGCGCCGGAGTTGTGTTCTCAGTTGAGCACAACTACCAGAGCGGCCAACTCACAGCCGAGCTGAACGAGCGCATCGAAACACCTGAATTTTCTCCCGCCGATTATCTGCTCCTCAAACAAAGCCTGCGCGAGATTGAGGCTCAATCCCGCAAGCGCCCGCTCTTTGTGGCCGGCAATGCCAATCCGCCTGACTTTGAGATGCTCTCCAATGCCTCAACAACCCAGCTGCACACCCCGGAGAGCTGGACCACCACCTCGCGCTGGAGCAAACGAGTTCTGACCTATGCCGGCAAAAAGCAAAGCTCCGAGCTAAAGCATGCCTTCAATCCAGTATGGCAGAGCATGGAGTTGGTTTCAGCCACGGTCTCCAATCTGAACGGCAAGGTTTTCACGGTCACTGATCACGAGATCAACCTGATGGATGCAGGATGGAGCGCCTCGGCCCCCCGCTACCCGGCCGGCAAAACCCTGATTATCAATCTGCCCGGCGTTGAAACCGGCAGCGTGATCACAGTTGAAACCCGCGCCACCCATACCAATGCCTGCTTCTATGCCAATAGCATTAACTTTGGCGGCACCTCACCTTCATACAACGAGAGTTTTGAACTGACCTGGCCGCGCAACCTCAAACCAGCGATCCAAGCCTATAATCTGGATGGTTTTGTCACCTGCGTTGCCGTGACCAACGAGCATACCATTACCGCCCGCTGGAGCGCGCCGCAGCCGCCGGAACTGGAGGCTGAGAGCAGCATGCCCCCCTGGCACTTCCACAACCCCACACTCTTTATCTCCTTTGGAGAGTGGAAAGAGTATGCCGGGCAGCTGAAAAGAGTCATCCGCACAGCGAGCGGGGAGGATAAAGCGACCAGACAGCACGTCAGAGAGTTGATCCGCGACAAGAAAAAGCCGCAGGAAAAAATCTTGGCGATCCGTGATGATGTGCTGCGCAACATCCGGATTGCCGGCCCCTCCCATCTGGCACTGCCACTCAGCGAAGTTTCCACCGCTGACCAGACCCTCGGCGATCAGTACGGCAACAGCCTTGACCGCGCCATTCTGATGGCAGCGATGCTGGATCGGGCCGGCTTCAACCCGGAGATTATCTTCGCGTCAGGCGACCGTTCCCGCTATCCGCAGGCGATCCAGCCCTTCCTGGATATCCCGCAACCGGGATTTTTCAGCAACCCGCTGGTCAAACTGCGCAGCAAAGGCGAAACCTACTATCTGAATGACGGTGACCAATATACCGAGCTGGGAGTTTCGCACTTCCACGACGCTCCGGCACTGGAGCTCAACGGCAGGATCAGCACAATCGAGGTTCCACAGGAAAAACAGGAGTACTCCCGCAGCTCCCTGGTGATTGACCTCAGTGCGGATGGCTCGGCCCTGATCACCTCCACCAATTGGTTCTACGGCACCGGCTACAGCCCTTTTCGCAAAACCTACAGCGAGATGCTGCCCGAGGATCGGCGGCGCCACTACCTGGAGATGATTAACAAAGTCGCCAACTCCGCCACTGCCGTCACAGACCTAATCACAAATTACGAGTCTTTTCCCGGCTACGCAGCCTACACAGTGCGTGCGACTGATTACGCGGTGGTCGAAAACAACACCCTGCTGCTGGATATTCCGCGGGTCGCCGGCGCCATCTATCCTGTGGCAACCGACAGACGCGCGAATCCGCTCTTCCTGGTGAACAACAGCGAGAGCGAACTGCTCTGCACTGTCATCCTCCCCCCTGGCTACAACAAAACCGCACTGTTGCCGCAGAGTAAAGAGTGGAGCCTGCCCGCCGAAACCGGCACGGTCGGCTTTGCAGTCACAACCCGCGAGCGTCCTGACAAGCGCACTGAGGTCATCATCAACCGAACTATCAGATATGCCAGCGGCGAGCTGTCCCCTGAGCTCTACCCCGCCGTGCTGGAGTACAACCGCATTTTCAGCCACGCCTCCATGCGTACGCTGATCGCTGAAAAGAACGAACAAACCCAATGATTGAATTTAGAGATATTAGTGTGCGCTACGGCATCACCGAGGTGCTGGGTAGTGTCAGTTTCCGGGTCAACCAAGGTGAGCGGGTGGGGATTGTAGGCCCTAACGGCGGTGGAAAATCAACTCTTTTCCGTCTGATCATGGGTGAAACCGAGGCTGACAAAGGCCAGGTAATCATTGAGGAGTCGCCCCGCATCGGGTACATCCGCCAGCATCTCATACCCGACAACGAAACTGAGACCTTACTGGAATACGCGCTGCGCGGCATCCCTGGTCTCTTTGAAATGGAGCGTGAGATTCATACCCTTGAGCGCGCGGTGCGAGCGAGCGAAGATGAGGGCGAGCGCAACCAAATGCTGCGCCGTATCGGCACCCTGCAAAGCAGCTTTGAGCACCTCGGCGGCTATGAGATTGAGGCCCGGGTCAAAGCCTCTCTCGGCGGCTTGGGGTTTGCAACCGAGGCCTTTGAGCGTCCTTTCGCCAGCTTCAGCGGCGGCTGGCAGATGCGGGCGGAGCTCTCGCGGGTACTGGCCTCCAAACCCGACCTGCTGCTGTTGGATGAACCCTCAAACTATCTTGATCTACCAGCCATTGACTGGCTGCAGCGCTTTCTCAGGGTTTATGAGGGTACCCTGATGCTGATCTCGCATGACCGCTATCTCCTGCGCACCCTCACCTACATTACAGTTGAGGTGGATGCCAACACCGCCACGCGCTACAACGGCAACCTGGAGTACTATCTGCGCGAGCGCGAGGTGCGCTATGTCAACCTGCTGGCAGCCAAAGAGAATCAGGACAAACGCAAAGAGCAGCTTGAGCGTTTTGTGGAGCGTTTCAGAGCCAAAGCCACCAAAGCGACGCAGGCGCAGAGCCGCGTCAAAATGCTTGAGAAACTTGAGAAGGAGGAGATCATACTCCCCAAACGCAGCCTGGCCGCCAGCCATCTGCGTATCCCTGAGCCGCCGCACTCCGGCAGCGAGGTCTACCGCGCCGAGAACCTCTACTTCTCCTACGACGGAGTACACAACACCCTTTTTAACGTGGATCTCAGCATCGCCAAAGGCGACAAGGTGGCCATTGTCGGCTACAACGGCATGGGCAAAACCACCTTACTGCGCATCATGGCCGGTACCCGCCAGCCAACGCGCGGAGTCTCCACGCTGGGCCACAAAGTTGTGCCAGGCTATCTCTCGCAGGAGTTTTCCGAGACGATCTCACCTGAAATCACGGTCTATGAGTGCGCCAAACGCAGCGCGGCCGGAGCAACGGACAAGTTTCTGCGGAGCAATCTGGCGGGTTTTGGTTTTGGTGCGGATGACATCCACAAGCAGGCAGGGGTGCTCAGCGGCGGCGAGAAAATTCGACTCGCGTTTCTGCGGCTCTTTCTCAACCCGCCCAACTTCATGCTGCTGGATGAGCCCACTACCCACCTTGACTTAGAGGGGCGCGACACGCTGGAGCAGGCCCTGCGGGATTACAGCGGCACCGTCTGCCTGGTCAGCCATGATATTGAGTTTGTGCGCAACACAGCCACCTCCATTATCGAAATCACCCCGCAGGGCATCCGACGCTTTCCCGGAGGCTACGACTATTACAGGGAGAAGACCGGCGGGGAGCCGGCACAGACACTGCAAGGCCCCGCTACCGAGAGTGCCAACAAAAACGCGCCATCTGGTTTAAGCTCCAAAGAGCTGCGCCAGGCGCGCGCCAAAGAGCGCGCCCGCTGGCAGCCGCGTATCAGAGAGCTGAAGCGCAAGGTGGAGCGTGCCGAAAAGCGGATAACGCAACTGGAGAGTGAGCTGGAGAAACTCTCCGAGACACTCTTCAACCCCACCCCTGAGACTGACTTTGCCAAAACGAACCAGCGGCTCAGAGCTGTTCAGGATCAATTGGAGGGCCACACCAAAGATTGGGAGCGCGACGCTGAAGAGCTTGAAGAGGTTTTAAAATGCGAGAGTGCCGGGGTGGCGGACGCTTAATCCTAAACCAGCGGAGCCGGAACCAAACTGAGCCTATGTGATATGCGAAATTATTTCTCTATCATTGAACAATTGTGTGATATGCCCCGCTGGTTTAGTCAACAACGCTATGCGTTGCATAGAAAAGATGGCAGTTCTTTCTTTTGCGCCTTTTGCGCCTTTTTGCGGCTATTCCTTTTTTCCTTTGCTTCGCTATGTTTAGCCGCAAAAAAACGCAAAAGTCGCAAAATCTTTCGCAAACATGATAGGATTTAAGAAAAGAGGTACTAATCATAATCTTAATCAGGGAAATCAGTGCCTGTCCCTAAACGGCGGAAATCAGTGCCTGTCCCTAAGCGGTGCAATTGTCGGTAAACATCGTCGCACAGCATCGTCACCCAATGTCGCTCGCAGAGCGACTGCCACACATGCGCCGCACCCCGGAGTGCAAGGAAAGTCGCTCAGTGTAGTAGCCGCTCTGCGAGCGGCACTTTGCTCCAGGCTCATGAAAGGCACTCCCCGGGGTGTAGGGTTGCTTCCAGCATGTCCGCCGTAGCCTTGGCGAAGGAGGATGAAGCAATTAGCGTATGCCGGGCGATTGTTCGTCAAAGGCACACCCCGGGGTTTCATAATCTTTGTTTGGCTCATCCGTCGTCGTCCCGCAACCCGGCTTCTCCCGCAAGCGGGGCTACGCCGTGGCATTGCGGAACTATGCCGGACAAGGGCCGCCAACCCTACACTTTCAACTTGAGTGAAGCCTGCATGTCACACGGCAGGCGCAAGTGCGCGAGTGCGCGAGTGCGCGAATGAAGAGGTCGCGAGTTTTGTGCGGGAGCAACGCAGCTCCGATTTCCAATCGGAGATGTCCGGTTGGAAGCCAAGGCGCGCAGCTATAGTCAGCCGCATAGCGACTGACCTCCTTCCGCGCCAGCTCCATTTGACAAGACGCGGAATAGGAAGTCGTCCGCTATGCGGGCGACTACTACGCATGCGCTGCACTGCAGATGCAAGGGTTGTCGTTCGGTGTAGAAGCCGCTCTACCAGCGGCATTTTGCAACAGTGACACTGAGGCGTAGAGGGTGCGCTAGGTTGTTTTTGGGGTAGAAACCAGCTGTCGCTCTCTGAGCTTTAGCGGTCAAGAAATAGAGGGGTAGAAAAATGGGGTAGCGTGATAATTTTTTGCCCGCGAACCTCCGCGAGCTCTGCTGCTCTGCGAGGAAAAATTTTAAGGTAAGAAAATTTTGATAGTGAGTTATTTGAAAAACGTGCAAAAAAGACAACGCAACAATCTTTGTGAGCTATGTGCTCCTTGTGGTTTCAAAAATTAAGGGCAATTGTTTTGGCCCCCTATGTCCAGTGATCTGGATTTCTGCTTACTCGATCTTAAGGTCGTCGATCACTGCATCCACAATCAATGCATTGATGCTGTGGATCCAGATACGCGCAAACTCTGTTTGTGGCGGCGGGGTGAATTCATAAGAAAAGTCCTCCCAGCTTTGCGGTTGACCGGCTTTCAGCACTGTCACAGATTGAATATTGCCTCGCTTGTCGGACTCATTGAGTCGTATGCCATCTGCATCGTAAAAGATGAGATAAAGCGCAAGACCGCTGCCGCTAAGCGCATAATGTTTGCCTGTAAGCTTCAGCCTCTCCCCCGGCTGCATTGGAATACGTGACGAGGTGACATTGGAGCCGCTGTCCTTCTCAGTGTCGGTCACCCGCAAAGCAAAATCGCCAACAAGGGCGATCTCGTTTTGAATGCGGCTCATATTATCGCTGATCATCCACCCCAGGTTTTTCAGTTTAAAATCGCCATTGAACAAGCGGCCATTTTTATGATTGTTGCTTGTGTTGTCCGGTTTGACCATCACTTTGATGGCAGCCTCTTTAACTGGCTCACTCATGCGTATGGCAATACGTTCGGGTTTGGTTCGAGCACCAACATCTTCATCTATGACCTCTGAGTCGATTATGAAATCACCGCCCTGCACCTCAATCGTGACGTTTATCCCCTCATCCAGTCCTCTGAAATAGAGTGTGTTATGGCTGCTTTTGCGCCAGTGGACAGTCGTTATCAGCGCGGTTTCAAAGCTCTGAGGCGTGTCAAAAACCACGTGGTCGGTCACGGTGAAAGATCCGGTTCCGTTGCGTGAGTAGCGAAATGCGCGTTGCAGTGATTTAAGCTCCTTCACATTATAAGCTGACGTGATGTCGAAAGTAATGCAATCCTCAGCGTCGGTGAAGGATTTATCGACAACCACGCCGCGGGCCTTCGACCCTTTGGATTGCAGCTGGCCAGCCACCAGCGGTACTGAATGGCCGAATGAGTTCAGCACCTTGCTTTCGTAGCGCTGCGCGCTGAATGTCCGCCGCGTATAAACCTCGGCGCCAGGATCAATCAGCAGAGTGTTACTGTTGTTAACAACAATATAACTGCCAACATCGTTGTGGTTGTGGTGCTCGGCGTTGTGCCCTCCTTTGAGGGCAACAGCCAGTGTGGTTGCTCCATTCGGCGCTGGCCGGCAAATCAGAATACCCGCATCTGGGAACCACGTGCGCTTCTCCAAACGGGGCGAGTCGCTCCTGACTGGCTCGCACTTTGCAGCCGAGGTCGGAAAGGCAAAGAGAAATCCGGCGCTTCCTTGCCGAATACTATCAGCGGGGTCGATATTGTCCCACTCTGAGAAACCAAAGCCGTAGCGGCGGCTGAGATAGTACATATAGCCAGGTTCCGGGCGGCTATTGATCGAGCAGTCGGCAAATGCCGGATGAATGGTGTTTTGAATCTCAAGAACTCCGGCGTAGCGGGCAGCGGCTCTGGCGCCTTCGCACTGCAGCAGATCAACCTTACCGGATGTCGCCTGAAAGATGGCCTCTGTCAGCAGGAGATAGTGTCCATAACCGTAGTTCCAGTAGCCCATGCCCTCACTGCAATAGCCATCCGGCGTGAAACCGCTGAGAAAAAACTTTGAATAAGTTTCTCCGGCAACCACAAAAAGGGCTCGTTCCGCCGGGGTTTCCACTAATGCCAGGGCTGCCTCAACAATGCCCGCCACGCAGACCGCATTCCAGTTGTTATTGCAGGTGATCCACCACCAGGTCAGCGGTTCTGTGCCGGTGATCAGTTTCTTAAAGGGCTCCAGATTTCGGCGAATCACTTCGGTTTTGATTCTTGCACGCAGAGCAGGTGACAACCGGTCGCCTACGACATTATGTATTATTGCGAGCATCATGCCAACTTCACAGGCCTTTAAATCAGCGTAGGCGAATTCGCCTTTCCATGTGCGCAGGCTGGAGTCATGCGCTGGCATTACCCAGGAGCGCTCATCACAGTAGGCGGTGATGATCTCCTCCAGAGCCGGCAGGAAACGTCCTTTATTTTCAAGACACTCGGCAAGGAAAAGGGTGTTCAGTCGTTTGCTCCAAACGCGGTCCACTCGTTCCCAGTTAACGCGGTTGCCGGTCTTGGAAAAGTCGAGATAGAGTTCATCTGTTTTCTCTGGAATGCTCTCGCTCAAAAGCTTCTGCGCATTGCGGACAAAGTTGGCATAGGCCGGTTTTTCGCGCAGCTCATCCCACTGCGCACGGTTGGTTATCGGCTGTCCAATCGCGCTTGGGTGGGCTGGCAGCATGGCAGCTACCTGGTCGATGCGCTCCTGGTTGAGAGCAACCGGCATCCTTGCGGCAACAGCTGCAAACCGAGAGGATAAAATCAGGGTCAACATTATAAATATGGTTCGCATATAGTCCTCGTAATTTGATGAATGCATTGAATTTTATAGCCAGAGATTAACCGCGCCTGCCCTGTTGCCGTGCAGGTTGCCTGCACCCGCAGAGCAAAAGTTCGCAAGCCTGTCGCTGCTAAGGTAACGTCCTGCCACAACAACATCGCATGTAATCAAAGGTAACTCAATTGCCACGGCCATGGATGATAGCATCAACATTCCTGCGAATAATAATCTCATAATATCTTCATGATCGTAGTGCTATCATAACCCCAATGATACTATATATGCTTTGCGGAGAAAAGGGCTTTTGTTGATGCCCATTTGACCGAGGTGCCTAACAGAGGGAATATTCCTCTGGGCAAACCCTTGGACAAACAATCTTCCTCGTGGCGTGCTTCATCACGCTCCGTGAAGAGCGCAGACTGATCTACGTTTGAGAACAAGGCGAAAGGGGCGCGCCTTTGGTGCGGGAGCAACGCAGCTCCGATTTCCAGTCGGGCGGAAATCAGTGCCTGTCCCTAAACGGCGGAAATCAGTGCCTGTCCCTAAGTGGCGCTTTAACTACGACTGACACGAATGTTATTCAGCTATACGCCATTCGCGCACATTCGCGTTAGTTGCTATTCAATCAACTCCTGTCGCAAAAAACAAGATATCTAAGCGACCATCTTTATAAGTCGTTGATTGAAAACCTCAGAGGAAAACTCTTTGGTTACCAAATTGGGACAGGTTCTATTTAAATCGGAGCTATGTTTACCGCTGCACACTTCACACTCTACAATTGGCGGCGGACTCCGCGCCCTTTTGGAAGTAAAGCTTTTCGGGTTATCCGCCGTTTTTAGCGGGATCCTTGAGGTTGAAAACCAGGGCGTAGTTAACCGGAACAATCAGCATTGTCAGGATGGTCGCAAAGGTCAGACCAAACATGATCGTGACCGCCATTGAAACATAGAAGGCATCGGTAATCAGCGGCAGCATACCCAGCACTGTAGTCAAGGCTGCCATTGATACAGGTCTCAAACGGGTTGTGCCTGCATTAATGATGGCGTTAAAGGGGTCAACTCCCAGCTTCTCCTGCACCTGGATCTCATCAACAAGCACAATTGCATTTTTAATCTGCATGCCTGCCAGGCTCAGGAATCCCAGCAAGGCCATGAACCCGAAGGGCTGATTACACAACAGCAATCCAATGGTGACACCTATAACAATCAAAGGGACGGTCATGAAGATCACCAGCGGTTTTTTAATTGAATTAAACAGAATGATGGTAATCAGGATCATAACAGCGATAATCCCCGGTATCTTGCCGACTAAGGCGGATTGGGCATCAGTAGAACTTTCATATTCGCCGCCCCACTCATGCCAATAGCCATCCGGATAGGCCTCGATGGTTTCCAGCAACTGAGGCATAAGCCGCGCAAAGGCTGTAGCGGCGGTCTCCCCAGTTGTATTGCATTTTACTGTGATGCAGGCCGTGCGGTTCTGCCGTCCCAGACGGGCCTCCTCGGAGGTGTTGACAAACCGATCCACAACCTGCGCGACAGGCACTGCCGAGTTCAGCGCCTTGCTCCAGAGCCATAAGCCATAAAGCGCATCCGGATTTGCACGCTCTTTATCAGGAGGGCGCAGGATGATCGGCAGAGATTCATCACCCTCTTTTAAATACCCGATTGTGTTGCCCAGATAGGCCCGCTGCATTGCTCTTGCAACTTCAGCCCGCGTGATTCCCAGGTTGCGGGCTTTTGCCTCTGATATAATTGGCTGGAGCAGGTCCACCTTATTGCGCCAGTCACTCTGCACCTCAACCAGTTTCGGGTCTGAGTGCAGCACAGCAATTGCTTTACTGGCCAGCTGCCGCAATACTTCAGGGTCAGATCCCAGAATTCGCATCTGTATTTTTTGAGCATCGCCAGGTCCAAGCACAAACCGCTGCGAGTATACCAGCGCATCTGGAATCTCGTTCTCCGCAAAGCTAACAATCTGCCTTGCGATCTCCGGAATTTTTTTATAATCGTCAACATCAACAAAAATAATTCCATAAGCCGCATCCGGATCTTCAGGGCCGTAGGTTAGCAGAAACCTTTTTCCGCCGGTGCCAGTCATAGCCGTTGAACTGGATACGCCATCAACCTTGCGGGTATAATCGTCAAGCTTGGTAATCAATCGGTCTGTTGAATCAATAGCCGAGCCTTGCGGCATCCAGAGGTGAACCATAAATTGCGGGCGGGTTGAGTCCGGGAAAAAGTTCTGGCTGACACTCTTGAAGCCGTGGATTGCGGCAAACAGCAGCACACCCATTACTATCAATGATATGAAGCGGTGGTTCATGCAGCTTCGCAGAAATGATCTATATGCGCGAAAAAAAGCGGTATCATAGGGGTCTTTCTGGGCCTCACCCTCGACTGGCTTTGATTTTTTAAGCAGAGCGGATGCTACCAGCGGGGTAACGGTAATTGCCAGCACCCAGCTCATAAAGAGTGAGATCATCAGAACCAGAAATAGCGAGCGACAATATTCACCGGTTGAGTCCTGCGATGCTCCGATCGGCGCAAAAGAGAGTATCGCGATCACAGTTGCACCCAGCAAAGGCCATTTTGTCTGCTCGACAACTGCCACTGCAGCTTTGCTGCGGCTGGTGCCCTTCTGGGCCGCGATCAAGACCTCCTCAGTAACGACAATGGCGTTATCGACGAGCATACCCAAGGCAATAATGAAGGCGCCTAATGAGATGCGCTCAAACATAATGCCCATCCATTGCATGACCATGACAGTGCTCAATACCGTTAAAACCAGGATGCCGCCTATGATCAGACCGCTGCGCATGCCCATTGCAAAGAGCAGCACAGCAATCACAATCACAACCGCCTCGACCAGGTTCACAATAAAGCCGCTGATGGCAACGCCAACACTTTGGGCCTGGTGCGAGATAATACCGACCTCAATGCCAATCGGGGTCTCCAGCAGCAACTCCTTCATTCGGGCATCAATGGCATTGCCCATGGTGATCACATTACCGCCGCTGACAGTGGAGATCGCCAGTCCAATCGAGGGTTTGCCGTTATAGCGAATATAGTTTTTGGCAGGCCATACATAACCGCGTTTAAGGGTGGCAATGTCGCGGATGCGTATCGTTGTTTTATTATTATCATGCACCCGGGAGATCATCAGGTCGCCGATATCGCCTATTGTTTTCAGCTGTCCGGTCGGATGAATACGGATGAATTTATCTCCAATTTCGATGTTTCCAGCTGATTGAGCTGTGTTCTGGCGTTGTATCACTGACTGAATCATATCCGGGGAGATTCCCATGCCAGCCATTCGCGCTCGCGACACCTCCAGATATACTGTTTCCTGTTGATCCCCAATTACTTCTATTTTGGCAACATCCTGGCAGAGTAATAGTTCCTTGCGCAGCAGTTTTGCATGCTCTTTGAGTTCAGCATAGCTGTAACCATCACCATAGATGGCGTAGAATACACCAAAAAGATCGCCGAAATCATCATAAACGACTGATGGCTGGCACCCTGGTGGCAGGGTATGCTGCATGTCGCCAACTTTGCGCCGCAGTTCATCCCAGATCTGCGGAAGCTCTTTTTTACTGAACGTGTTTTTAATGTCGAGTTTTACAATCGAACGTCCTGAGTAGGATTTGCTTGTGACTTTATCAAGCTGGCCTAGCTGCTGGATCGCGATTTCGATTTTGTCTGTGACCTCATCGGCAACCTCTTCCGCCGTGGCACCCGGATAGATTGTGACAACCTGAGCAGTTTTAATGGTGAACTCAGGGTCTTCCAGGCGGCCCAGTTTTGTATAGGCAAGAGTGCCGGCAAGCAGCATGGCAACAGCTATGCCAAGGGTGATGACCTTTTTGTCAATACAGAGTTGCGCGATACTCATTACCCCTCCTTACTTGCTTCAGGGGTGAGAAGTGTCACGCGTCGGCCGGGCGTCAGAACTGATATGCCGGCCGCTGCAATGCGTTCGCCCTCTTTCAACCCCTCAAGAATCTCAAGAGTTGTCCCGGAGCGTCTGCCCACTTTGACCTGCCTTTTGACGGCAGTAAAAACTTTCTCAGCTTCGGTTTTTTCAAGCACCCAGACAAAGTGGCTGCCATCGCTGTCAATGCCGATGTAGTCGGATTCAAGTGCAATAGAGCTTTCGTTCGCCAGTGCTTTTTTGAAGAAGTCATGCACAACAACAGTGGCTGACATTCCTGAGAAAAAATTGTATTTTTCCTGTTTATCCATTTGAAAACTGACGGTGTAGGTCTGTGTTTGCGGGTCAGCGGTGGTTGAGTACTCCTTAACCTTAATGGCGAACTGTTCATCTGGCAGTGCATCAAAAACCGCATAGTATTTGGCGAGTTTATCGATATCATCTTTTTTACGAATCACATACTGCTCAGAGACCGCCACATCAATATTGACAAGAGTGTTGTCCTGCAGGCTGATAACCGGCTGTCCTGCTCTGAGGGTGTCGTATACGTCCACAAAGATATCAGAGATCACCCCGTCGAAACGGGCTTTGATCACAGTGTCATCCAGTGCTTTCTGCTTGATTCCAAGTTGCGCCACGGCTTTGTCGTAATCTGCCTTTGCCCTGGAAAACTGCTCTTTGGAAATCGCATTTGTCTCAAGCGCCTTGGCCATACGATTCATGGTTGCCTCGGCGCGGGTGACCTCTGCCTGGGCATTCTTGACCTCATCCTGGAAACTGGAGTCATCGAGCCGGGCGAGGACTTCGCCTTTTTTCACCTCAGCGCCTCTGTTGTGGGGTTTAAATATGATCTGTCCGGGAACATTGAACGAGAGGCTGACTTGGGAATCAGCGCTGACAATGCCAGGGAAGTAGAGATTTGCATCCTTGAACTGCGCCCCAACAACCACCGACTTAAGCGGGCGAACAGAGGTATCTGGAGGTTGCTCCTCCTGTTTCGGCCTAAAGTAAATTACTGCTGCAACCGCCACGACCAGCAGAGTGCCGCCAACTAACTTTCCTGTTAAAAACTTAATCTTCATGTAGACTCCTTTTTTACTGCTATCATTAATTTTTGTTCTTTATGCACGTTTTTATCTCTCACAGAGGCACAGAGTTCTCAGAGTAATATACTTTTTCTCTGTGTTCTCTGTGTTCTCTGCGACTCTGTGAGAGATAATTTATCAAGTGGATCCTGTTAATCCTGTTATCCTGCCGTGCCACGGCGTAGCCTTTGGCGGAGATGGGTCAAAAAGTTGGTTGTGGCTATGCTGCGCTAGATTATTAATCTTTTTCCGCCTGCCAGCCACCGCCGAACGCCTTATAGATTCCAATCAGATTGGCTGCCACAGCACCCTCGGATATGGCTAGCAGATCCTGTTGCTGAAAGAGCTGGCGCTGCATATCCAGAACGTTCTGAAAATCTGTTAACCCTGTTTTATAAAGCGTTTCCACCAATGCTGTCGAGCGTTGCGCCGCCAGTGTGGCATCCTGCAGAATTTTATTGCGCTTCATCTCTTTGACATATGCAATCATGGCGTCTTCACTCTCCTGCCATGCCGCCAGAACGCTCTGCTCGTAGTTGGCCAGCGCCTGCTTGGTGCGCGTTGTTTCAACGGCTATCTGGTTGCGTATGCGCCCATAATTAAAAATTGACCAGCGGAATGAGGGGCCGAAACCATAGGTGCGGGCCTTTGGGTCAAACCAGTCGCTGCCCGAGGATGCCTGCCAATCAAAAAATCCATTCAGGGCAAACATAGGGTACAGATCACCACGCGCAACCCCAATCAACGCTGTTTGCGCGGCCAGCTTTCTCTCCGCCGCGCGAATGTCCGGGCGGTTTCTAAGCAGATCAGCGGGCAGCACAGCAGGAACCTCCTGAATGTGCGGAATTGCGTTAGTGGCTGAGAGCAGATAATCATAGGCTCCCGGCTGTTTTCCAGCCAGGAAGCAGAGCTGATTGACTCTCTGCACCAGGTCAATCTCAAGTTGCGGAACCAGGGCCATGGTTGAGGCAATGTTCAGCTCAGCCTGACGTACATCAAGCTCGCCGGTCAGTTCAGCTTTAAAACGATCGCGTGTGAGCTGAAGCGTCTCTTGTTGGAGTGCCACATTATTGCGCGCAAAAAGCAGGCGCTGCTGTGATGTGCGTATGCCGATATAGGTGGCCGCGGCATTTGCCTGCAAGACAACCAGCAGGTCGCGGTACTCCTCTATGGTTGAGTCAAAGGTGGCACCTGCTGACTCTACGCCGCGGGCGACGCGCCCCCACATGTCCACCTCCCAGGAGGCGTTGAAACCGGCTTGGTAGAGATTATAGGGGTTTTGAGGGTGGCTGCTTTTGGATTTAACACGTTCCGAATCGCGGCTCCTCTGGTAACCACCGCCACTGATCACCTCAGGGAGCATTGGTGAACGCGCAATTCCGTAGTACGCGGCTGACTCCTCTACTCTTGCAAAGGCGGTTGCCAACGAATAGTTGTTTGAGCGGACATCAATCATGATCTGATCCAGATCAGGATCCTTGAATGTTTGCCACCAACTGCTGAGAGGCGCATCACTGGTTTTTAAATCTCTGGCTGCCGCATTGTGCCAGGCATCAGGGTTGTTGGCCTGCGGTGGCTGATAGTCAGGGCCAATCATAAAGCAGCCAGATAGAAATAGAGATAGCGAAAACACCACCACTATCAACCTCGTAAAAGTAAATTTTAACTGTAAACTCATCCTCATATGATTTCCTCAATTTATTGAACTTGCGATGATGGTTAAATTATAAATAATTGGGTGAAAATAGTGTGACACAGGCCTATAGTCGATGCAAGGGTAAAGCTCGATATAGCAGGAGAATATTTTCATGGAGCAAGCTCTGATTTGTTACATATCACAAAGTAACATTAACTACGAAACATACTAAAAAAATTGATTGCCTGCCTGTGCGTTGCACACAGACAGGCGGCTATGCCGTTCTTTTCCTATATTTTTATCATTGCTTTTTTGCGTTTTTTGAATACACTATATGTTCTTTTAAGTGAGGGTGTTAATTTAGCTAAAGTATTGCATAAATTTTTGATTTTTACAAAAAAAAACAGGGTTGCTTACGCACCTTCCATAATTGTGATCTCGGCGGGGATAAGATTGTAGAGGGTGTAGGCGTTTAGGGCTCCTAATCTCAATCTTAATCATAATCCTTATCAAGCAGCATTGTTCAGGGAAGACCGAAAAAGACGAGGTTCGAGACAAGGTTCGAGACAAGGATGGGTCTCCGACAACATGTTTTTAAGAACAAACATGTTTGGCTTGCCCTTCGTTTAAGGGCTAAGGCTAAAAGGGCGCGTCTTTGGTGCGGGAGCAACGCAGCTCCGATTTCCAATCGGACATGTCCGGTTGGAAACCGGAGCTACTGAGTTCGGCTGCGCCTTTGGTTTACGATAGCGGCGTCGATGCTGGTGGACGAGCCCCCGCATAATCCCAGTCGTCGGTCAACATCGTCGCACAGCATCGTAAACCGATGTCGCTCATCAGGCGTCGCCGCGCAAGCGGAACTACTTGTTCGGGCAGTAGCTGGCGCACGTGTAGTAGTCGCTCTGCCAGCGACACGGAACCACAACTCTTGCAATGCGAAGTGCAGCAGGAAACACACTTTTCTATTCCTTTTGCCCTGTCTTTGGGGTATCATGCAGGAAATTTATTATTCATGTTTCTGGGAGGGGTGCTGCATGGCACAGTTGGAAAATATCGAGGCAATTGAGAAACGTCTGTGGAGCGCGGCTGACCTGCTGCGCACCGGGTCAAATTACGCGAGTAACGAGTATTTTATGCCGGTCATGGGGCTCATCTTTTTACGCCATGCCTACAGCCGATATCTGAATGTTAAGGGTGATATCGTCGCTTCTCTGCCCTCCCGGGGCGGGAAACCGCGAGAGCTGGCCAAAGAGGATTTTTCCCAGAAGGGCGCCATCTTTTTGCGTGAGAGTGCGCAGTTTGATTACCTGGTCTCGCTCTCGGATGACCAGAACCGCGCCTCAGCTGTGGTGGCGGCTATGAACTCGATTGAGGCTGATTATGAGAACCTCAAGGGCATTCTCCCCAAACAGGAGTACCATGAACTGGATAACAGTGTGCTGGGCACCCTGCTGCGGACCTTGAACCCGGATGAGCTGAAGCAGGCCTCAGGTGATATTTTCGGACGCATCTATGAGTATTTCCTGACCCAGTTCGCCGACCTCAAAGCGCATGACGGCGGCGAGTTTTTCACCCCGGTCTCGCTGGTCTCTCTGATTGCCCATGTACTTGAGCCAAAGCGCGGCAGTGTGCTTGACCCGGCCTGCGGCTCTGGCGGGATGTTTGTTCAGAGTGCCCGTTTTGTGGAGCAGATGCAGGCAAACCCTGCCGAGGCTTTGACCTTCTACGGCATGGAGAAGAACCCCACCACCATCCGCCTTGCAAAGATGAACCTTGCTGTGCATGGGCTGGAAGGTGACATCCAGAAGGCTATCACCTACTACGAAGATCCACATGAGCTTCTGGGCAAGGCCGACTATGTGATGGCTAATCCGCCTTTCAACACCGACGAGGTAGATGCCGATAAGGTGAAACGTGATCCGCGCTTGCCCTTCGGTCTGCCGGGAGTGAACAAGAAAGAGAAGATCTCAAATGGCAACTACCTCTGGATATCCTATTTTTACAGCTACCTGAGCCAGAAAGGGCGGGCGGGTTTTGTCATGTCCTCGCAGGCCTCCAGTGCTGGGGGAGATGAGGCCAAGGTGCGTCAGAAGCTGATTGAGAGCGGCGCGGTTGAGGCTATGATCGACATCCGTGGCAACTTCTTCTACACCCGCAGCGTACCCTGTCAACTGTGGTTTATTGATCGGGGCAAGCCCGATCAACCCTCACCCCCAGCCCCTCTCCCAAAGGGCGAGGGGAGCTGTCTACAACATGATCGGGGCAAGCCCGATCAATATGCGTCCATTCCGCTGAGGCATAAGGGGAATGTTCTGATGATTGATGCGCGGAACGTCTATCGCAAAGTGACCCGCAAAATCTTTGATTTCACGCCGGAGCAGGAGAAAAATCTCAACAGCATCTTTTGGCTCTATCGCGAAGAGAGTGAACGGTTTGTTGAGCTGGTGGGCTCTTATCTGGCCGATTGTGTTGTTAACGGGGTGTTAGCCAGGGATTACGTTGATGAATATCTTCTTCCTTATAATCAATTCATAACAATTTTAGATGAGGCGTTGAAGGATCGAAAAATCACAGCTGAGTTAAAGGAGAACAACGCTGAGAGAAAAAAAACCGTTGAGCGGATGAAAGAGATCTCCGCAACTGTTAAAAGTGCATGTGCAAAGATACTCAAGATTGAAACTGAGATATCGAAACAGCATCAAATGTATGCAGTATTGAGCGCACCAATGGCGGGCTGCCACGATCTGATTCAGGAGGCCGATCTGCTCTACAAACAGGCGGGGCAAACCCTTGAATTGTACGGAGCCATCGAGGAGTTCGACAAAAAGGCGCTGAGGGCAGCACGCGCACAACTTAATCTGGTTGATGATAAGCGTAAAAAGCTGATTAAACAGTTGAAAGAGGCACGCTACTTTCATAAGCAGGCGCACTGGCTCTTGTCGCGTTTCCCTGAAGGCAAACTGCGGGATGTGGAGGGACTGGTCAAGCTGGTAGCAATGGAGGAACTGGAGGCCAATGACTGGAGTCTGACACCCGGACGCTATGTAGGAGTTGCGCCGGAAGAGGTGGACGAAAATTTTGATTTTGAGGAAGCCCTGCGCGATATCCATGTAGAGCTGGCCGGACTTAATGATGAGGCTGTGGAGTTGGCCGCTAAAATTGCAGGGAACTTCGAGGAGCTGGGAGTATGAGCGAAACTCTAGCAGACATCGCCAGTGAAATACACGATACTTATTTGCCGAATAAGGATGAGAAATTGCCATATATTGGCTTAGAACATGTAGAAAAAAACACTCTTCATCTCTGTGGCATAGGTTCATCGCAGGAGCTTCAAAGTCATAAATTCCGCTTTAAAAAAGATGATATATTGTTTGGAACACTTCGACCATATTTCTGCAAGCTGGTGATTGCTCCTTGTAATGGAGTCTGCTCAACAGAATTTTGCGTTATCCGTGCAAAAAACCCCGACGAACAAGCCTATGTCTTTTATTCTATGGCTCAACAGAGCTTTATTGATTATGCAACAACAAATTCAAGTGGAGCCAGACCCAGAACGAAATGGAAACTATTTTCTGATTTTGAGCTACCGGCCTTATTGCCTGCTCAAAAAAGGGAACTAGGGTGTCTGCTGGTTAACTACGACGACCTGATTGAGAACAATCGGCGGCGGATACAGTTACTGGAGGAGTCGGCAAGGCTGTTGTACAGAGAGTGGTTTGTGCACCTGCGCTTCCCCGGCCATGCGAGTGTCAAGGTGGTCGATGGTGTGCCGGAGGGGTGGGAAAAGAAACCTTTAGACGAATTAGTTACTTTACAAAGAGGGTTTGATTTGCCTGTGGGACTTCGGGAAGAAGGCCATGTGCCAATTTACGCATCAACAGGAGTGAATGGGTTTCATTCTCAAGCCAAAGTTAAGGGACCGGGAGTCGTAACAGGGCGTTCAGGTTCACTTGGTACAGTTATGTATGTATCGGATGATTTTTGGCCTTTAAATACGGCATTGTGGGTTAAGCAGTTCAAGAATGTTCCTCCCCTCTTCACCTCATACTTACTCAGGAGTATGAATCTTGAACAGTATAATGGTGGGGCGGCTGTTCCAACGCTGAATCGGAATGATGTTCATCGGGTCGAAGTATTGAAACCAGCCCATCAACTTATAGAAGAGTTTGAGAGCATTTGTAGCATAACTTATGCTCAGCTAAAAATATTAGCGAAGACTAATGACAAGCTCGCCCAAGCCCGCGACATATTGCTTCCACGTTTGATGAATGGAGAGATTGAGGTTTGATATTTACGTTTGCCAAAGGAGTGTGGGATGAGAAAAGCAGCTAATTGTTCTTTCTGAAAAGTTGTTTGTCGATCTGTATCTAAAGTGTTATCAGTATTTCATGCAAAGCGAAAAGCTGTCAGGAAAGAGTGAGGCAGTGATGGAATTCAAGAAAAGCATGTCACAAAAACTACGCATGGATGGACGCGATTATTCGCGTCCAGGATGGTGCTTTGTAACGCTAGGCGCAGATTACCATAAGCACCTGTTTGGATCTGTCAAAAATGGTGAGATGGAACCCAATGCGCTAGGACAACTGGTAGAGCAATGCTGGGATGAAATTCCACAGCATTACGGGCACATCTCTCTGGGAGCAAGGCAGATTATGCCGAACCATTTCCATGGGCTGGTTCAAATTGTGCGGCCTGGAGGTAAGGGGCTGGGCGAAGTAATGAATGTGTTCAAGGGCGCAGTTACACGAAAATGGCGAAAGAGCAGAGCCTGTTCTGAAAGCTCTCGCTATAGCGAGAAAGAGCAAAACAAAAAAATGGACCGGGTGTGGGCTCCCAACTACTATGATGTGATTTGCTTTAATGCAAATGAGTTGAAAGTTCGGGAGCGGTATATTCAGGCAAACCCGAAGCGTTGGGCATTGCGGGATGTCCCGAGAGGTGTTATTAAGCAAAGCCAATACATAGGCGAGACAAAGCTATTACAACAAACAGGTAAGTGCCGGGCGTTACGTATATCACGCAAAGCAACTGATATAGAAATTACGCAACTGAAAAACGAACTGGCGGCCTATGATGGCGTAATCTGTAGCACCTTCTTCTCGCCAGGAGAGAGGACTTGTCTGAAAACTCTGTTGAGAAGCAATGCACAGATCATCTGGGTGTTACCAATGACCATGCCTGAGAAGATTCCAGTAGTATGGACCGATGCCTTTTTGCAGAAGCGAGCACTTTGGCTTTCAGCTTTTCCTGAATTGCAGAGTGCCACCCGTATGAGTTGCAAACAGGCAAACAGCTGGGTAGAACAACTCTGTAAGATTACAGGAAATGAGGTTTGATAATTCATGAGCGAATACACAGAAGATGCCTTGGTACAAACAATAATGGCGGATTACCTCCACGATCATCTGGGGTGGCGGTCAGTGTATGCCTATAATCAGGAGACCTTCGGCCCGGGAGGGTTGCTTGGACGTAATAATGACCGCGAGGTGGTGTTAACCTTGACTCTGCATGGCAAGCTGAAGGAGTTGAATCCCGGCTTTCCCGAGCAGGCGTACAGTGATGCGCTGCGTCAAATTACTGAAACGATCATCAGTCAGAGTATGCTGACAACCAACCAGGAGAAGTATGAGCTGCTCCTCAATGGCGTTGCTGTTTCATATCGCACGCCGGAGGGTGAGCAGAGGAGAGATACGCTACGGGTCTTTGACTTTGCTGAGCCGCAAAACAATGATTTCCTCTGTGTGCGTGAGATGTGGATTCGTGGCGATCTTTACCGCCGGAGAGCTGATATTATCGGCTTTGTGAACGGCATTCCACTGCTGTTTGTGGAGTGCAAGAATGTCCATAAGGATTTGGAGGTGGCCTACCGCGATAATCTGGCTGACTACCGGGATACCATACCGCACCTCTTCCACCATAATGCAATCGTAATGCTGACCAACGGCATTGAAGGCAAGATCGGAACCATCACCAGCCAGTACAACCACTTTGCCGAGTGGAAGCGTCTGGAGGAGAAAGAAGCAGGCGTGGTGGCCATGGAGACCATGCTCAAGGGAGTTTGCGAAGTGCGCAACTTCATGGACTTGATTGAGAACTTTATCGTGTTCGACAGCTCCACTGGCAGGACAGCGAAAATTCTCGCCCGCAACCATCAGTTCCTTGGGGTGAACCGGGCTGTAGAGGCGGTGAGACAGCGTGCGGAGCGCGAGGGCAAACTGGGCGTTTTTTGGCACACTCAGGGTTCAGGCAAGAGCTACTCCATGCTGTTTTTTACCCGCAAGGTTCACCGGCGGCTGGGAGGGAATTTCACCTTTATCGTCCTGACTGACCGTGATGACCTTGACGGCCAGATCTACAAGACCTTCGCTGGTTGCGGAGTTGTGAATAATAACCAGGAGCCATGTCGGGCCATCAACGGCAGACACCTGGAGGAGCTGCTGGGGCAGCACAAGAAATATGTATTCTCGCTGATCCAGAAATTCAACAAAAACCTTGATGAAAAGCCGTGCTATTCAGAGCGGGATGATGTGATTGTAATCACGGATGAGGCGCACAGAACGCAATACGGCACCTTATCGCTTAACCTTCGGGACGCGCT
This sequence comes from Kiritimatiellia bacterium, assembly GCA_028686345.1. Taxonomy (GTDB): domain Bacteria; phylum Verrucomicrobiota; class Kiritimatiellia; order RFP12; family UBA1067; genus M55B167. The sequence goes on from JAQUCE010000029.1 coordinate 23,090, forward strand.
TCCCAACGCCAGCTACATCGGGTTTACCGGAACGCCGCTGTTTTCGGATGATGAGATCACGCGGCGGGTTTTTGGCGAGTACATCTCAACCTATGACTTTAAAAGAGCGGTTGATGACGGTGCAACCGTGCCCCTCTACTATGATGCCCGGGGCGAGCTGCTGGGGATCGCCACCACCGACTTGAATGAGCGCATTGCGGAGAAGCTGGAGGAGATTGAGCTTGACGACATCAACCAGCAGCAGCGTCTGGAACAGGCACTCAAACAGGATTATCACGTTATAACAGCCAAGCCGCGGCTGGAGCAGATCGCAGGCGACTTTGTGGAGCATTACTCCAGGAGCTGGGAGAGCGGCAAGGCGATGCTGGTATGCATTGACAAGATAACCTGTGTGCGCATGTATGATTTGATTGCCGAGGGGTGGCAGAATCGAATCAAGGAGCTGAAGAGAGAGCTGAAAAAAATTGATGATCAGCAGGAGTCGCTGCACAGGCAGCGACAGATAGATTGGATGACTTCAACCCAGATGGCGGTTGTTATCAGTGAGGAACAGGGAGAGATCGCCAAATTCAAGCAGTGGGGTCTTGATATTCAGCCGCATCGGAGGCTGATCAAACAGGGCTTTGAGATACCGGTTTATTTGCGGGATCGCCCCGAGTTTATGGTAAAACACCGGCTTGATGTTGACTCGGCTTTCAAAGAGGCTGCGCACCCCTTCCGCATCGTGATTGTCTGCGCGATGTGGCTCACAGGCTTTGATGTGCCCTGTCTGTCAACCCTCTATCTGGACAAGCCCCTGAAAGCCCATACGCTGATGCAGGCTATTGCCAGGGCCAACCGGGTGCATGAGGGCAAGAACAACGGCTTGATAGTGGACTACTGCGGAATACTGAAGAATCTGCGTAAAGCACTTGCAACCTTTACCGGACAAGGTAGCGGAGGTGAAGGTGAAGGCGGCGGCGGAGGAACCGACCCGACTCATCCGATAGATGAGCTGTTGCGAGAGTTGGAAGAAGCAATTGGTCTTGTCCGAAGCTTTCTTGATGAGAACGGGGCCTCGCTGGATGATGTCAGAAATCTGAGCGGATTTCTGCGAAATGCGGCAATCCTGAGCGCCAAGGAGGCGGCTAATGAGAACGATGAAACCCGTAAACGCTTTGAGATCATGTGCCGGGCGGTCTTCTCAAAATTCAAGGCCTGCATCAACACCCCGAGGGTAAATGCCTTCCGCTCCGACCGGGATGCCATCAATGTGATTTACAACGCTCTTCAGGAGGACAAGCAACACTCGGATATCAGTGATATTATCCGCCAGCTGCATGAGGTGGTTGAGGAGGTCATTGATGTTAAGGAAACGGGAGACAAGGCGGAGAGGGAACGCGCGGTTTATGACATCAGCAAGATCGACTTTGATATACTGCGTCAGGAGTTTGAGCAAAGCCCCCGCAAGAAGACAACTGTACAAGGTCTGAGAACCGTCATAGAGGAGCGCTTAAAGAGGATGCTGGAGCAAAATCCTATGCGCACTGACATGCAGGCGCACTACGAGAAGATCATCGCGGAGTATAACAGCGAAAAAAGCCGGGTTACGATCGAGCAGACCTTCGAGGCTTTGCTGCGCAAAGCCCGGGAGATGGACCAAGAGGAAGACCGGGCTGTGCGTGAAGGGTTGACCGAAGAGAGTCTCGCCATCTTTGATCTGCTTAAGAAACCTGAGCTTAAACCCGGTGAGATACTGCGGATAAAGGCTGTGTCAACTGAGCTGCTGGAGGTTGTGAAACGAGAGTTGACCAAGATACATCACTGGCGGGATAAAGAATCTGCCCGGGATAGTGTTCAGAGCATAATCCTGAACTTTCTGTACGATGACAAGAGCGGACTGCCGGAGAGCAGTTACGCAACAGAGGAGGTGAACACCCTGACCACCAAGGTTTATAGCCACATCTACCGGGCCTATCCCACCATCCCCTCCCCCTTCTATGCTGAAATCACGCCAGCGAGAAGAGGAGGGCAACCAATTTTTTGCCACTGAGACACTGAGGGGCACAGAGGGTGCGCTAGTTTGTTTTCGGGGTAGAAAAATAGAGGGGTAGAAAAATAAACTAAGCTGTTAGTTGCTATTCTTTCAACTCCTGTCGTGAAAAACAAAAAGTCCAGATGAAACTTCATCTCAAGCTTCCAACTTAAATGAAAATGTTTTCTGCAAGCAGGATGCTTACACTACTCCATTATCACTTTTACATTAACATTCACAGTTTTAGAGAGGTCATGTAGTCCTGATCTTCCTCCGAGAGCTTTTGTAAGAGTATGCGTACTTCCTTATTATCCTCTGTTTTCAGCACAAGCAAAGGGCCTGATTTTCTGACAAAAGCCGCCTGTATCCGTACTCCGTCTTTTGCTGTCCAAGTACGGAGTTCGTAGTCGACCGGTTCTGGTTTATCGGCAGAAGGTTTTGTCAGCGGCTTTGTTTCCTTATTGGTGATGGTCTTTATTCTCATAAAGATTATTTAGTAACCGTTCACAGGGCATAAATAGCCAGATAATGTCTGAACTATATCATAGTCGTTGTAGCAACGTCCATCAAAAAAAATAACCTAGCGCACCCTCTGTGCCTCAATGTTTCTGCGGCAAATAAAACTGGTTGCCTGCCTGTGCGTTGCACGCAGACAGGCGGCGACGATGCTGAACGAGCCCCCGCATGATCCCAATCGTCGGTCAACATCGTCGCACAGCATCGTCAACCGATCTCGCTCATCAGACATCGTCCCGCAAGCGAAGCTACTTGTCCGGACGGTAGCTATTGCGAAGCCTGATGCCCGACACGTAGAGCGAAACCGAACCACAACTCTTGCATGCCGAAGTGCCGACAAATTGCCTATAACTTGATCACTTGGTTGTAGTTTCGTGTCTATAGCTCAGAAGCGGGGTCGAACTCGGAATCGAAAAGCGCACGATATCGCGACGATACTGGTGGATGGGTCCCGTCCTCTTGGCGAGTTCAACTCCGCAATCATCGACGCGGTATTTTTTGTGCTCTGCCTTTATTTCGCTTGCCTCTGTTTGTACCTTACTGTTCAGCGAGTTGTTTTTTTACCGCACTGTAATTTTTCTTTATAATGTCCGCCCATTTTTGATCAAGATCAATAAATGCGTACTCACCGTCTGGTAGTTGCGGGCTATCGCGCAGACTAACTACGCGAATATTATGCGCTTCACCGATGATTTCACCGGCCGGAACAAAGGTCATGATTCAAGTCCTTTCAGGTTGTTATTTCGGCAAAAGTATTGCATTCAAATTGAAGCAGTGCAAGCAGATGCTTGCACTGCTTCAGCGCTGATTGCGCAGCAGATAGGGATTGCCAATTATAATTTCGAGCAGCAGGCAAGCCATCAGCAGCAAGAGAAAGAGCCCGGTGAGATCGCTGCCCTGCCGGGTGTTCAGCAGCTGCGAGGACAACGCGGCGTCGGTCTTGAGCACATGCACCTTGCCTTTGACAATCGAGGTCATGCGCAGGGCACCGAGGCTGACGAGCTGACTCTCGGGCGAAACCGGATTGAGGGCGACTGAACGGGGCGTGGCGCGATCAACCGTCACTACCCCCGGCTGCCAGCTCTCAGCAAAGACCGCCTCCCCCTGCTGGACCGGCAGCGTGAAGCTGGAGCCGTTACTGTGGCTGAGTGTCAACTGCCTGTCGCTCGCGGTCAATGGGATCAAGCGCAGGAGCTGTCCACACTCAATCCCGGTGTTTTGCTGCGGATCATGCGCCGCGTAGGTGAAGAGATGCAGCATGGCAATCGGATAGGATTTCAGTTCAGGCCAATTACACATGTCACGACGGGAGGAGAAGGCACAGACGATTACGCCACCGGCGCCGACCTTCTCTTCAGCCATAACAGTTGTGCCGCGGCTGACTGCCAGCACAGCGGCTGAGGGAGAGGTGTTAAGCGTATAAAAGCGCTGCCCCTTGAACAGCTCCAGCTGCAGGATCTCATTCAGAGCAGCAAGCGGCCCCTTAAAGGTCAGAGTGCTGAAGTCGCCCGTTTGGCGTTCACCGAACAGGGAGCGCAATCGCTCATCTTGAAACGCCGCCAAGGTGGTGTTATTGAGGTTGCCTCCAGCAAAGATCACCAGCGTGCCGCCGCTGTTCATATAACGGTAGAGCAGCGCAGCTGCCTGCTGATCCAGCGGATCAGGATTGGAGAGCACCACCACATGATATTGCTCCAGTTGTCTGGATGAGAGTTCCTGCACAAAACCCTCTTCCGTCAGAATACCATTTAACGCCTCCCCATTGCTGGGATCAAGCGCCAGCTTCAAAAAATGAAAGGGCCGCACCCGGTTGAGCAGATCTGTTTCCAGCAGCAGCACACGTATATTCTCGCAGACGCTGACCGTAAACGTGCGCCGGTTATCAAGCGTGAGGTTACGGTCAGTGATCTGAACCGCGCCTGTCAGAAATCCAGCGCGCTCAGGGGCGGCTTCAAAAGCGCCGTCAACAGAGTCACCTGCCGGCACGCTGAGCTTGACGCTGTTGACACTTTGATTATTGATTTCAAGCGTAACTTCGGTATCGCGATCTTGAGTGCCATGGTTCACGATGGTGTACGGGATCGCCAGCCGTTTGTTGACCATCTGCGGGCGGGTTGAGAGCGCGACACCTTCAACCGATAAATTCTCCGTGCCGCCGCTGATGGGTATGAAATAAAGCCGCAGCCCTTTGACATCCCCGGGGTCAATTGCTTGGGAGGGTGCCTGATTGCGTTGAAAATCAGAGATCACAAAGATCTCGCGGTTTGGATTGGCCTCTGATGTCAGCACACCGGCCGCCTGCTTCAAGGCCGCGCTGTAAGAGCCTGTGGCGGCGGTAACGCGGGCCTCTTCAATCATGCGCTGCACAAGGGGTCGTTTGCGGGTTAGATCAATGCCGCGTCGGCCGGAGAGAAACACCAGGCCAGCGGCATCGCCCTCTGAAAGCGTCTCCAGAATCTCTTGGGCTTTGCGGGTAGCCAACTCAAAGGCGCTCTCCCCGGAGCCGAGTTTACGCTCCATTGAAAGCGTATCATCCAGCACAATCACAACATCCGAGCGGGCGGCAAAAGCGTAGGGCATGCGTTGAAAGAGGGGGCGCGAAAGTGCCAGCACCAGGGCCAGCAGGGCCAGCGTGCGAATCAACAGCAGCAAAACTTCGCGCAGCCGTCGGCGATGAGCCAGGTAGCGCTTGCGGCGCTGAAAAAACTGCAGGGTGGAAAAGGGGATGCGCGCCTTGCGCCGCTTGAAAAAAAGATGCAGCAGGATCGGCAACGGCACGGCCAGCAGGCCCCAAAGAAAGATTGGATTTGCGAAAGTCATTTGTTAGGCTGAAGGGGTTTAGACTGAAGGGGTTTAGGCTGACGGGGCTTAGCATGAAGGGGTTTAGGATTTACGGAGAGAACGTATTAGAGAACCAAGAACTTTCTCTGTCTCCACAAGCAGTTTTTCACAACTATCAATATCATTTCCCGCAAGTTATCCAAGACGTAGTCAGCGACAATTACTTTTTAACATGACGACAATTATAACTTAACATTGACGACAATTAAAGCGCATAGTTAGTTCACGTCGCGTCCTAAAAAAAGTTGTCACTTTTCATTGTTGTTTTAAAATCGGACTTTTTATGATTGTCCAAGGGCTTACTCTTTGCTACTGTACATTTTCATTTCTGAAGCTAAATTTAACCAATTAGTGGGGGGGTAATTGTGATTAACGGTGTTGTCTTAAAGTTACGTTCATATAAAGGTTCAGCGTCGTTTATTAAAATTATCGCATTGATAAATACTGTAACGATATTAGCAATTTCAACACACTCTTTTGTTGCTCATGCGGAAAAGCCGGTGTCTATGGACGTTTTCAGCAGTCGGCTCTATGATCATCTGAGCTCTGACCAGACACTTCAAATGAATGATCTTGTGAACCAATATGAAAGCGATCTGAATATATTCGTTTTCATTGCGCCGCCTTCAAGTGAATTCTCTTTGTATCAGCCAGGCAAGACCATTTTCATTCCCGATAAAAATCTCATTTCAAACACGTTTCTGGAAAAACTCGTGAGCTCTGATAAAAGCGGTGATTACTGTGCATTTATCTGGATGTATGAAGATGCCGCCAATTTAGGACGAGATCTTGTTATAGAAAATGACTACGGCTTGGAACTGGCGAGAATACCCCGTGAAGAGGGTTATTCTCCGTACTGGGTTATTAATACGCTGTACCCTGACCTGAATCTTTACCCGACCATATATCAGGAATATCTTGCATCTATCTTTGATCCGGCCCGTGTTGTTATGCGATATACTATAATTGTCGGGGAGAGTGACCTTGTGGACTATGTCGATCAGAAGGCATTGGATATGCAGCTCAGTTCGTTGATGCAGCCGGTTGCGATGAGCATGGGCATTCCCGCTACACAATCTTTGACGAATTTGATGTTCACCGCTATAGAACCTCAAACCAATAATACCGTCAAATTGACCATCGGCTGGCCCGACAGCGGTCTGTCCACCAATAAGCTCGAGATCTTCACCTGTGACAACCTGAGCACCGGCGCGTGGAGTGTCGCTGAGATAATAACTATCAACCTTGCTACAAATCGCTATGAATGGGTTGATGATGACGGCTATACAAACCGGCTCAGTCGTTTCTACCACTGTTTCACTCTGGAGGATGATGATAGCGACGGCATAACCGATGGGCGGGAGATCCTGATCTATAAAACGAATCCCGCATTAAGCGATTCTGATGGTGATACGCTGAGCGATTATTTTGAACTATTCTGCAACAGCTATACAAATACGATATTGGGAGGACCTGCCACTTCAGGAACTGATCCCAATATACCGGATTCTGATGGCGATGGTCTTGATGATGGACAGGAGTATGAACTCGGCACGGATCCGTGGCGATCCGATACTGATGGTGACGGACTCCCTGATGGATGGGAGATTGATATAGGTAATAATCCGGTAGACGATTCTGATCGAGATGTTGATACAGATGGTGATGGAATGCCGGATTGGTGGGAGTTTGCCTATGCAGCGTTAAATCCGGGTGATTCCTCCGATGCCGTACAGGATATTGACGGTGATGGATTCAGTAATGTTGAAGAGTATATTTACGGAATGGACCCTACGGTTGTTAATGATCGACCTGAAATTGAATCAGGCTCTCGTGATTTCAAGTATGATGTCGAAGGAAGGCTCATTGAGTCGCGGGTTGATAACGACCCTGCGGAGATCTACACATTAACACCGGCGCATAATATGTCTAAGGTTGAATCTTTGTGAGGGAGGAGAGAATAATGATTAAAGCAATTGTACGCGCTGGTTTTTTGGTTTGGTTTGTTGTAAACGCCTGTTTTGGCGGTATGGATTCTATTGGAGGTTGGACTGCTGTTGGAAGTGACCCCTCTCAGTTTGTTTATACTCAGAAAACTCAAGCTGTTGCTATGCCAATGATGACTCTGCTAAGCGGTGAGACTCTTCCCCCTGAAATGGCAATTTCTGAATCCATTCGTGCTCAGGCTCTTGCATTGGAAAACGATCCAGTGCAGATATTTGAGTTTGTTAGGAACCGGATTGGATTTGAGCTGTATTATGGATGTTTTAAAGGAGCAGAGGGTACCCTCCTGAGTGGTCATGGCAATGATGTCGATCAGTGCGCTCTTCTCGGTTCGTTGTTAAAGGCTGCCGATGAATCCATATCGATCAATTATATACGTGCGGATGTAGTTTATCCCGCAATGTTTCTAACTAAACTGTTTGGCTGTCCCGAGAACTACCTGCCGAACCTTAATCCTTGGTTTTTAATTGATGCTCCTGTCCAGGTGGTTGACGGATGGTTGTATAAAAAGCACTATTGGCTTCAAGCTGAAATTGGCAGCGTTACATACCAGATGGATCCGTCTTTTGTGGTTTATGATAATATGCCGGAAAGCCCTGAAACTCTTTTAACGCAAACTACAGGATATGACCGTTCAACATTGTTGAGTGCCGCCGCTCAGGGAGCATCCATTTTTCAGCCTGATCAGGTTCAGAATGTGAATGCGTCCTCAATTATTAATCTTCTGAACGGCTATGTATCCGAGATTTGCGCGTCGAGAAAGGATGGAGAGACTGGGTTGGATTCAATGATTGGACAGAGAAAGGTGGTCGGGGTCCCGGTTACCGAACTGGAAACTGGAACTCCGAGCGATATATTGCGGGTTGTTTCGCCAACATTTATTGCGGAATTGTCGAATTCGCTTTATGCGCGTTATGAGTTTACGCATCCTTCGGGATTCTCTGCTTTTCCAGTCATGGGTTATGAATTGGCCGGAAGGCGTCTAACCTTATTTTATGATTCTTCTGATGGGAACAAACCGGTACTACGTTTGGACGGAATTGAGAAAACAAGAGGTGTTTCAAACTTGACTGTGGGAAATAAAGTCAATTTTGCTATTCGAATTGTTATGCCCGCTGGCTGGGGGTCTGTGCCATTTCCTAAGACGTTAGGAATGACGGTAGGGTACAGATACGGTGTGGTCGCTGATTTCTTGAGCGCGTCTCCCAAAATGATTGCTGAGCAGAGTCGCAAACTGGCTGAGTTCCGAAGGCAAGGCCTTAGTAATACCTCTGAAGAGGTTCTTGGAACAAGCCTGCATTTAATGGGACTTTTCTATTGCCGTCAGAATATACTTCAGTTGAAATTACTCAGTAAACTTACTGGTGTGCCGGCTTCTTTAGTGTTTCAGGCTGGGGTTGTTGGGCAGGAACAGGGTTATTATATTGATTTGCCTCATGGCGGAATTTCATATGTGGCGGAGATGCCGGATGCTTCATTCTTGTTTCAATCCGGGGCAATTTTCGGCAGCGGCCTGGAACATGCGATGCTTGAGCAGTTAATGGGTGTTGATAAACCGGGAGTTTCAACAACAAAAGGTATCGCGTTGAATAATGCCGCAGGTTATGAAACTTATTATGCGACGGAAGCGAACTGGACTTCAGGCTTGAATGTACGTGGCAGGATTGCCAACGGAGGCTATACTGCTCAACACATGGCATATCTGGATTCTTTCATTAATAATGGAGATGCAATCGTATTGCCTAAAAAAATCGTAACTGTTGAAGAGTGGAGCGGAGCTACATACTACAGAATATATGGTAATGGAATGGGCCTGAGTGCACTTATCAGTGGCGATTATGGAACGCAAAAAGGGGGGTATTCCGGTTATCAAGGTTATGTGCCGCCTGCCACGGTTAACACTGTGACGCAAGTAACATATAATCCAGTTCCCCCTCCTTATAGTCTTCAGTCACAAACACTTAGTATTGAGCCAGTTGATTTGTATACAGGTTCGTTTCTTTTTGATCATCAGGATATTGCTATAAATGGCCCATTGCCTATTGTGTTTAATCGTTTTTATGATAGCGGGCAAGTCGCCTCCACAGGAGTCATGGGGCCAGGCTGGGGGCATTCCCTGCAGATCGAAATTCAAGAGCATAGCAATGGTGATTTCGCCTTTGGGGAGCGGGACGCTTCCGACGCGTCCGCTGTTTTGTGTGCGCAGATGGTTGCACTGGATATGATGCAACATGAAAACAACGCCAAAGGGTGGACCATTGCCGCCATTGCCGCTAAATGGGCGCTTGATGCCAGCGTTGGCAATGTCCTTACCGTTCGTATCGGAAAATCCGGCAGGCAGTTTACACGTCTGCCTAATGGGGAATTCAACCCCCCGCCTGGTTCTACGGACGAACTGACTCTGGTTAACGATGTGTATGTGTTGAAAGAACGCAATGGCTCCACCTATACATTCAATGCAAAAAATAAAGTCATTTTGATTGAGGATCAGAGCGGCAACACTCTTGCTTTCGCCTATAATAGATATGATAACCTCACAAGCGTTACCAGCTCTTTTGGCCCCGCTCTCAGCATTATTTACGACAGGATAAAACGACTTACTGCTGTTACAGACAGATTAGGGCGATCAGTGAGTTATAGCTATGATGTTGATAAAAATCTGACAAAATTCACGGATGCCGAGGGTCAAGCATGGAGAGTCGGATACAATGATGACAACTATCCAAATGCAATTACCTCGCTTACCGATCCTGAAAACATTGTTACAATCCAGAACTTCTATAATGATATTGGACAGGTGACCAACCAGATATCCGCCAGTGGTAACCGCTGGACTATGTGTTCTACAAAGTATCAGAGCTATGAAGAGGACCCTTTTGGAAACAAAACCGTTTACCGCTTTGACGAGGAAGGCCGTAGAGTTCTTACCCGCCGGGCTGACGGCTTTGAAACCCGTACCCAATATAGCAGGTTCGGAAAAGCGACGAATGTTTTTAACAGTGCCGGTGTCACGAATGCGATGTGTTATGACTTTCACCATAACCTGCTCGAAAAACGTGTGGCTGCCGGCTCACCCTTGGAGTCAATCACCCGATACGGTTATGATACACTAGATCGCCTGGTTACTGTTACTAACGCCGTGGGCGCAACAGAGGAGACCACCACCGAGTTAACTTACACCGCCACACACCAGATCGCAACTCAGAAAGAGGCCGGCAATACAACGGATGAACGTGTGACCGCATTCACCTACTATGCCAACGGCTTGGTTGACACAATCAACATCGCCAATGGAAAACAGCTTACGCACCATATTTATAACGCGTATGGAAATCTTGCAAAGACCACCTCTTTGGATGCCAGTGATGTTGAGTTTGAATATAACCAGGTTGGGCAGCTTTTGATGACAACCGTGGATGGAGTTGATACAGAGTATACCTATAACCTCAACGGATTGCCGACCAGCGTGACGCAGGCCTCTGGAACACCGGAGGAGCTCAGCGCTAGTAAAACCTATTGGGATAACGGCCTGCTGAAGAGCACCACGGACGCCCGTCAGCAGACAACCAGTTACTACTGGACCCCCGCATATAAAGAGGCTTCGGTTGTTTATCCTGACGGAGCCATCACCACAAATCAGTACGATGCCGCCGACCGTCTTGTCCGCAGCCGTGATGCCCGTGGGCAGTGGACGGAAGTACATTTGGATGTTCTCGGTCAGGCGACTAACGCCGTCGGTGCCTTTACAACCACTTTGATCCAGTACGATATCTCCGGTAACGTCACCAATACAGTTATAGACCCCGGTGGACTGAATCTGTGGTCGAGCCAGACCTATGACATTCTTAACCGTCCGCTCACTCGGCAGACCCCGTTAGCATCCGAACATTACTCCTATGACACTCTCGGTCGAATCACCAATCGAACAGATGCCGCGTCAGAGTCATGGCGGACGCAATATGACATTTTCGGGCAGGTCACCAACAACGTGCGTCCATCACTGGCCGCTGAGCGTTTAGAATATGATATCCTTGGCAACCGGGTTGCCTTTTATAACGCGGAGAATAATCCCGTTCGATTTGAATTTGACTCACAGGGGCGGATCACAGCTATCACTAATGCGATTGACAAGGTTACCCGCTTTGCCTATGACGGACAGGGCAACCTTATAAACCGTTGGGATGCCGAAAATCGCAGCACTGTGTATGGATACGATACTTTCAATCGCAAGACGAGCATCATTTTTGAAGGCGTGACCAAGGGTGCATATCAACACGATGCAAATGGCAATCTGACATCTGCCGCCACCCCATCCACGTCGGTTGTTTTCGGGTACGACGCAATGAACCGGCCCTCCTCATCTGCGCAGAGCGTGGGTACTAACACCTTCAATACAGCCAATGCCTATGACCTTAATGGAAACCGTACCAACATCGTCTATCCCGGCGGTCTGTCGGTACAATACAGCTTTGATGCCGAGAACCGGGTCTCCGGGGTTACCGTAAAATCCCTGACGAGCTCAGAGGATTTCGGCTTTACTTACAATGGTGTCGGTAACTTAACGAATCTGTCATACCCAAATGGAATAGACTCTGAGTTTGAGTATGATGCTGAAAGCAGAATAACCGGATTTGACTATGACGGCAAAGTCACACACGCTCTCTTGCGCGATACCCGCGGTTTCCTGACGAATGAGCTTGTGCAGGCTGGTCTAAAACCGGAACAGCCCCAGTCCTATACCCAGAACCGCACACACAACAGCGCGGACCAGCTCCTCAGTGCCGGAACAGAGAGCTACGCTTACAGTGCTAATGGTTGCCAGACCTCTAAGGTTGCGACCGCCTCCTCCATGGTTTACGAGTATGATTTTGACAATCGCCTGGTTAAAGTTGTCAACGGGGCGGAAATAACGGAGTACCGCTATGACGCGACCGGCGCACGGATCGCTCGAATATTCAGCGATGGAACAACCACCGAGATCACATATTATATCATCGACTACGCGGACCCACTCAAGCGTCCTCTGGCGGAAGCCGATGCGCAGGGCAATATCAAACGGTGTTATATCTGGTCCTCTTACGGGTTGCTGGCGCACTATGAGATGAACCGCAAAACGGGCTCGATTCTGTTTGCCCGTTACTATCATGCCAATGAGCTGGGCTCGACTATCGCACTCAGCACCAGCACCGGGGCAATCACCGACCGCTTTGCCTATATGCCTTATGGAGCGGTAAAACATGTCGGCATGACCAAAACACCTTTTCAGTGGCTTGGACGGTATGGCGTATGTTATGATTCAGATGTTCAGTTGCACTTGACCCTGTACAGGGCGTACTCATGTGAGCAGAAACGTTTCCTGCAATCCGACCCGCTGGGGATTGATGGAGGTGTTAATGTTTATGCTTATGGTGAGGTTAACCCGCTTGCGTTTATTGATCCTGAAGGTCTCTGGAGTTGGAATCAGACGTTTGGGGTCGTTCGTGCATTTGGTGGTGGGTGTGAGATGGCAGCTGGTTCTAGTTTGGCTTCAGCGAGCATTGCTTTTGGAGTAGCCACAAGTTGGTCTGGTGTTGGTATTGTTGCTGGTGTTGCTGGGACTGCTGGTGGAGTCGCTGTTGGACTTCATGGACTTGACCAAGTTCAAGCAGGATTTAGACAAGCTATTACTGGTGTTAGAGTTGATTCTGTTACTTCAGGAGGCCTGCAAGCAGTAGGAATGTCTCAGAATGCTGCCAATCTAACTGATGCAGGAATTAGTATTGTTGGTTCACTTGGAGCTTCACTGGGAACAACTGCAATACGCGCCCAATCGGCTGTTACTCAGCAAGCGGCCAACGCACCTTTCTTAAAACAGGTACTGTATCATGAAATTGGGCAGAATACACGGCCTGACCAGGTCAATCGTTGGTATAATTCGTTTTATCCCAACGCAGTTGACCGCGGAGCAGCTATGGTTACAGATCAAGGGTGGCTTCAAGCACTGAGGCCGCAAGATGCCGGGAGGTATCTTGGTATCGGAAAGACATTTATGACTGGTCCTACACCATTAGGATGGGCGGGTTCCAGTTCACTTGCTATCGGTATCGCTACTTCTGGAGATCATTATATGGGAGGGGTTAAGTAGACATGTTTGGATTGATACCACTAGCCATTTTAGTCAATGTTACGATTTTTGCAAGTTTCATTTTGTCGCAACATTTTGGGGTCAATTTAGTATTTGCTTCGGTCGGGGGGATTATTGTTGGTCTTATTTCGTTGCAGTTATATTGGTATACTTTAAAGCTTTTAGGGGCTTTGTTAGATCGACATGACAATCTAAAGCGTGAATAAGTTCAATCAGAAATGAGCTAGGTGTTACAGACTTTTTTGACATCGTATCGCACGACCAAATTAAAGTAGTAGATGATTTAGCTCAAGGCTGTATTGTTGATTTCTCTGTTTTTACTGTTCTGGCGTTCGTCCAAACGACGTTCTGTTAGAGTTGTGAGCTTTACAGAAGAGGGTGTTGGGTTCGATCTTGGTGATTGCATGCTTGGAGGTGTTTTGCGGTCAAAATGTACATGCCTCTATAAAGATTTAACTGTTCAACGTGATTTTGGGGGACTTTCGGTGATAAAAACTAGTTCAGGACACTCTGTGTTGGTTCCCAAGTCAGCAATAACCATATTGGATATTCGAAAGATATTTGAGAAATATTCAAGTGGTTGAGCCCGGCAATAGGGGTCATCCATTATTTGGGAGCGCAAAGGGGTCGTATTTAAATTTCCAAGTAGTAAATTACGTGAGCAAACTGGCATATGAAAAAAACCTATTTAGTTTTAGTTGTATTTGTCTCTTTAATAACGGGGTGTGAAATATTAGGCTGGCAATTTAGGTTTTTTGTGAATCTAGTGATATGGACGGGGCTTCCATTGTTGCTTATTTGGTTGGTATTTGATAAAAAGAAGAGATGGGTGAAGGAAGGTGCAAAGTTGTGCGAAAAAGGGCGGGGGATGGAGAGATTGCATGTCGAGTACGGACTTCGTGGTGCTTGCTTGGTTTTTGCATTTTTTTTGATATTTGTTTTCTGTGTGCCTATAATAAAGGATACATTTGATGTCCTTTCTGAGAACGCACCAATTTCTGTTCAAAAGAAAGTTAAACAAGTTTCTTCTTTCATGGGGCTTTCTTTCATCGGGCAAAGTATTTTGTTGGAAGGCGATAACACGTCCTATAGCTTGTTTTTCTCAGTCAAGCCAGTAATTTTAAAGAATTTAGAGTACGTTTTTCTGGTTTTACCCTCTTCTGGCATAGTAGTTGATTGCTGTCAACCAGAACAAGCAAGCTCTGATTGAGTGAGGTCAGGGCGCATAGGGGCCGTGCTTAAAAAAGTGTGGAGGGCGCATAGGAAGTAGAAATATTATGTCAATTAATAATATTATGTTTGTGCCTGAGGACGTACTTGGGATTTTGGTTGTTATTTCATTAACTTGGATGTTTTCTGTAACAATTCGAAAAAAAATAGCTACAAAAAGAATTAAGTCGCTGTTAAAGAAGAATAATCTTATTAAGGGTCATAAAGTTGGTTATTGGTTGAAAGATGTTGAGTATCCAGTTGAGTATGCATTTGACACTTCTGAGAGTAACGTAATTTTATTTGAAAATATTGATTTCTTTTTTGTGGAGGCCACAGTCACTGTTATTACATTTAACCAAATTAAGTCTGGTATAGGTATGAGTCATTACAAATGTTGGTGCGTGTTGGCCGTTGGGACTGATGCGATTGAAATATTGAAGAATAACCGTTCGCTGTTTAAAAAAATCAGCATCGATCAGAATAATGAAATAGGGTTGTTCTTCATCCGAAAATTATTTTCTTTCGCATCTTTGCTTCGCAGAGAATCTCAGCGTCGCGTCGGGGAGGAGCAGTGACATCCATAAACAACTCTGAAGGTTTCAGCTTTGATTACAACGTGGCTGGTAGCCTGACAAACATGACCTACCCCAACGGAATAGTTGCGGATTTCGAATATGATGCCGAAAGCAGAATAATCGGGTTTGACTATGACGGCAAGGCCGCCCACACACTCTTGCGTGATGCCCGCGGCTTCCTGACCAATGAGGTTGTCCAGACCGGCTTAATCCCGGATCAGCCCCAGTCCTATACTCAGAACCGCACACACAACAGCGCGGACCAGCTCCTCAGTGCGGGAACAGAGAGCTACGCTTACAGTGCTAATGGCTGCCAGACCTCTAAGGTTGCGACCGCCTCCTCCATGGCTTATGAGTATGATTTTGACATCATGCCAATGAGCTGAGCTCGACTATCGCACTCAGCACCAGCACCGGGGCCATCACCGACCGCTTTGCCTACATGCCCTACGGTGCGGTAAAACATGTCGGCATGACCAAAACCCCTACAGCCTAAACTCCTAAACCCCTGCAGGGCCGCAGGCCCTGCTAAAACATTCGCTCACGTTTGTGGAAGTAGGCGAGCAGGGCGCGGTGGAAGGTGGTGCCGGTGTTAAGGGTTTCAAAAGAGATGTTCATGCGTCCGCAGAGCTGCCGCATGCTGTGAATCGCGGCGTTCAGATCCGAAAGGTAGGCTGCGCGGCAGTCATCGCTCTCGACCTCCAGAAACTCGTCGGTCTCCATATCGCGAAATTCAATCAAGCCGCGGAAAGGGAAATCAGATTCCAGCGGATCAAGGATCTGAAAGAGGATGACCTCACAGTTCTTATGCTGAAAGTGGCGCAGCGTGCGCAGGAACTCGGGGTTGGGATCAAAGAAATCCGAGAAGACCAATATGATCGAGCGGCGGCGAACCTCTTCGGCAATCCGGTGGAAACAGGGTGCCGCGTCGGAGCGTCCGGACGGAACAAGGCCCTCCAAGTGCGCGAGCAGCGCCAGCATGTGCGTGCGCGAGCAGACAGCCGGAAAATACT
Organism: Kiritimatiellia bacterium; assembly: GCA_028686345.1. Classification (GTDB taxonomy): domain Bacteria; phylum Verrucomicrobiota; class Kiritimatiellia; order RFP12; family UBA1067; genus M55B167. The sequence goes on from JAQUCE010000029.1 coordinate 39,389, forward strand.
CATGAATCTGATTGGTATATGTGAAGAGCCCGACAGCATCCTTTTGTCGGTGCATCAGATAGATGAAGGCTGCGGCAAGATAGCAGGCGTAGTTAAATTTGTGTGATTTGGCGCTGCCCAGTCCCATGGAGCCCGACTGATCCAGCACAACATAGGAGCGAGTATTGGTCTCATCCTCGTATTGCTTGACGTAATAGCGGTCGGTTCGGGCATAGGCCTGCCAGTCAACCAGCTTAACCGGGTCACCGGGGCAGTATTTGCGATACTCCGAAAACTCCGAGGAAAAACCATGGTAGGGCGAGCGGTGCAGCCCGGTCAAAGTGCCTTCAACCATGGTGCGCGCGACCATCTCGATGTTCTTGAGCGCATCGAGGGTCTGCGGGGTGAGATATGAAGTGGAGTTAGTTTTCATTGCTATAACATCAAGGATCACCGATTTACGAGAACGGTGTAGCTATAGGTGAGGTTCCGCTCCTCTCCTCTCCTGGTTTGAGTTCCAGGGACCAAGTCAGCTCGTTACGCTTGTTGGCCGACATGTTCAGCCCGCCGGGAGCCGTTGTGTTGAGTGTGACGGCCTGCTGCTGCAAAACCTGGCTCATATTGCCGTGCCCCTGACTGGTCTGTGTATTCAATTGCTGGAAAAACGTTGCCCATGTCTGTTGCAAGGACAGAGGCGATGTCACATGACCAAACTGAACGCTTGGAAAGCCGGAGATGAGAAAAACTTCCGCATCACTGAATGCAGCCAACTCGTTTTTGATGATCGCCTTCTGTTCAATCGTCAGTTCTTTTTCGCCGCTAATATCGAGACGGTAGCTAGGAGCCCATGACAGCCCTTGGGCAATGTAGGACATGCGAATTGTAGACGGCTTGGGATTCTTCACTGTCAGCAGAAGCACAGGCTTACGCTCTATAATTTTCTCTGCGGGTCTGAATACCGTGACGCGCGCGATCATAGTTACTATCACCAGTACCAACACTATGCATCGCATACTCTGCCTCTTTCCTTTGTCTCTCATTTGCAATACTCCCGCAGTTTTTTGTTTAAGATGAGGTTCTATCCGTGCGTGTAACCCAGCTGCGCTGCTGTTTGCTTGAGATTAGAATATCACATTCGCTATACGCGCGCAAATGAAAGTCGCCGAGTGGCAGCAATTCTAATTATGATCGCGCACCTGTTCAGAAAACACGCTAAAGCGTGAACTACATACGGTTTCCGGGGTATGTAGTTCACGCTTTAGCGTGTCTTCGGCCATAATTAGAATTGCTGCGCCGAGTGGGGAGTGCCGCAAGCGAGCCCCCCGGCTGTCACGGCTCGCGGCTACAGCACTGCGCGAGCTGTAAGGAACGAGCCAGGTGAGTTATCGGAGGTAGCGGTTGACGATAATGTGCGACCCGCCTTCCATTCGTTCGGCGTGGCATGCGATATTGATGGACGATTGGAACCCCGCGCTGTGAAAATCGTAAACCAGCATCGTCGCGGCTATCGTGGACCGGAGGCAGGGCCGCCCTGGATAATGATTGCGATTAGGATTGAGATTAGGACGTACACCCATCCTGATCACAATCCTATTCGTAATCCTAATCAATCAGCGGGCTTTAATTTGATTACGATCTATCAGTTCTGCCCAGCAGAAAAGTGCGAAGTAATCTTTCTGATCGCATTACGTGAACAATATAAACACGGTTGTCTTCAATTCGATAAAAAACCCGACATGGAGGAACAACAACCTCTCTATATGGTGAGTCAGGCAGTTCTGTAGGACGTTTTCCTGAATTTGGATAATCACCTAAACGGTCAACACACTTGAAGACCTTCTTGACGTAGCTTGATGCAGCTAATGGGTTGTCAAGTGCAATATACTCTGCAACTTCATCCAAATCCATTAAAGCTGATTCTGTCCAAACTAATTCAACCATTTAGCCATCTTTTCTTTAGCTTCACTCTGTGTGAATGTGCGTTTTTCAAGTATAGCTCGTTCTCCTCGTGCTATTCCATCAAGAATCTGCATTCTCCTCTGCATGAATTCATACGAATCAACATTAACGAGATAAGCCGCTGGTTTTCCATGTTCGGTAATCAAGACAGGTTCTCCGGTTTTATGGAGTTCTGAAAGGATCTTGGTTGCCTTTCTTTTCAGCGTAGTGACAAGTTCTGTTTTCATGCGACAATGATACTTAAGTGATACTTTTATTGCAAGTGCGTATTTCAAATATATTCAACACTGTGAGTCGCCGGAGACCGAAGGGCGCACTCGGCGCGACTTTCGATGGTACGCGAACTTGCCTGGTTCTGCAACTCATTTCGCTTTAAGAATTGATATTGCGAAGCAGGAAATAGTTGAGAATGGTCCGGATGGCAATAATTGATGCAAGCTGACCAATATCATTCCATGTCGGCGCTATGGTTGTGTTCAAAATACTGCCTCCAATGAGAAAGCCGAGCCCCAGAGAGAATGAGTGCTCGAGCTCGAGTCGGCTTTCCTGAATGGCGATGGCCGCACGCGCGCCAAACACCGCATCCTTGATGTAGATATACATCGACTTTGCGATTCCAACCGCCATAACTAAAATCGCCAGCAGATGAAATATATACACCACAAACCCAGACAGAACTCTTACTATATTTTCCATATCCGTCTCCACAAGACATACGTGAACGTTTTTCCAACATCAAGCTTCAGACTGAGGTCAACAATTCTCATTATGGCCTAAGACACGCTAAAGCGTGAACTACATACCCCGGCAACCGTATGTAGTTCACGCTTTAGCGTGTCTTCTAAACAGGGGCGCAGCCATAATGAGAATTGCTGGGCTGAACCGGCTCCTAGTCGCCGACATCATGGAGGCTCCGGTTAGCCAACTCTCCCCTTGCCGCTTCCGCCGTGTGCTCCACTGTGGCTTCTTCGTGAGCATAATCACCGAAGGCGGCTTGCCGCTGATCCAGTTTTTTCAAAAGCTGGATCTGCCCATAGAGCACCAGCGTGTCACCCGCTTGGATCGTGTCAGCGGCACGCGGTGTGCCGACATACACTCCGTCAATACGCTGGATTCCAAGAACCAAGACCCCCTCATGGGAGAGAGCAGCTTGCTGCAAGGTTTTTTGCTCAAGCCAATCCCCGTGTTTGATCAGCATCTCGGTTACGGCAAATCCATTCTGCAGTTGCAGCAGAGAGCCATAGTCTCTGACATCCAGATCGGTGCAGTTCTTCAATCCCCAGGCCAGTACGGTATTGACACGCTTGTTCATCCAGCGGCTTTTTCCGAACAGACCAAGCGCCAGCAATCCGGCGAGCAGCAAGAGCAGCGGCCACCACCAGCGCTCTGCCTGGAAGGTCGTAAACAATGAGACACCAAGTGCGGCAATTACTGTTGGGACGCTGATACTTCCGGCCATCATTAACAGCATTATAATCCGCCTGCGCACTGGATGGCACACCACGGACTCCGCTTCCCTGGTGGTGAAGCCGACACCAGCCAGGGCTGATCGGGCTTGGAACTGCGCCGATTCATGCGACATTCCCGTCAGAACCAGCGCCATTGCCGCCAATCTCGTGATCAACATGGTAATGGCCACGATGATGAGCAGAGAAAAAACTGCGATTATCATTTTGCCTACTCTCTGGTTATGTCATTTCTGCCCAGCAGAAAAGTGTGAAGTAACCTTACTGAGCAGCCGTTTGTTGTTCACGCTTCAGCGTGCTCTTTGTCTCTACCCGTTTGTTGAGAATGGCTTTCAGTTCATCACATTCAACAGTTTAAACGCCAGCACTGTCGGGCTCGGGCACATGCTGCAGCAGGCGGTCAATAATCTGAATGGAATCAATGCCCTCACCAGCCGCGTGAAAGTTACAGGCAATACGGTGGGAGAGAACAGCGTGGGCGTTGCGGCGCACATCAGCGCAGCTGACATTGATCCGCCCCTGAAGTCCGGCCCAGGCCTTGGCTGCCAACACCAGGTACTGACCAGCGCGCGGACCAGCCCCGAAGGTCAGGTTCTGCTTCACAAACTCCGGCGCGTCAGCCTCGTCCGGGCGGGTGCTGCGCACCAGATCAATGCAGTAGGCGAGGATGTGATCACTAACAGGAATATCGCGCACATAGCGCTGTAACTCAAGAATAGCCGGGCCGTCGACTACCTGCCGCAGCTGCACCTCCCGATTGGCAGTGGTCTGACGCAATATCTGAATCTCCTCCTGGCGTTTGGGATAATCCATACGCACCAGAAACATAAAGCGATCCAGCTGGGCCTCCGGCAACGGGTAGGTACCCTCCTGTTCGATCGGATTCTGGGTGGCCAGCACAAAGAAGGGCTGCGGCAACGCAAAAGAGCGGCCACCGGTTGTGACAGCATTCTCCTGCATGGCCTCCAGCAGTGCAGCCTGGGTTTTGGGCGGAGTGCGGTTGATCTCATCCGCCAGCAGGAGATTGGTGAAAACCGGGCCTTTGACAAAGCGCAGCGTGCGACGGCTGCTGCCGGACTCCTCATCCAGAATCTCAGTGCCGGTGATATCAGAGGGCATCAGATCAGGGGTAAACTGCACGCGGTTGAAGGAGAGATCCAGCACCCCGCCCAGCGAGCTGACCAGCAATGTTTTCGCGAGCCCCGGCACACCGAGCAGGAGGCAGTGGCCACGGGCCAGGATTGCGATCAGAACTTGGTCGATCACATCCTCCTGGCCAACAATCATTTTTCCAATCTCGGCTTTGATGGCCTGATGGGCGGCGGCGATTTTTTTGAGATTCTCGGGTAGTTGATGCATGCTTGGTCCTATTCCATGTTTTTAAGTGACTTTGTTGAAAAGAGCAAACATGCCTGAAAATCTTCACATGTCAGACCTTGATATTCATTCATCATAATTTGAAACTCCTTGAAAAAGCTGCCCTGATAACATAATTAAAATTGCTGGTCTATGCCAGAAGCTATGCCGTGGCACGGCTGGATTTCAGACTCTGCTCGTAGGCATGGCGCTCTTTTAATGCTTCACTCATAAGTCACCTATTAAACTGCGATGATTATATCATATTTTGAATGGCACGCACAAGATAACCCGTCTACGCCACAGCAATTCTAATTATGGCCGCGCCTCTGCTCAGGCAACACGCTAAAGCGTGAACTACATACGGTTTCAAAGGTACGTAGATCACGCTTTAGCGTGTCTTCGGCCATAATTAGACTTGCTGTCAAATGCTAGGCAAGTGCGGCTCGATCAAAGGACATCAGTTTCAGTGCTTAGGTTTTGCATTTCATAAGTTGTTGAATGAAGTACCTCAAGCTTCCAGCTTGAATGAAAATGTCCTCTGCAAGCAAGATGCTTGCACTACTCCATCATCACCTTTAGAGTCACTTTTCAAAAACCCGCTTTGGGGCAGCCTTCCTCCTTCGCCAAGGCTACGGCGCGACAAGAAAGGCTGGACAACAAACCTTAAGCAGCAACCGTTTGTTGTTCACGCTTCCCTGTCACGGCGTAAAAGCGAAGCTCGACTTGTCCGGGCGTAGCTATTGCGAAGTGCGTCAATGCGTCAGGCAATAGGTCACCAGATTGGCTCCGAGCAGCAGGGAGTCGCCGGGGGCATAGCCATAGGCCAGTGGGTGATCGTCGCCCTGCCAGCCGGCTGCCATATCAAAGGGGCTGTAAAAAACGCGCTCCGCACCATCGACCTGCAGCGCCTCAATCACCGGCGCGCTCAAGGCGGGATATTTGGCCCTGACCGCCAAGGTGAAACGCACCTGATCAACCTTAAAGGGCCCCTGCTGGAAAAGCGGATGACCGGCAGGCAACTTTTTAAAGGTGCTCGCCGGGAAGAGTCCGCTCATCTCACGGTAAACTGCTTTGCCAAACTCATTCAATCCAAGTGAGTTGTCAATCAGCAGATACCCGCCCCCTTGTAGATATGTCCGCAGAGCGGCGCGTTCCGCCTCATCCAGCGAAAAGTCGCTGATCCCCGAGAGATAGAGAAAGCTGTAATCAGCCAGCGGATCAGTATCGAGTCGGATGGTCTTGACCAGATAGTTGGCTTTGACACTCAGGTTTTTCTTCATAAAACGCAGCAGGTTGTTGGCCCCGCCAGGCTCGGTGTTCCATACACCGCGGGTGCGGATTTGCGCAAAGACCACTGGATCACTGCTGTCCTGCAAATCCTCATCGCCATAGACCTGCGCCCGGGCATGCGCTTGCCCAACCCGGAAATAGCCCATTACATAGGCAACCAGATTCAAGCCGAGCCTGACAGATGAAGGGTGGTCGTAGTAATCGGCCTGCTGCACCAGATCAGGTGTGGCGTTGTCCCAGCCGGCCCCCATGCCGTAAGCTGAGACAACTGCCGCAACCCGCGAGCCAATGTAAATTGCGTCAAGCACAGGCAGCACCTCTTTTTTGGTTTTGGTGCTGACCTGCACTGTGTCGGCCACCATGTGAAAGATCGGATGATCCTCAGGCAAGCGGCGGATCTGCAGCTCCGGCAGACTCTGCTTAAGCTCCAGCAGCGCTGACTTGTAGAAATACGGCGAGCCAACCACTGAATCAAACCAGGCCATGCCGCCGGCGAGCAGATATTTCCGCAGCACCTCGCGATTGGCATCGGTGAAATTGAGCGAACGCCCGCCCGAGAAATAGAGCACCGGGATCTCCGCTGGTGTGGAGTCGAAGCCATCGAGCGCGGTGGTCTGCACCTTGTAATCCATGTTAAGGTGTTTGTAGGCCGAGCGCAGCAGCGACTGACAATCAGCTGGGACCATGTTCCAGTCATAAACGCGGGTGGTTTGACCGCTCTCCCAGGTGTAATCAAGGTAGGAGCCCCAGACCACCTTGCCGATCAAGGTCGAAGGGCTGGGCGGGCGTTTTTTCTCCGAGCGTCGCAGGGGCGTGGCAGGCAGCGGCAGCGGCGGCAGGGCTTCGCCCCCCTGACGCATCTGCGGTTTAGCTTTGGGCGGCAGGCCAATTGGACGCAGGAAATCATCCTCGCCCGCGTGTGCGGCCATCAACGTAAGCGTGACGGCAACAAGCATCATCAGTTTCTGTTTCATAGTGTAACCTCCTATAAGCACCTTTTCGCTGCCAGCAAACAAGCAGGGCAAGCATCTTGCTTGCTATGAAATTTCATCCGGAGTAGCGTGAAATAAATATGTTCAGAGAGTAGCACAGGCGTCCCGCCTGTGTTGGCCGTAAAATTCACAGCCGAGACGGCTGTGCTACTTTCCCGCCGACGAACGATCGACAAAGTTTGCGACAAAGTTTGTCATCGCGAGTCGAAGCGGCAAAGCGATTGATCAGGAGCTCGAGCCCCCCGGCGGTCACGGCCCGCGGCTACAGTGCTGCGCGAGCAGCAAGGAATGCGCCAACCGAGTGATATGCGAACCAAAGCTGTAGAACGGCTGGCCGTGAACGCACCGGCAATTAAAAGTATAGCGCAATACGAGTCGAAGCTGCAAGGCGATTAACCATGAACGCGCCGACCACGCTCCAGACCACTGGACATATGGGGTCAAAACGGTTGCACTTTAATCTCTGAAACTACAAGGAACCCAGCGCAGCATAGCCGCAACCAAATTTTTTTATCTCTCACATCAGGCTTCGTCCCGCAAGCGGAACTACGCCCTGACGGGGAAGGCGCAAAGTTCTCAGAGTTTTTTGCCCGCGAATCTCCGCGAAAGGATAAGGGTATTTCATCCCCGCTGCGCTGGGCCCTCTGTGGTTAAAAATCAGCTACGCACCCCTTTCGTGCTTTTCGTGGTTGAAAAAAGAGGTACAGGAAAACAAATTGTAAAAACCCAGCTATTATTTTTCGGCTTTAGTCGGCCAGGGCCGCTATGCGCCAAGACCCCCGCCCCTGCCAGCCTGCTGAAATCAAAGTAAGATACATGGGGAGCCCAATCATTTGCTCCAAGGTTAGGTCCATCGTTAAGAATCCAGAAATAATCGGTGCTGTTGGTAAAGTTTATGCCAGCGCATATTACCGGATAACCTTCGAAATCATTGTTGTCCACCGCATAGCGGAGGACATACTTAGATTGCAGATAAAGTAAATCCGCCGTTACAAGGTGGGAGCCATTTCCGATGTGAGTTCACCTAATGGAATCAAGGTGGTTTGAACATGTAAAATTTAGTTTACCCCAAATGCGTCCGGTAAACATTGGCTATGGTGCGTTTATCTGTGAAAAAACTCGAAA
>JAQUCE010000212.1 GCA_028686345.1 Kiritimatiellia bacterium
GATCACTGATTCTTGCATAAACTCACTTAGTATCTAACGAATGCAGCCAGGTGATACTGTGAATAGCTGGAAGCACCTATAACAACACCGGCATATTTGTAATATACATGAAGGTCTATGCCCAAGTCAATCAGTTGCTTCGTTGTACGGTTATAGAAGTGCCAACCAGTAGCCGATGACAGGTATTCTGTGTATGTATGCCTGGATCCAAGGCCCAAGTATGGAGTCAATGAGAAGCCACTTAGCCTTGGAATGTCGATCATGTAGCCAATAGAGCCAACAAAGCTTCCATAGATTTCTCTTCCGGTGGGATCCCACCACTCATAAGGCTCTGATTCTGTCTCAAACCCTTTAGGATAGTTCTTATCTCTGTATAGTACCTTAATCATCAATGAGCCTGGCTTGCCCTGACCTATGTAGCTAAGCGGCACACCAATAATCACCGTATTGTGTTTAACCGGAGGAGCATAGCCAAAACCGATAAGGCCCAAAGCCGGATCGGCCATGAGAAAGCAACATATCGAGGCAAACAGCAAAGTAGCAACATACTTGTTCATCTGTAACTCCTTATGTGTCCCTATAGGTTGATAAGATGATGATTCCAATCAACCAGATGCTAATTATTAATACTTGTCAAGAATGCTTTAGCTTCCTCGGCGCATCAAACTATCCTTTTAACTCAGCAAGAGCTGTAGTAATGTTGTTTCTGATTGCATGTATATCCTCGAACTTGAAGAAGAGAGTAATCTTGCCAATTAGTCCAACTGTAGCGAATGCGGTGTAGTTCCCCTCAGATATGAAAACACCGAATTCGAAGCTGTCTTTTGAGCTAAATTTTAGCTCTCTATATGGTTGATTCTTGTCGTTTCCATATGTCATTTGTGCGTTGGCTATGTAATCCAGGGCACTCAGTAAGGATTCAACTTCATCAGTATCCAATAGAGACCTGCTGGAGCTGATTCCATACGATTTCTTTTCTTCTGCCTCAATCCTCAATCCTCGTCTTGTAGTATTTGTCGTCGCGTCTGTGATGTAAAGGACATCCAATTTGAGCGTAGGTCCGTATTGTGATTTAACAGTTGCTATCGAGTGGTACTCCTTAATGAGAAGAGATCCTGTTTTACTAAAAAATGTAGCTATCTCTGATGTTTCTCCCTCATTAGCTACGAGGATGCTAATCATCAAATATAGGATAACTGCTATCGCTGAGCGTTTCATGTCATTCTCCTTTACCTTATATATATGTCGTCTCTATTGTATGATCTGATGGCGATATCGAGGATGCCGATCATGGTAATGTCTTCTGTATCTTTGTTAAAAGGAAGAGGGGTGAACTCATGGTTCATGGGCATAAGCCAGGTGGTTTTATTCTTGTAATCCACTACCAAGCGTTTAATCGTGATGCCTTCCCACGTACGGAAGGCCATAATTTTACCATTGGTATCCACATCACGCCAATCCTGAGAACAAATAACGAGGTCTCCTGACAAAATATATGGTTCCATACTACGACCTGATACACGAAACACCATATATGGAGGAGAGAAGTGCAGAAAGCCAATGGGGATGTCAATGTGTCCCAGTGGCTCATCGCAATATATCTCACAGGGATTTCCGGCTGCTATCTCTCCCACGATGGGAAGGCGGATGGTTTTAGTTAAGATTGAGGGGTTAATGGGTTGTATATCCTGGAACATTAGGCCGGAGCCTGTGAGGAGCCAATTGAGATTAACGTTATAGGTTTCACAAACTTTTGTGTAGAATGATGAATCAGGGCTTCTTGTGCCATTTTCATATTGCGATACGGATGCTTGGGACACCTTAAGATGCTTAGCAAACTGAATCTGGCTCAATTTTTTTTGGAGCCTTAACTCCTTGATTCTTAACGATATACTCATTCCCCTGTCTCTCAATATCACAAATGTTATATTTTAGGCTTGACACAATATCACGTTTGCAATACCATGTCCCCATACAGGGACAAGATAGAGAGTGAGGAAAAAATGTCAAGCAGGAAAATAATGACGGCTGAAGAGATCAGGATGGAGCTGGCCCGGCGGCGGATGACGCGGACTGAGTTGGCCCGGGAAGTGGGGGTTAGCGCGAACTATATGCAGAAGATCCTCCGCGGGGAACGAGATGCCGAAGAGCGCAGGGCGCAGATCGGAGAATATTTGGCGGAAAAGCCAAGAATAAAGAAGGAAATGAGAGGTATATCATGAAGAACAAGAAAGAATTGGTACTGCTTTACACCCGTATAAACGGGGTGGTGAAGGTGCAGGTGAGCCGGGCAGCTTTTCCTGCGGGGATGAAGATTAACCAGGAGTTTCACCAGGCATTGGGTTTGGTGGTGAATGGGGGTGTGAGATGACGCTGCAAGAGAGACTGAGAGAGAGCGCGAAGGAGCTGGTGCGGCTGCTGGAAGAGGATATGAAGCGGATGGAGGAAGGAAAGATTCCATCTGTAAGCGCAAGGATTGATAATGGTAAAATGTTTGTGGCCAGGGAGTTTGAGGCTTTTGGTGCGAGCGAATCTGAAGATCTGTTGGCGGTGGCAGCCAGAGTAGACAGATATCTACAGCGATATCCTGCTCCAGAGGCGCAACGAATTCTGAATATCTGTGGTGTTCTGGTTGCTAAAAGGATTAGCCTGGAGCTTGATTCTGCTTGGCCGCGCTTTGAGATCGAAGGGAGGTTAACTCCACGTAAGAGCGCAAAATCTTCCCCAAACTCTGAACCTCAGCGCGTAGATTCTTAACGGAAAGGGCAATGTTATACGGCTCTGTGATACCAATGATACAATCGCAAGCTTGGCAACAGATGGCCACAAGGTCGTACTCATCATGATCAAGCGTGATATCTTCAATGGCAAACTTGTCATGGGAACACTTCGGGCACTTCGGCATAATGGACGCTCCTTAAAAGGTTTAGTGGTATATACCAGGATGGGGGCGTCC
>JAQUCE010000030.1 GCA_028686345.1 Kiritimatiellia bacterium
TTGCATCAGTTGCATTCGGATTAAAAGGCGGCGAGCTTGCTCCAGGCAGCAGCGTTGGAACGCTTAGCATAGCTGGCGACCTTAGCCTGACACCCTCAGCGTGGCTCAATATTGAAATTGACAGCAGTACTGTGTACGACGCAATTGATGTCACAGGCTCCATCACACTGAATAATGCCCGCCTGACAGGCAGTATCAGTGGCACAGCTGGACCGGGTGACAAATATTTTATAATTTTGAACAGCGGCGGCGATCCGGTTAGCGGCACATTTGCCAGCGTGCCACAGGGCGGCAGCGTCGATATTGATGGACAGACTTTCACCGTCAGTTATGAAGGCGACTCCGGCAGCGGCTCCGTTACCGGCGGCAACGATGTGGTGTTGTATAACGCAATCACTACGCCGGCACCGGCGGGACCGTTCTGGAAGGAGATCAGCTTCCCTGGTTATTACCGCAACTCAACCCTGACAAACTTCCCGGCCTTGATTGTACTCAATGAGGAGATGCAGAACTTCAGCTACACTACCTTTGTTTCACCTACCGGCGGCGATCTGCGTTTCTACTCAGATCAAAGCAAGACAGCCGAGCTCAATTACGAGATTGAAAGTTGGAATACCAGTGGCGCATCATATATCTGGGTACAGGTGCCTGAGCTGGCAAAGGATACATCCATCTGGGCCTACTGGGGGGATGCTGGCCAGACCGCACCGCCTGCTTACGCCGCTGACGGTTCAACTTGGTCGGAGGGCTTTGCCGCTGTTTATCATCTCAATCAACGCAGCGGCAACCTATCGCCGGATGCGACAGCTAACAGCAACCATGCCACTATCAACGCCCCGGGCAGTACTGTGAGCACCAATGGACTGTTCGGCAACGCCGAATACTTAGCCGGCGGCTCGCAAAACAGGATAACCAAAGTCCTTACCGAGTCTGTCTGGCCGGAGTATACGGTAGAGTTCTGGGCCAAGCCGCGGGTTACCGGGCAGGTGGGTTACACAGCTGCATTCAACAACGGCAAAAACGGCTTCCAGCTCGAGGCGGATGGCACAACCTATGAGTACTACGGCGGAACCACCAAAACTATCGGCACACTTTCAACTGAGTGGAGTTGGGTTGCTGTTACCTGCAACAGCGGATCGCCTTTAACCCGCATGTTCTACAACGGTGTTGGAAGTGAATCCTGGAACGGACAAAACGCTAAATTTGGGCGGTTTGAATTAGGGTGCAACCGCGGGCAGAACCTCTGTTTTGACGGTCTGATCGATGAGGTGCGCATCTCCTCGGTTGTCCGTTCGGATGACTGGCTCTGGGCATCGCACGCCAACCAGAATAACCCGTTGGCATTCACAGGCCAAACCCCGGCATCCTACTGGGATACCACCACCGCGGTGGGGCTGCAATCCGGCAACGGAATCTGGGACAGTGCTGCCTCTACTTTCTGGAGCACTGACAGTTTCTACGGCAGTTCACCGCTTCTTACTTGGGATGGCAGTGCGCCGGATGCCCATTTCACGGCAGCTGGCGGCGGGGTAATAACAGTGGCTGATAATGTTGCGGTGGAACGCATGCACTTTGAGAGCGCTGGCTACACACTCTCAGGCGGCTCACTCAACCTTGGTGGCGGCATTGTTGCAACAGAGAGTGCTAATGTCAGCTCCCCAATCGTCCTGCAAACTGAACAACGTTGGAGTGTGGCTAGCAACAAAACAGCACAGTTCACTGGAATTATATCCGGCGGTGCGGCCAATCGAATCTTCAAGACCGGCCAGGGCACTCTCAATCTCAAGGCGCATAACTCTTTCTCCGGTGGTGTGACGGTGAGTGAGGGTGCGCTTTTAGTGGACATTGGCAACTGGTATGATAACCCAGGTCAGGGCAATGGCAAGCTGGTCATCAATCAGGGGGCGCTCGCTGAATTCCGTGGCGCACATGCCTTCGGATCCGGAACAGGTGGCAAAGATGCATACATAAACGGGGGAACGCTCCACTTTTGGGACAATAATTATGTGGGTACAATTGAGATGACCGCCGGTCTGCTTTACGGTGGCGGTGAGAACCGCACTGCCGGGGGTACTTTCACGATCTATGCGGCTGCCGCACCATCGGTCATCGCCAACCGCGTCAACCTGTATAACAACCGTACCATCAATGTGCAGGATGGAGCCGCGGCCAAGGATCTGATTATCAGTGGCCCTATCTCCAACAGCAATGGGCTGACCATCAATGGCCCCGGCACCGTCGAGTTCACCGGAAACAACACCTACTCGGGTGCTACCTTGCTCGCGAACAACGCTACTCTGCTGGTTAATAACACTGCCGGCTCAGGCATCGGTTCCGGCCCGGTCACCATCAACAACGGCACACTGGGCGGCACAGGCAGCATTGCAGGCGCGGTCAGCTTTGGAGCCAACGGCGGCGCAATCGCGCCGGGAGCCAGTGTAGGCACACTGACTGTGCACAGCAATGTCACCTTCACAAGCGCCGCAAGTCTTGATGTGACCGTTGACGGGATAGAGGCAGGTGAATACAGCGCCCTGGTTGTCAACGGCGCGGTTGACCTGGCTGATGCTACGCTGAACGTTACGCTCAACACCGAAATCTCGGGCGGTAAATCGCTGTTCCTGATTGTCAATGATGGCACCGACGCTGTTAGCGGAACCTTCAACAATCTGCCGGAGGGGGAAACCTTTAAGATAAGTGGCATCAGCTTCAGTATCTTCTACTCTGCTGATGCGGAGACAGGCGCTACGACCGGCGGCAACGATGTGCTGTTACGCTCCACCTCGCGTGGGACTGTTATCATTGCAAGATGATAAGTCAACATCACAATCCTTGTCTCTTTTGACCAGCCACAGGAAACTGTTGTTTGATTAGGATTATGATTAGGATTGTGATTTTTTAGGGATTTTTTAGGGACAGGCACTGATTTTCCACTCCGACAAAGTTAACGATAAAGTTAGCGACAAAGTCTACGCTTGCGCCGGGAGGTCGTTCGCGTGCCGACTGCGGTCGCCCGCATAGCGGACGACTTCCTTGCTTCGCGCCTGCCGTGTGACAGGCAAGCGTCATTACAATGGAAACGTGTAGGGTTGGCGGTGCTTGTCCGGCGTAGTTCCGCTTGCGGGACGAAGACGGATGAGCCAAACAAAGATCATGAAACCCCATGGTGCACCTTTGACGAATAATCGCCCGGCATCCGCTAATTGCTTCTGAGAAGCAACCCTACACCCCGGGGCGCGCTTTTCTCATGCCTGTTGAAAAATGCCGCTCGCAGAGCGGCTACTACACCTAAAGCAGCTAGTCGGGCAACCACAGATACTGTGTGTGTGCAGGAGGTCGTTGCTATCATTCAGAAGTTTGTGATTAAGAGCCCGCTGCTTTAGGTGAGTATCCCTTTTGAGCCGCGTTCGCTCTCTTTCCACCAGCCCGGCTCTTTTGTGACAATTCTTGCGATGCTTTTAGTTGTCATTTGAATCCCGCGGGCTGCGACCCCTTTGATGCGCACCTCGGCGAGCGGTGAGAACACCTGCTGATGAATCTGCTGGTGTTTGGCTGGCTTATATTTAACAAATATGCTTTCAGGGGCATCTTCCTGAAACAAAAGGATCTTGCTTTTCTCTGGTGCCAGCCGGTAGTCTTTATGTTGAATGGCACCGCCGAAAGCAAAGCGTTTGATATAGGTGAAGCCATACTCAGGTTCCAGGTAAACAGCGGTGAACTCCTTGGTTTTATTGAAAATCTGGCAGTAAATCCAGTTGCTGTCAACAAAAAGCTTGTCCGGCGGCGGCATCATTTTATAGCTGCCGTCATCCCACACAACAATTATTTTATCAAGGGATGAGCATTGGAAAAGCTCGTCGCCGCCCTTGATCTCTGTTCCAATGTATCCGTTTGCCCGGTCGATTTTCAGCGAGAGCTCGGTGGCTGTGAGTTTGCGCACCTCAACCTGCTTAAAGCCGCTGCCCACGACTTCCGTGAGGCGGGGATATTGTGCCCTGTATTTTTTGATCAGGTTGGTCAGATACTGCGTTGTGTAGCGTTTGAGCTGGTTGAGATTGTTTTTGACTGTCCCCTCTTCTTCGAGGATGTTTTCAATCTCCTGCCGGCTTTTATTGATGTCATAGCGCGAGATACGACGGATCTTGATCTGCAGCAGCCGGTCAACGTCTTCCAGGGTTATGGCCCTGCGCAAACGGTTCAGGAAGGGTTCGAAGCCGCTGATCACAGCCTTTTGAACCTCCTCCCAGGTGACCTTCTCCTCAATACGCTGATAGATGCGCTCTTCAATGAAAATCTGCTCCAGTGTTTTGCTGTGGAAGAGGTCGTCCAGCTCATTTAGACGCAGCTCAAGCTCGCGTTTCAAGAGATCCATCAGCAGCTCAGTGCTGGCCTTCAGGATCTCCGAGGTGGTCATCTCCACCGGTCTGTTCCGGTAGAGCACCACTGGCCTGGTGGAGACCGAACTTTCGCAGGAGGTGAAAGCGTAGAGCATTTGGATGGCGCGCTCCTGAGATGTTCCGCTTGCCAGCACCAGCTCGATTTCAACCTTTTCAGCGGTGTAGTCGTTGATCTGTTTGACGGCCAGTTTCTTTTTCCTGATCGCCTCTTCGATGTTGTTGATCAGCGTTTCAGTGGTCTGTCCAAAGGGCAGCTGTGTGATCACCAGCTTATTCTTATCGCGGGTTGCGATAGTGGCGCGGACCTTGATCTTACCAATGCCGTCCGCATACTCCGCGACATCCATTTTGCCGCCTGTTGGGAAATCGGGCAGTACCTGGAAGGGCTTTTGTCGGATGATATTGATCTGCGCCTCCAGCAACTCGATAAAGTTGTGCGGCATAATATAAGTCGAGAGTCCGACGGCAATACCCTCTGCCCCCAGCATCAGCAGCAGGGGGAGCTTGCATGGCAGCAGCACCGGCTCTTGATTGCGCCCGTCATAGCTGGGGATATAGGTGGTGATCTTCTGGTTGTAGAGCTGGGTGCGGGCCAGATCAGTCAGGCGGCACTCAATGTAGCGCGAGGCTGCTGCCCGGTCGCCGGTGTGGATGCTGCCGAAGTTGCCCTGGCCTTCGATCAGATAGCGCTTGTTGGTCAGGTTGACGATCGCGTCGGCGATTGAGGCGTCGCCATGCGGGTGATACTGCATGGTGTGGCCCACCACGTTGGCGACCTTGATGAAGCGTCCGTCGTCCTTCTCCTTGAGCGCGTGCATAATCCGGCGCTGCACTGGCTTGAATCCATCCTCAACCGTTGGGATTGCGCGGTTGCAGATTGTGTAAGATGCGAACTGCAAAAAGTTCTGATCCATCAGTTCGCGCAAGGGGCCTGAGCCGCTCTGTTCATCGTACAGCGCACTGGAGTTGTTCAGCTCTTCGTTGTCCCCGTTCTCATCCGCGTTCTCAACGGCTTCGACATCCTCCTGTTTACCCGGCAATGTCTCGCTGTTGCTGAAAAGCTCCATATTTTCAAAAAGACTTGGCGGCTCATTCACATTGGCAGAGGAGGAAATTTTCTTTCTTGGTTTTTTGCTCAAGACAAAGACTCCTCGGTAATCACAAGATTATTCATAATATATTCACGGCGGTCAGGGGTGTTACGACCCATAAAAAAACTGATCGTTTGATCCAGCGCGTGATCCTGGCTGGAGTCCACGGGTGTTAACCGCATATTTTTGCCTACAAAGGCTTTAAATTCAGCGGGTGAGATCTCACCAAGTCCTTTAAAGCGGGTGATCTCGGGGTTTTTACCGCATTTTTCCATGGCAGTGGCGCGTTCCTCCTCGTTGTAGCAGTAGTGCGTCTCTTTTTTGTTGCGCACCCGGAAAAGCGGGGTCTCCAGGATATAGAGGTGCCCCTCTTGAATGACCCGTTTAAAGAAACGAACAAACAGGGTGATCAGCAGGTTACGGATATGCAGACCGTCAACATCCGCGTCGGTCGCGAGAATCACCTTTTGGTAGCGCAGGTGGTCAACTGAGTCTTCAATGTTCAGGCTGCGCATCAGGTTGTAGATCTCAACATTCTTATAGATGGCGTCACGTTTCAGATCACAGACATTGAGCGGCTTGCCCTTGAGCATGAAAACCGCCTGGGTGCCGACATCGCGGCACTGGATGATGGAGCCGCCGGCCGACTGACCCTCAGTGATGAACACCATGGTGTCAAGGCCCTTGCCTTTCTCCTTGTTTAGGTGGTGTTTGCAGTCCTTGAGCTGCGGGATCCGGAGCGTTGTTTTGCGGGCCAGGTCACGCGCGAGCTTTTTGACTGTATTCAGCTCTGCGCGCAGCTTGCTGGTTTCCTCGATTTTTTCAATTAGCTTGGCCGCCTCGATTGGTTCGCGATGCAGCATCTCTTCTGTGACCCGTTTAACCTCTGCCACCAGTTCAGAGCGTATCTCCTGGTTGCCGAGTCTGTTTTTGGTCTGCGACTCAAAGATCGGCTCTCTCAGCCGGATGGCGATCGCGCCGATAATACCCTCCCGCACATCATCACCGGAGAACTTCTTTTTGCTGTATTCATTGACCCCTTTCAACAGACCCTCTTTGAAAGCGGAGAGGTGGGTGCCGCCATTATTGGTGAACTGTCCATTCACAAATGAATAGTACTCCTCACTGAAGCGGTTCGTGTGCGTGAACACCAGCTCCAGTGTTTTAGAGCGATAGTGAAAGGGGGGGTAGAGTTTCTCGAATTTAGCCTCGTCGTGAATCAGATCCAGCAGCCCGTTCTTTGAGATAATCTGCTTGCCATTGAAATCAAGTGTCAGGCCTGCGTTGAGGTAGGCGTACATCCGGAGCCGGCGCAGGATGTGCTCTTCGCGATAGATGTATTTTTTGAAGATCTCGCTATCAGCGACAAACCGGACAAAGGTGCCATTGCGCTCGTTCTTGGCGCAACGCCCGCGTTTTTGTGAGATCAGTTGGCCTTTTTTGAAGCAGGCTTCGGAGTAACTGTTATCGCGGAACGCCCGCACCTCGAAATCAGTGGAGAGCGCATTGACCGCTTTGGTGCCCACTCCATTCATGCCCACCGAGAATTGGAACGCATCGTCGTTGAATTTGCCGCCGGTATTGATCTCGGAGACACATTCAACCACCTTGCCGAGCGGGATACCGCGCCCGTAATCGCGGATTTTAACCTCGCCGCTATTGTAATCCAACTGGATATCAATCCGTTTGCCAAAGCCCATGATAAATTCATCGACAGCGTTATCCAGAACCTCTTTCAGCAGGATGTAGATGCCGTCTTCGTACTGTGAGCCGTCGCCGGTTCGTCCAATGTACATGCCGGTTCGTTGACGGATATGATCAATCGCGGAGAGGGTCAGAATATGTTTGTCGTCGTAGGTGTTATCTGCCATAGCTGGTTATAAGAGGTAGGTGAGAGTGTTTGGATAAACAATCTGTGGTGTAAAAGCAATCTTTTGATGGATTAGCCGCTGTTTTAGCTTGCCGGAGTTGGCGGGGATTTTATTGGTCTTGGGCCGCGGCATTCGCTTCGAATCTGCGAATGCGGTTGATCACCACGGGAGTGGTGGGGACATCTTGAAAACGCCCGGCGCTGCCAGTGGCGGTTTGCGCGATTTTATCAACCACATCCATTCCCTCCAGGACTTTACCGAAGACGCAGTAGCCCCAGCCAGTGTCGGTTTTGGACTTGTGGTCCAGGTGCCCTGTGTTACGGTCTTGCAGGTTGATGAAAAACTGCGAGGTTGCGCTGTCAACAATCCCGGTGCGGGCCATTGCCAGTGTTCCGCGTGTGTTGCTCAACCCGTTGTCAGCCTCATTCTTGACCGGCTTGCTGGTCTCTTTTTGAACCATCTCTTTGGTGAAACCGCCGCCCTGGATCATAAAGCCGTTGATAACTCGGTGAAAGATGGTTTCGTCATAGAATTTTTTGTCAATGTATTGCAGGACATTGCTGACGGTCATGGGGGCTTTATCCTCAAACAGCTCCGCTTTAATATTGCCCAGGGTGGTTTCAATCATAATCTGCACGGTTTTCGGCTCCTTTGTTGCTTGCGTCTCAAGCGGTATGGTTTTCTGCTGCAGCTCTGCCGCAGTCACGGCCAGACCGGTTCCCAGTAATAAAACAATCAATGTATTTCGCATTTTAATCCCCTATAAAAAATGAATGCAACTATTATAGTGTTTCACCGCGATAAAATCCAGTGCAAAATCAGGAGAAAAACAAACTGCAATAAAAACGATCCGCGCTCCGCAGCTTTAATGCGTAAAAAAAGGCTCCGGATTTAGCGTTTGACATTTAGAAAACAATCCGGTATTGTATACCCCTTTCTTACCTATAATGGGTGAATTGTATCCTGAAGATGCTTTTCCCATACTTTTAAACGGGTGTTTCAATTTTTGAATTAATTTAGTAAATGCTTTTGAGGGTGTATAAATGGCTAAACGTGTTGCAAAATCTAAAAAAGAGACAAAACCAGTGCAAAAGGTGGCAACCAGGAGCAAGGCAAAGCCCGGGAAGGCTTTTGATGAAAACGAGGATGACATCCAGGATGATGATGATCTCGGTCCGGAGTTGGATTTTCCATTGGATGACGACATGGATAAAGATGATGATGGCGAAGATTTTGTTGAACTTGAGGACAACAAGGTTGATGACAGTGAAAGAGGCCCGGGGGACGAAGAGTTGGCTGATGATGAAGAGGTTGAGGAAATCAATGTTGACAACGTTGATATTGTTTTGCAGGACGTGCTGGCAGCGGAAAAAGATGACGACGAGGATGAGATCGATGAGCACCTGATCCATGACAATATTGAGCAGCACTATGAGGGTAGCGGTGTTGAAATCAACACTAAGCGCCGTGATGACATTACATATGATGAGATGCAGGATGACGGGTACTCGCTGGAGTACGCCTCTGGTTTGACCATGGAGGAGGAGCGCGCCGCTGCCAACGTTGAACGCGAGGAGCGCCGCGAACGAATTAAAGCTTTGATTAAGAAATCAGAGTCCCAGGGCGGCTATCTCACGTATGACGATATCAATGAAATGCTGCCCAGTGCAGTTGTCAAAGACACTGATATTGAGTCCTGCCTGATCATTTTACGCGGCATGGATATTGAGATTATCGACAGCTCAGAGGTTGAGCGCTTTCAACAGGAGCATGCGCAGAGTGACAAACGCAGCCGCAGCTCACGCATGGACTTCTTTGATGACCCCATCCGCATGTACCTGCACCAAATGGGACAGGTTCCACTGCTTTCACGCGAGCAGGAGGTCGAAATCTGCAAGCGGATTGAGAAGGCGGAGAGCCAGGAACGCGCTTTATTCAATCTGTTTGGATTTGCCCCGCGCTACTATCTGGAGTTAATCGACCGCCTCGAAACCGGAATGGAGCGCTTTGACAGGGTTATTAACGATAAGTTCACCGACAGCCGCGATGTTTACATGGAGGGCATTGGCAAGATAAAAAAAGATCTTCACAATGTTCAGAGCAAAGTGCTCAAAGCCTATAGCGGTGTGGTTGAAGCCGCTGATGGTGACAACGCCAAACAAAAACGGCGTGAGAAAGCCATGGAGAAAGCGCGTGATGACCTCATGGATGTCTTTCATGGCCTTAATTTTAAGCAGAAAGTACTCGAAAATCTTTGCGCGGAAGCTGATGAAAAAATTTACAAGCCCTATAAAAACCTGCTGCTTGAACGTGATCGGCTCACCAAGGGGCGCCAGACCAAGAAGCGCGATCAGGCATTAGAGGACGTTTTGACCAGAGTGGCGATCATTGAAAAAGAGTTCGGCATGAACTCCGAAGATTTCATGGCTAACTTTGAATTACTGCGGGAGGTGATGAAATCAGGGCAGGATGCCAGAACCGAGATGGTTGAGGCTAACCTGCGCTTGGTTATCAGCATTGTTAAAAAGTACATGAACCGCGGGCTCTCCTTCCTTGATCTGATCCAGGAGGGCAACACCGGCCTGATGAAAGCAGTGGAAAAATTTGAATATCGGCGTGGCTATAAATTCAGCACTTATGCCACCTGGTGGATCCGGCAGGCCGCGACGCGCGCGATTGCCGACCAGGCCCGCACCATTCGCATCCCAGTTCACATGATTGAGACAATCAATAAACTGCTGCGGATTCAAAAGAAACTGGTGCAGGAACTGGGGCGCGAACCTTTGCCGGAGGAAGCCGCCGAAGAGATGGATATTCCCGTAGATCGCGTGCGCGCCGTGTACCGCATGGCGCAGCAGCCTATTTCGCTGCAGAGCCCGGTGGGCGATGGCGATGATGCGCATTTCGGGGATTTCATCGAGGATAAAAGCGCAGACAACCCTTCAGAGATGACAGCTTACAGCATGCTGAAGGAGCGTTTGCAGGATGTGCTGACAACCCTGACTGACCGTGAGCGCCAGGTGCTGGACTACCGATTCGGCTTGACCGACGGGTATTCCCGCACATTGGAGGAGGTTGGAAAGCAGTTTAATGTGACGCGTGAGCGCATACGCCAGATTGAAGCAAAGGCATTGCGTAAGTTGCGTCATCCCACACGAAAGCGCAAGCTGGAAGGATTCCTGGAAACGCGCTGATGCGCTGTCGCGGTATCGTGTATGACAGGTGCCGGACATCAGGCCTTTTCACCAAATCGTTGTGTGAAGTGAGGTGCAGTGCGAACTTTCAGCAATTTCGTGTGTTAACCAAAGAAGAGTGAGGAGAGTTCATTTGATTGAGATTATTACAAACCCCTGGTTTATCGGGGTTGGTTCCGGCGTGGCAGGTTTCCTGGCCGGATTGCTAGTGTCTAAGTGCGGCGGCGGCAGCTCCGTTTTTCAAAGCAGTGGGGATTGTGTCGAATTATACGTTGGCAACCTCAGTTACGATATGACCGAAGCCCAGATGCGTAAAGAGTTTGAGCGCTTTGGAACCGTTAAGTCAGCACGTATTATTACGCATAGATTCAACCACAGATCCAAGGGATTCGGGTTTGTTGAAATGCCGGTGCGTGAGGAAGCGGAAGCCGCCATCAAAGCAACCAACGGACAAGATTTCCTTGGCCGTAAGTTGCGTGTCAATGAGGCTAAAAATAAGTCCCGCGAATAGCCGGAGCTTAACGTGAATGTGAGCGTCCCTTTGCGGGGACGCTTTTTAGTTGTACAGCGGGTTTTGAAGGTTTTTTGAGCAAATGGCGATTATTGAGAGTATTAAGGAGAGTGTCAAGGTTGATGACTTCGCAGAACCGGGAGCTTTTAACAAATGGATGACAGGCGCAATTGCTGTCGCCGCTTTGTTTTGCGTTGCCAGCCTGTTTTTCTTAATCTCTGTCGAGGGGTGCCGCAAGGGCCTCTCAGCTAAAAACAATGATGCTCAAACCGGGCCTACCAACCAACTCGCCGCCGCCGATGCACCCGAACTCCTGAAACCGGTTCGCCCTGCGCCAGCCACCTTTCCAGCCAACTCCAATCTGCCGGCAGGCCGGGAGTCACTCACCAGCGGAGCGATTGACCTCAAACGCTTTGACCCCAAGAAAGAGCTGATCCGATTTCATGACTCCCGCGTCTGGTTCGCCAGCGATCACGATAAAGGGGCCACTGAAAACACTCACCTCATCCACCGGGCAATCGAAATCCCACTTAAGCGCCTAGTGAACCTGGTTGAGCAAAAAGGTGGCAAATTGAAAATACAGGCAGCCTATCGCGCACGCTACAACCCGGAAACAACCCATCTGGAAAACTCGTTGCATCGTGAAGGACGGGCGCTGCGCATGACCAGCGATAACTTGGATTTAAGCGAACTGGGGAAGCTCGCGTGGCAGGCTGGTTTTGATTATGTGCTCTATGAGGTGCCCGCCAATGGCGGGGCGCATCTTCACTGCTCAGTCAAACGGCTGCCAACAAAATAGTTGAGTGATGGGGCAGAACAAATGTTACTGAATAATAGTATGAAAGGAGTACGTTGATGAATAAACTACCGCTGATCTGTGCATGGATGCTGATTCCAGCTCTGTGCGTGCTCGCGCTGACACCTGAGAACACCATGTGTGAACTGCTGGCTAAGCCGGGGCTTGTTCCTGTCACAGACGCAACCCCGGAGTTCTCCTGGAGTTTTAACTCTAAGGCTAAGGGCGAATTGCAGACCGCCTACCAGATTCAAGTTGTTTCAGATACCAAGTTTTTCAAGGTCGGCCCCGCTGACCTCTGGGACTCAGGACAAGTTAACTCCGCTGATTCGCTTTTTGTGCCGTATCAGGGGGCTGCCCTGCCAGCAGGCCGGAGCTGCTTCTGGCGGGTGAAAGTCTGGGATGCCAAAGGCAAGCCCGGCGATTGGTCACAGGTGCTGGCTTTTAAAATGAGCGACACGCCTGGCGCTGACACGGCGATCGGATACGAGCTTAAACAGAGCCATGTCAAGCCAGTCAGTATCACGACTAATGACTCAGGCCACGTGATGGTGGATTTCGGACGCGCCGCCTTTGGGTGGGTGGAGCTGATCTCCGGCGAGAACTTCGAGCAGGGGCCCTTCACCCTGCATCTGGGCGAGCGAGCCCGCGACGGCCATGTCTATCGCACCCCTGGCGGCAGCATTCGCTACGCTGTGACAAAAGGCGCCTTAACCCGTCCCGGAGTTTATCGGGTGCCGCTCACCGCTGACAAGCGTAACACCACCGGTGCCGCGGTTCTGCTCCCGGCAGCAATGGGCGTGGTGATGCCTTTTCGCTATGTTGAGATTGAGCAGGCCCCTTTCCCCATCACAGTTGATAACCTGCGGCAGATAGCTGTTTACTACCCCTTTGATGACGACAACTCCTCTTTCAGCTCAAGTGATCCTGTGTTGGATCAGGTCTATGATCTCTGTAAATACTCGATTAAAGCCACCTCGTTTGCCGGTCTTTATGTTGATGGCGACCGTGAACGCATCCCTTATGAGGCTGATGCTTATATCAACCAGCTCTGTCACTATGCGGTTGATCGCGAATATACCATGGCGCGCCTGACCCATGAATACCTGATGGATCACCCCACATGGCCCACAGAGTGGAAACAGCACTCGATTATGATCGCCTGGGAAGATTGGGTGAACACCGGCAACATTGAGTCGTTGGAGCGTTGCTACGATGCGCTTAAGAACAATAAGCTCTTGCAGTTTGTTGCCCGCAAAGGGGACGGGCTGCTGCTCACCGGCACACCCGAGGCGCAAAAGATAACTGCGTCGCGCGATATTGTCGACTGGCCGGCTGGCGAGCGCGACGGATTTGATTTCAAACCAGTCAACACTGTAATCAACGCGTTTTACTACTACAATCTGCTGCAGATGGCGGACATTGCCCACGCTTTGGGCAAGCTGGGGGATGCTGAGGCTTTCGTCAAGCAGGCGCAACAAATTAAAATAGAGTTTAATCGGCTCTTTTACAATACAGCGACCGGGCGCTATGTGGATGGCGAAGGCTCAACCCACAGCTCGCTGCACGCCAATATGCTGCCCCTGGCTTTTGACCTTGTCCCTGAAGGGGAGCGCGAGCGGGTGACTCAATTTGTCAAGAGCCGCCGTATGTCATGCTCGGTTTACGCTGCTCAGTATCTGCTGGAGGCGCTCTTTAAAGCAGGCCAGGAGGACTATGCGCTGTGGCTGATGGCGCGCGATGATCTTCGGAGCTGGGTGAATATGATCCAGGCTGGTTCCACTGTCACGTTGGAGGCGTGGGATATCATGCTGAAACCCAACCTTGACTGGAACCATGCGTGGGGCGCGGTACCGGCCAATATCTTGCCCCGTTATGTTTTAGGCGTGAAGCCGCGCGTTGCCGGATTTAAGGAGATCTGGATTCGACCGCAGGTCGGATCTTTAACTCATGCCAAAGGCAGGGTTCCCACTATTCGCGGTTTTGTGGACGTTGAGATCAATCAAATCCCTGGTGCTAGATATGCACTGCAGTTCAGCATCCCTGCCAATACCACGGCCTCGGTGGTCATCCCGTGGCAGGAGGGTGCGGAACTTCGAATTGACGGCAAAAAGAGCCGGGCAGTTGTGGAAAACAACGCTCTGGTGATTGAAAACATGAGTTCAGGCCCCCATGAAATTATTTGGGCAACGGAGTTGGCACAGTGCGAATCAAACGAGAAAAAGCCTCTGATCAAACGTTGCGTGAGTGGCTTGCTATCCAGGCTGCCCTTCTTGTAGGCGCCTTGTTTTTGGCTGTCCTCCACTTGTGCGGGGTGCGCGTTTGCCTGTTGAATCGAATTACCGGGTATCCCTGTCTGCTGTGCGGCAGCACACGTGCGGCCGCACTGCTCCTACATGGCAGGCTGGGTGCCGCGTTTTTGACCCAGCCGCTCGCAACACTGGCAATGATCTTAGCTGTGCCGGCTGGCCTGGTTTTTCTGTACCTTTTTTTTCGTAGGCGCGAGGTGATTCGTTTTTCGCTTTCCCGCCGGGAAAAACAGCTCTCGCTTGCGCTGGCGCTGTTTCTCGCACTCGCAAATTGGATCTACCTCTGTTACTATGCCAGCGGGGTTTGAGAGAGAAGTCAGAATTCAGGAGTCAGGAGTCAGGAGTCAGGAGTCAGGAGTCAGGAGTCAGGAGTCAGCCGACCGCGCCGCGTAGCAACGAGGAGGTAACTTGAAGTTTGGCATCATATAAATCAGAAGCCGTGAAGTCGTGAAGTCGATCCCTTTCGCCCATCGATACCGATTCCGACCCCGACTCCGAATTAGAGACACGAAACTACGACCAAGGGATCAAGTTACAGACAAGCGACTAATTATGAAAGCACACCCCACATCCCTTATTCAATATTTTACAGCGTCATGCGTAATGACACTATGCGCAGGCATGATGCTTGCGGGCGAGAATCTACTCAGGAATGGCTCGTTCGATGAGGGCGAGACAACCGCCCTGCATTGGGAGGCTGCCGATGGTCTGACCACCTTTTATAAGATGGAGGAGGGGCGCGGACGCATTGTCTGCTTGGACACTCTGGTCCAACGCGAACAGGCGCTGGAGTGGGCTAAGGCCTTCAAGGCCGATCCAACCCTCAAGGCGCCCGCCAAAAAACCGATCGCGCCTGATAGCTACGGCAGCATCGGCGGCAATGAGGGGGTCATGCTTGACTCAGAGCTGATTCAAGTTAAGCCTGGACAGGACTACAAACTCACTGCGGATTTCAGGGGCGACGGCAAACCATTTATCTGGATCAAGGGGTTTTTAACCCATCCCAAGCGCAAGACCCTGGTGGATGGCTACCAGACCCGGCTGGAACCTGGCAAGCCCAGCAAAACCGAGTGGCGCACCTTCTCGATCGGCTTCAACCCCACCGCCAAATCTCCGCGCATTGAGAAATTCAAAGTCCGGCTCTATGCGTACTGGCCCAATGGCCTCTACTACTTTGACAACATCCGCGTTGAAGAGATCACCCCCGAAGAGATGGCCGAGCTGGTGACCAAGCGCGGCGAGGTTGAGCAATGAAACCTTTATTCTTAATTTGTGTAAGGATCAATCGACAATCACATTGATCTATGGTAAATTTTGCTTATGAAAATTTTTAAAAACAACGGGCATGCAGTTGTATGGGGCGACGCTATTGATGCCCTCACCAACTACGTGCCAGACAGCTCGGTTGACCTCATCTTTGCTGATCCACCCTATAACATTGGAAAAAATTTCAACGGCAGAAGTGACCGCTGGCCCTCTGACGAGGATTATCTGGCATGGTGTTATCAGTGGCTTGAACTGTGCATCCAAAAACTCAAACCTCATGGTTCGTTTTACGTAATGACAGCCACACAGAACATGCCGTACTTCGATATCTTTCTTAGAGCTCGGTTGACAATTTTGTCTCGTATAGTCTGGGCGTATGACAGTTCCGGTGTTCAGGCGCGTAAGTACTTCGGATCTCTTTATGAGCCGATTCTCTTTTGTGTGAAGGACAAGGAGCATTACATCTTCAACGCAGAAGATGTAATGGTGGAGGCGCGTACAGGTGCAACACGGAAGCTGATTGATTACCGAAAGTCAACCCCAACGGTTTACAATAGCAAGAAAGTTCCAGGCAACGTCTGGCAATTCCCACGTGTCCGTTACAGGATGGAAGAGTATGAAAAGCACCCAACGCAGAAACCTACGACCCTTCTAGAGCGAGTTGTGTTGGCCAGTTCTAATCCCGGTGACGTTGTACTTGATCCGTTTTCAGGAACCTTTACTACCTCTGCCGTAGCTCGCTCCCTAGGCCGTGAATCAGTAGGAATCGAGATTGAGGAAGAATACATGAAGATAGGGTTGCGCCGCCTAGGGATCAGAGAGTCTTACAACGGCAAGCGCCTTCGGCGCGAACCAAAAATATATGAACAGCAGGATGTCGACCTATTCTCCGTGAGGTAGAAACAAGACGGTATTGGATCAACGAAAAACTGCTGAACCTTACCATAGGAAGACGGAAATTCAACCTTGCACCAGCTATTATAGAAATTATCGACGCTTACGCGGTGATAAAGAAAGAATCCTTCACTGGTTTCATTCGCACTTGCGAGGAAATGAAAAAAGTATCACAGGCCGAGCAAAGTACAGTTGAGAAGTTTATTCTCACTTTACTCGCACCCAATGTTGATGCTCGTATCTTTGAAATTGTGAGCTATGCAATCTTGAAATACTTCTACCATGATCAGACAGTCTATTTCGGGTTTGAACTTGATTGTTTGAAAAAGTCACCACTTAAACTCTACAAAACAGGCCGAACCAATGCCAACGATGGCGGCATTGATTTTGTTATGAAGCCACTCGGTCGCTTTTTTCAAGTCACAGAAACTCTTGATGTCCGGAAGTACTTCTTAGACATAGATAAGATTCAACGCTACCCCATTTCGTTTGTGATTAAATCTGCAAGTACTGTAGATGCGCTCAAGAAGAAGTTGCACGAAGGCGCAGAGCAACAGTACTCGATTAAAGCGATAGTGCAGAAATATATGAGTTGTATTGAAGAGATTATAAATATTCCGATTCTCCAAATCAGATTCAGGCAGGCTGTGAAATGTGGCTATTTGAAGCAGATCATGGATGAAGTGGTCTGTCAAAGCAAAGTCGAGTTCAACATCGACGATCAAGACGAAGATGAAGGCGAAGATGGCGAAGAGTAGTAGATTAGTTGCTATTCTCTCAACTTCTGTCGCAAAAACAAGAAGTTCAGATGACCATCTTCATAAGTTGTTGAGTATTCCTTTGCGTGTACAGAAACTGGTTGCTCCCTGTTCATGCATGAGAGGCATGATGGAACCTTTGAAGACGATTCTGTCAAAACCGGTAATAAAGCCATTGATAACATTCGAGAATTTTTGTAAAAGTATTTACCAGAAAGGTATGAAAATGAAGAAAATAATGATTATGGCAAGCGTTGTTCTGGCTGCCTTGGTATTATGCGCTCAAGCTGATGATAAAGCGGTATTGCCGGAGATCTTGATCATTGGGGACTCCATCTCGATCGGCTATACGCCGCCGCTGACGAAGATACTGGCTGGCAAGGCCGTTGTTTCCCATAATCAAGGAAATGCGGCGCATTCGGGCAATGGTCTCGCCAAACTCGAGCAATGGCTCGGTAAGAAAGCATGGGCTGTGATCCATTTCAATCATGGTTTGCACGATCTGAAGCTGATAGATAAGAGTGGCAAGAACAGCAACTCAAAAGAAACCGGTCATATCCAGATTTCGCTTGAACAATATGAGAAGAACATGGAGGCAATCGTCCTCCGACTGAAGAAGAGTGGTGCGAAGTTAATTTTCGCAACCACCACCCCTTACCCAGAAACCCTCGGTCCTTTCCGTGAAGCTGGTCTGGCAGAGCAATATAATAAAGTTGCTTTGAAGGTTATGGCCAAACACAAGGTCGCGGTTAATGACCTGTATGCCTTTGCACTTCCAAGACTGCAGGAGCTGCAACTACCCAACAACGTGCACTTCAAACCCGAGGGCTCCAAGGTGTTGGCAGAAGAGGTCGCCAGGCACATCCTGATTGCGATCGGCTCTCCTGACAAATTTTGATGCCAGTTGCTTAGGCGACTAGAAAAAGCAATTAATTGTTCTTTCCGAAAAGTTGTCTATCGGGCCTTATTACAGCTTGTTTAGCAATCATCCACAGCATAGCGGATGACTTCCTCCTCCGCGTCTTGTCAAATTGAGTAAGCGCGGAAGGAGGTCAGTCGCTATGCGGCTGACTATACTACGCACCTGATGCGACATCGAAAAGTGAAAGAGATCACTCCCGATTCCGCTTTGCAATGAATCACCAAGTGATCTTCCAGTCCAGGATTGCTTCTGTGAAGCAATTGTCGTATACTCAACATAAGTTCGCTAAAAGGTGCAAAAAATGTGTCATGCGATAATTTTTCTTTGTTTGGCTCAGAGAGCCAACCCTGCCTCCTGATGAGAAAACTATACGGACTTTTAAAGAAGGGCATATTAAAAGGCTATGTTTATGGAAACAAAACAAAAGACAATCCAGTGTGAAATTTGTCCGCGGATGTGCGTGATTGCACCTGGTAAGAGCGGGTTCTGCCGTGTACGGGCTAATGTTGAGGGTGCAATTGTTTCGCTGACTTACGGCTCGCCTTGTTCGCTGGCCGTTGACCCGGTGGAGAAAAAACCGCTACATCATTTTTTGCCGGGTTCGCAAATTCTTTCGTTCGCGACAGTCGGCTGTAACCTGCGCTGTCAGTTCTGCCAGAACTGGGAGATATCTCAGGGCAAGCCCGAGGATATTCGAGCTTACTCCATCACCCCGGAGCAGCTGGTTGCAACAGCCAAGGAGAGAGGATGCGGCGCGATCGCCTGCACCTATACGGATCCCACTGTGTACTATGAGTATGCGCTGGACTGCGCCCGCGCGGCCCGCGAAGCTGGCATGAAAAATGTTTTGGTCACGGCGGCCTATATCAACCCGCAGCCGTGGCGGGAGCTGTGTCGCTATACTGATGCGGCGAATATCGACCTGAAGGCAATCTCCGACAAGTTTTACCGTGAGATCTGCGGGGCAAAGCTGCAGCCAGTGCTGGATGCGCTGGTCATTGCCAAGGAGCTTGGGGTAATGGTGGAGGTGACTAATCTGATCATTCCCGGATTGAATGATAGCGATGACGACCTGCAGCGGCTCTCCCGCTGGATCAAGGAGAACCTGGGCGCTGAAACACCGCTCCATTTTTCGCGTTTTTTCCCGCAATACCGCATGGTAGATCGGGAGGCTACCCCCGCCGCGACCTTGCGCAAAGCCGGAGAGATCGCGCAGAGTGAGGGGTTGCACTATGTTTATATTGGCAACCTCATTACCGAGGGGGGTGAAAACACCTTTTGTCCGAGCTGCGGCGCCTTACTTATCGAGCGTCAGAGCTACCGCGTGCTCGATAACAGCTTGAAGCAGGGCCGCTGCCCGCGCTGCAGCACCGCTATTCACGGTGTCTGGGACTAAAGCATCTATTCGCCGTCTGTCTGTGTGCAACGCACATACAGGCAACTAGTGGTTGTTCAGTGAACCGACGAGCAACTGTGTAAATTCAAGTAAACGCCGTTGGCGAGGCACCATTGGTAGAGCCCGGTAATCGCCTTCCACTGCACCCACTGCGAATCCTCCAGCCCGCGGTGGTATGGATGCTCAGTGGAGTTACATGTGTCGCCAGGGTAGCAGCCATCGTGTTCCAGCAATTGCAAACCCGTGGCTTCGGCCATGTGCTGGATCTGCGCCGGATGCGCAGGGTAGCGGCCTTGCCGCGGTCAAATTTTCCGCCCAGTTTTTACCGATGGTCTGTGCCGCGTACTCGAACTGCTGCGAGTGTGGCCGCATGACCAGGCTGGCGACCGCTTTGCCGTCCGCCAGCAGCGCGAGGCCGGGGCCCCAGGAGTTGGCCTCGGTGTCGTCGCCCACGTCCAGCTTGACCTCGAAGGCGACTGCCTCCGCCGAGATTGCGTGTTCGGCGTACACAGCTGTTGGGAAGAGCCATAATCTCGCCAGCTTTACCCTCATTGCTGAAGGAGGAGCGGGGGCGCAACGGGCTGACATGCACCTTCCACGCATCCGCCAGATCAGCGTTAAAACTCTCATTCAGTAAAATGCGGCCGACAAAGCCGGCACTGTGAGTTAAGTCGGGAGGGGTAAACTCCAGGGTGACCGATTTACCCGGCGGCTGCCAGGGCATATCCTGCGGCATCCACTCTAAACGCTTCTTCCATGGAAAACGCTCGACGGTTTCGCCGAGCGTGCAACCGCTGTAGCGATAGCCATTATGATCGGCCTTCATCTCTTTGAACCAGGACTGGGCGAGGTAACTGCCAATGGGCTGACCGATCATCCAGTCGGCACCCTTCACGAGCGGGCTTGCCATGGCCAGGCAGAGTGAGAGAGGGATAATTTTTTATGTTTTCATGCGTCAAACCTTTACTTATTGCACCATAAGAAATGTTCCGCGAATGACCGGCTTCGGCTGCAGCGAAAGGTAGTTGGCCTGGATCTGCGCCCCATCCAGCAGCGTCGGGTAAAGACGCAGGATGGCGATATCACCGGCGAATTTGTTCAGTGGGCTGGGGAAAGAACAAGCTTCGTTGATACATCCCAGACCCGCGCCATCATAGCCGCTCCACTCAAGTATAGCTCCATTCGCGGTGGCCTGCGATTGTAGCTCTCCATTGACATACAGGCAGAGGTTGCTGTTCGCAATATCGATGGTAGCAACCGGATGTATGAATCCTCCCCTGCGCATAGTAGAGAGTTCACTCAGATCAAACTGAGCATCCGCAATGACTGCGGTGTTATATCTCACATACAACCTCAGGCGTGAGCCTGTCAGGGCCAGAGTGGTTCCGGTAACAGTTCCGCCGGATTCAAACAATACCTCATCGCCCTCGAAATCCTGCGGTTTAAAAACCATCTCAATGGTTGCATCTCTCTGGTTGGCATAGCCGGCAGCATAGTGAACTGATCTCATAACAGCGGTCGCGCTGCCATTAAAACGATATGCGTTGGTGATCGCCGCCATTTGATCGCTGACTGCCACCCGAGTCACACCGTTTAAGAGCCAATCAAATTGATTGGTCAAGGCGGTATTGTCGAGCGAGCCGATCGAATCTTCAAAGAGATTGTTGCCGTCACGGTCGTTGTCCGCATCATAGTTGAGCTGCACACCGCGGGTGACCCCGGGGCGCAGGCCAAGGTTGTCGCCGCTGCCGATGCTGTAGTGCTCCTGAACACGCTGAAGATATTGGCAGAATCCGTTGCTTGCACCACCCTGTTCAAAAATAATTTGTTCGCCATTCATTATAGCAGAGCTCGCAGAGGCATGCGTGTAGTAAAGATTACTACAGGATCTTGCGGGTGCTCTTCGGCTTACTTGATCCAGCATCTGCGACGAATTTTTCCGCCCCTTTGTTTTCAACTTCAAACAGCACCTCACTGCCACCTGAATCCTGTGGGTCAAGGCCGTCCCTTGTTCTGCTATCTTTTATACCGCTCGATGATCTCGCGGCGGCTGCGAACATGCAGTTTGCTATAGATCCGTTGCATGTGTGTGCCGATCGTGGAGACTTTGATATCCAGCTCGTTACCAATCTCCTTATAAGAGTATCCCTGAACCAAAAGATCAAGAACCTGCTGCTCGCGCTTTCCGAGGACAACATCCTCTACGGGCGCTATGTCATGCTGCCGGGGAGGTGGCTGTTGGAAGAAGTCGATTACTTTACGCGCAATCGTCCGGCTCATCGGCACCCCGCCCGCGCGGATCTCGCGCACCGCCTCCAGCAGCTTGGCCGGCATCACCGGCTTGACCAGATAGCCATGCGCGCCAGCCCCCAACGCGTTGAAGATTGTATCCGTATCCTGAAAGACCGTCAGCATGATGATCTGTGTCCCGGGAAGTTGCGGCGCCAGCTGGGCCACGCACTCAACACCGCTTATATCCGGCAGGTTGACATCCATGATTAGGACATCAGGTTTTAACCGCGGCACTTCATCAATCGCCGTCTGCCCGTTCGCGAAAACACCCACACACTCAAAATCTTTTTCTTTTGAGAAAACCTCACTGATCGCACACCGGAGCCGTGCGTCATCCTCCACCATTGCTATTCTAATAACCGACATAAAACCTTTTATTGCAGGGTTGACCTATCAGCCGCCCCAGTTATTTCCTGCGCCAACGAAACCGTAAATGTCACACGCGTGCCTTGCCCCGGCTCGCTCCACAGCTCGAAGCGTCCGGCACTCTCTTCCATGCGTCGACGCATATTGGCCACACCGTTACGGGTGCCGTCTTTCGTTAAACAACCTGGGTCAAACCCTACTCCGTTGTCTTCGACCGTGATGGCTAATTCAACGGTATTTACCCTGACCCGCAACCATAAGAGATCGGCCTTTGCATGTTTAGCCGCATTGCAAATCGCCTCTTTGACCGCCATAAACAGACTGTGCCGCATTGCGCCAGCCAGGATCACGTCAGGTAACTCGCGCTGAACATCAAACCGGAAACGAAGGCCTGCCATGTCGAGATAATGCTCCGCGCATTGGGTCAGATAGTTGACAAACCGTTCAACCGTATCATTCGCCGGATTGACCGCCCAGACAATTTCGTCGACAGCGCGCACCAACTCCATCGCTGTTTGGCAGACGGATTGTATGCGCTGTCCGGTTTCCGGCGAAACGCAATTGCAGCACTCCCGATAAATCGAGTCGCTCTGCATGGCGATCGCGCTCAGCCCTGCCCCCATCTCGTCGTGCAGGTCGCGTGCAATGCGGATACGTTCGCACTCAAGTGCCTGCTCATACTTCATGGCCGCCACACAGCGGCGCACACGTGCGGCCTCTGTTGCCCGCGCAAGCAGTGCGGCACCCGCGATCCCCAACGCTAAGAGCACCAGCCAAAATTCGCCGCGCCGATAAAGCGCGGGAACGATAGTGATCGGCAGCGCGCACTCCACCCCGGTTGCCTCGCCGTTTGGCCGGAAGGCTGCCACGCGGAAGGTGTATGTCCCCGGCTTCAGATCAGCGTAGCGCGCTTCGCCCGGCCCGCTGGAACCAATGCTGTGCGCAATCCGCCACTCCACTGTCAACCAGTCACCTGGCATCACCGGTACAACATGCGCGGGCTTCAAAGACCAATTCCCGTAATTAATCGCGTCGTCATCACGGAGCACGAGGATCGGATGCAACAGGGGCGAGCGCCGTACACCTAATTGGGCTATGTCAATTACCGACCCTTCGCTCATCCAATAGGAGCGCAGGTCGTGCGGATTGTGCGTATCCATACCTTGCCCAAACCCTAAATCATAGATCGTCGGCCTCGCATCACCGTGGCGCTCCACCGCAAGCCGGACCGCGTCAATGCCAATCACTCCTACCCCGACATTGTCGCCATGGGTCACAAACGCGATCTTGACGCTGTCCGCCCGCTCCGGCACCTCAATCTCTTTGCGGCACGCGAGATACTCGGAGGTTTCCACACTCCCGCTCCAGCCCGCTGTCTCACCCTCCAGAAAATACTCCTGTTGAAAAATGATCTGCCCGCTGGTCTGGAAGTGCAGCAGCACCCGCATCTTCAACGGCAGGTCATGCCAGCTGCTGTCATATCCTTCCAGCCGATAGCGCAAGCGCGCGGCTGGGCGATTGCGGAAAGGGCTCTCCGTAAACCTGAACACAATCGAGTGCGCTGATTCCTGGACACGCAACGGGCTCAAGGCCCCGCCCTCACTCTCCTGTATCGCCATGTGCGCCGCTGCCTTGTTGTCCACAAGCACATCGGTTATAACAACTCCACCCCGCAGCTTGCCCCAGCCGAGCGAGGCTAGCATGATCAGAGCGTATCGCCGCCCTCCGGGTGACCAGGTTGTTTTCATCAGTTTTTCTTTTCCACAGTCATGGTTTTTCTCTCACTTGGCTGAATAAAAACGGATAAACCGGTTCTGACGCGCGCCCAGCGTAAGGCTCACTGTGGAACGTGCTCCCTGCGCTGGCTCGGCGGCGGCGACAGACTCAATCAGCCCGGTTGCCGGATCCCATATCTCCGCCGAACCGGTTGCGAGAAAGTTGAACTCGCCCGTCACCTCGCGCTTTGCATGGTTGTTGACCAGGAAGAAAAGCTCGCCATCCTTTAACCGGCGGTGGTGGTAATAGATATCCTCGGTTGCCGGGGCGATGGTCAGCGCCGCCGTGCCGGCCAGTGACAGCGCCTGGCGCAGAGCGGCTCCATCTGAGAGTTGCTTGAAGCCCGTGGCTTTTTGAGAGCTTCCGCCCGCTCCTGCCATACGCTCAAGGGGCCCGCGTCGGAACGGTGCTGTAAGCCGCCGCGGTATGCGATAACCGTGCCGCCGCTCTCGGCAAAACAACAGAGACGGTCGAGTGACTCGAGCGAGAGTGCGGTCACTCCGGGCAGAATGATCACGCTGTAGGCACTCTGCCCAAAAACAATCTTCTCGCCTATATGCGCGCTGCACAGAACCTCCTCGTCCAGATAGTCAAAGTCGCGGGGGCCTGCCAGGGTCTGGAATGACGCTTCACGCCAGGCATCGTCCACCAGCTTGGCCTCAGGGTTGTCAGCCAGAAAACCTATGTGCCGCGCCATGGGCTTGAAGCCTGCCCAGAGCGAGGCGCTCGGGTAGAGTATCGCCACGTCCGTTGCAAAACGCCCCTGGGTTAAGAGATAGTTCATGCGCCCCACAGTATCGTTCAACACTCCCAGCTCCGCGTCATCATAAGTGTCCTGCACCGAGATCGTGGTCAAGGCGTTAACCCCCAGCACCGCCTGCCAGGCATAGTGGGCAATCACCTCTTCAATGGTTGTCGGACGCTTCACAAAACAGAATGACTCTGACATCACCCTGGTTCTGTCAAACAGGTGGGCAACTGAGCTGGCCAGCTTGGGTGTGACCGCTCCGCCCTCAGTGTGCGCACCGCTGGTACGCCCGTAGTTACAGCCCAGAACATCAATGCCCGGCCAGGTAATCGCTTTGAAAGAGGGGAAGACGCTGCCATAAAAGCTGGCATGATAGATCAGCGACTCTTCCCAGAGCAGGTGCGCCACCGAAATCACGCCGTTCGCCGCGCACCAATCGCTTATCTGTTTAAAGTACGCGTCCGCAATCTGATGCGAGATCAGCGAGTAGAAGTCGCTGCGCTTGCGCACCGTAGCGGACATATCATCCTCAAAAATTGCGGGCAGTGCTTCGCGGATATCGTAACCATAGCGACTCTTGAAAAGCGCCGGCAGGCCGTGATACCAGGCCACCGCAGGTGAGGGGTAGCTGACCTTTGTATCGCCCAAGTAGCCGCTCATGAGCGAGACTTCGTCGCCGAAGAACGCCTTGACAGTTGTGCCGAAGTGGCTGCCGCACTCGCGTTTGTAGGCCTCATAGGTTACATCAATAAAGCGCCTGGTCGCTGCCGGATCCAGCGCATTGGGGAAGGGTTTGCCGCCTGTGATCGGCGCGTGTGTGCCGTCATACAGCCGGTTCTGCACGAACGCCACCAGCCGCCAGTTGGGCGGATCGGCCGGCAGCGTGACTGTCAGAGTGCTGTTTGCAACCTGAGCTGTCAGATCCAGCGGCATTGCCTCCACCCAGCGCAGATCCTGATCCAGCGGCATTGCCGCCACGTAGAAGGGGGTGCCGGCTGGCAGCTGCCACTGCGTCTGCTGCCGCTCGCCCGGTGCTTCAACCCGCACCACGAGCGAGGTGTAGAACAGACCCTGCGCCTCAAATTCAGGGTGATCTTTCAAGGTCAATCCGCCCGCGCGCCCACTCGGGTAAAACTGCTCATCGTAGATCCAGGAGATCAGCTCGCGCTCTTTCAGCGCCTCCATTGTCTCCCGGAACTTGCCCCATCCATCAACATTCTGCAGATAGGGGGAGCCATGCACGGATGAGTGGAGTCCGCCCCAACGACCTTTGGCCAGTTTCTCAGCGCGTTCAGCGGGGGGGCCTCTGAAGTTCCTGCCCTCCATCGGCAGGGCGCGATAGGCAGCCGCGGGATTGGCGAACCCCTTTTTCAAAGGATCATCCGCTGATGATTTGCCCGAGCACTGTAGAGCGGCAAGCAAGCACATGCCTGCCACCCAACTCCTTTTTTTATTAAAAATCTCCATGTTTTGCTTTCCTCTTTCCATTTTGCCACTCATTTTACCAGAACCTGTGGCAACCCGCATGTAGTAAAGATTACTACAAAAACTCCTTCTTTTCTGCTTGTGTTTTGATAAAGCGGGAACTATAGTTGCGTAAGTGTAATTTGGTAGTCATAAACGAAAGCTGCAACAAGGCAGTTTTGTCTCTGCCAAAGGAGGAAGCGATGAAGGGAACAGCCAGGAGAGTGGTAGGTGTCTTTCTTGTTGTCACAGCCGCAACAGCAGTGGCGGAAACCAAATGGTATAATCCGGCTGCGGCTGGGGGCAAGCGCTTCTGGAGTGAGGCAACTGGCTGGAATCCGACTGCGTCGATCCCCACGCTGGGTGATGATGTCACACTGGATAACGCGCTGACAACTCCGGACAACCCTTTGGTTATTACAAGATTGGTGGCAGCACGAATGTGACCAGCGTTGCGACGATTTATGAAGGCGCCACAAACCATGCCATGCAATGTAATGTCGGGTGATACTTGATGCCAAGCGGGGCTGCAACTGTGGAGCACCCGGGCAATGGCACACTGCTTTTAAAGGGGGGAGTTCTCAAGATCTACAGCTCCTCCTCGGACACGGATGCGAATCTCTGTGTTGGCAGTGTTGCAATCACTTTCCGTTACGACCAGAGTCGCGTCCAAAGCCATCAGACTTTGACATTGTACCGTTATACGGGCACTGCATGGGTCAGGGTCGGCGGCGGCCCCGTGACCCCTGACCATCGTATTGCAACCGCTGCGCCGCTCAGCAGTTTGAGCAGCGCGGATGCCAATATCGGGTGGTTCGCGCTGGCCGCCCGCGATAGCGGCACGGTGATAGTGATCAACTAACCGCCGATTGGGTACAGGATGCGAGTGATGGATTGCGTGAGCGATTGTTTAATTTCAGGGTGTTATCTGCTTTGGTGCCCCGGTCTGTGATTACTGCGGCGCTGTTTACGGGAATACAGATTAACACTGGGCGGTCGCAATTATATTTTACACCTCATGCTCACCAGCACCCGCCAGTACTTCTCGAAATTGCGCGGCGCTTCATTTCGCTGGCAGCGGAACCAGAATCTCAGAGAGCTCCGGTACGCTGGCGAGTTTGCTGCCATCGACAAAGAGGCTTAGTCCCGCCCCTCTGCCATACTTGTTGCCGGTCTTGTCCCAAATGATTGTCAGGTCGCGGTCGTGGTAGCGCAGGTTGTCCAGGCAGAACCACTCCCAGGTGCCGGGCGGCAGCAGCGGGTTGACCTGCAGCATCTCGTCCGCGCGGGGCCGCAACCCGACCAGGCCGGTAATGATCAGGTCGTTATAGGTCGAGTGGTTGTAGTCTTTGCCGCGCTCCTTGTGCCGGTGATTATATCCTTGCACTTCCATGCGCGTGCGCGCAATCCAATCGCCGGTGAAGGGGTTCAGGTTTTCGTCGATCCAGGGAACCACCTTGCCATCCTCACGCGTGAAGCGGTGCGAACGGGTGTAGACTCCAAGGGTTTCGAAATACGCCTGCTTATCGATCACGTTTTGCTCGTAGTTGTTGAGCAGGTTGGCGAGCGCGGTGAGTACGTTGCAGGTAGCGAACGGCCAGCTTGGTCCGTTCCACTGGCACTCGTGACCAGTGTAAGAGATCGTGAATTTAGGATGGCGCTGCTCGGCAAAGGTAGGGCCGTAGGGCGCATAGAAACCCTTGGTATCCATCAGCTCCTTCCAGCCAGCCTCGTAGCCTGGATCAGGCAGGTTGAAATACCACGGGGTGTAGCCAAGCAGCTCGCGCACATCGACAAGATCGCACTCTTCATCCGCTTTGGCCCCATTGTTGAGCGCCTTCAATGTCCCCTGGTATTTGTCGGTGTAGGAAGCCGAACTATGCGCCGCACCCGCCAGGTTTTCACCGCTCGCATCAGGGTTATTGAAGACGCGCCACTCCAGGATACCTGCCGACAGCCCCTGGCGCAGCTTGGCAACCACGCGGATGGCAACAGCGTTGACCGGCGCAAAGCTCACCCGGTTGAAGCAATCCTGCTCGGTTCCGTAGGCCGTTGCATCGGCTATTGGCTTGAAGCCGCTGCCGTCATCAACTTGAAGCTCCCAGGATTGCGGCACCGCGCAACCAGAAACGCCGTCCGGATTGATCTTGTGGAACCAAAAAATCTCGACCGAGGAAACTCTCCTCGGGGTGTCAAAGCTGTATTGCACCCATTCGTGCCGCCGAGGCGCTCCTGGCTCCACCAGGTGTGACGCAAGAGCGTGGTGTCGCCGGAGTGTTGCGGTTCGCGGTTCCCTTGCGCGCTCTCGTCGGGCAGTACCTTAAAGAACTGCGCCTCCTTATCCCAGAGCTTCTGCTGAACAAGCCGCTTGAGTTCAGCGGCCTTCGCTTCATACTGCTTGGCCAGCTCACCCTTGTTGTCCAGCCGCGCGATTGCGGCAATGGCTTTGGCATCCCCGTACATGAAGCTGTTAAGGGTGGGCCGGAATCCGTGTCCGCCGATCGAGACCTCACCGCCGTCCAGAATGTCGAGAGTGTAGAAGAGCCCGTTTTCCCGCAGTCCGATAAGGCTTCCCGACCAGTTAAACCCCTTCTCCCACGCCTCGTAGTTCCGCACCAGATCCGGCAGCAGATCGGTGATCAGTGCGCGGTTGGGGGTCACCTTGTAGCGGGCGTAAAAGGCGTCGGCGATCCAGAAGCTGTAGCTTCGCGGGTCGCCACCTTTGCGCAGCCAAAACACGGAGTAGTCGTCGAGGTAGGTTGTGTTGCGCAGCCATCGTCCCTCGTAGTAATGGTGCGCGGCCGGGCAGCTGATGGTATTGTGCTTACCTGCCCACTGCACGTTGGGCAGGAACTCGGTGATAACGTAGCCGTCGGGCGTTTGCTTGACGTGCTTGCGGTAGCTCCACCAGCGGAAGTAGTAGGTACGCTGGAAATCCTCATCCGGGCACTCGAACAGAGGAATGTTCTGCTCCAGAAAGGCCAGCGCCTCGCTGTTGGGGACATTCGCGTAGAGCTCCTCATCATCCGCATTAAACTGCGTCACATACGCTTTGAGCTTCCCATGGTCGAGCACCAGCAACCGCGGGGCACCGTCCAATTTCGGTTGCCCGGGTCTCTCCTGAGCCGCCGATACCGACGCGGCGGAGCAGATCAGAGCCGCGGCGCAGAGATTGGCGAGTAAGATTTGAATCATTTCGAACTCCTTTCCTAAAGTTTTTCCTCGCAGAGCGGCAGAGCTAGCGGAGAGTTTCCGGCTGCAAAACAACCAGCCCTGTGTTGTAGGTCTTCCTGTGATAAGGGTATTTCAAGCGATCAGCGACCCCGCGAAGCGGGGATGAAACACCCTTATCCTTTCGCGGAGATTAGCGGGCCAAAAACTCAGCTACGCATCCCCTTTTGTATTTTTCGTGCTTTTCGTGGTCAACCCTTACGCAGCAGCCGTTTGTTGTTCACGCTTCCATGTCATGGCGTAAAAGCGCAGCTCGACTTGTTCGGGCGTAGTATTGCGAAGCCTGAAGCGTGCTCTTTGTTCTCTGACTGGTTATTGAAAAATTACCTTCGTTACTTGCGTACAATGACTTTAAAGCAGGTGCTTTTGCCGGGTGGCGGGGGGACCAGCTGGATATCTCCGTCAACCTCCTGCATCAGAGCTTTACTGATGCCAAGCCCCATGCCTGTGTTTCCCTTTTTGCTGGTGTAGTATTGCCTGAAAACACTATCTTTTTCAGCTTCCGGGATGCCGGGTCCGTTGTCGCTGATCAAAATATGTATCTCTTTGTTGTGTCGCACTATTTGAACTTCGATTACCGGCGACTCAATTTTCATGCTGGCAAAGGCTTCAATCGCGTTTTTTAACAAATTCACGATCACCTGCTGCAAGCCTGTTCGATTCGAACGGATCATGCAGGTATCCTCTTTGGGGTCATAAAACAGAGAGATGTTTTTCTGCAAGAGATCCCGATTGAAAATGCGGATTGTCTCTTCAAGTAATTGGTTAAGATCAAATGTCTTGATTGCAACCGGCTCTTTTTTCAGAATGCGCCGAGTGTTCAGTACAATGTTGTTGGCTCTGGCGACATCGGATTCAATATCAGAGAGGGCTTCACGCATCTTGTGGTTGTCTGCCGCAGGTGTTGATTCAATCAGCTGACGAATATAGCTGACATTAAGGTTGATGGCAGCCAGAGGTTGATTTAGTTCATGCGCCAGCTGGGTGTTGGCCTCGATCATCTGCTGCCGGGTGGTGATCTCCGCAAATTTAGTTTTCAGTGCGGCAAGTTCGTTTTCAGTGTTAATCACCTGGGTGATATCTTGAATGGCACCAAAGGCGTTTATGCAGCCTGATGTTTCTTTCGTGAATTGGGCCCAAATCCGGATAAACTTTTTGCCGTTATAAAGAGGGTAGTGGCAAACCTCGTCAAACATGCCGCCATCTTTGACGCAAGCGGCCCACCGCTTTTTCAGTTGATTT
This sequence comes from Kiritimatiellia bacterium, assembly GCA_028686345.1. GTDB lineage: Bacteria > Verrucomicrobiota > Kiritimatiellia > RFP12 > UBA1067 > M55B167. The sequence continues at coordinate 30,525 of JAQUCE010000030.1, forward strand.
GTGAGCGCGGTGTGGTTACTGGCCTCTATAATGTTATTAAAAACTCCCAGGTCGAAGCGCGCTTCGCGGCAATCTGTGTTTTGGTGTGGTTTGAGAATTTCACAGAATTGTTTTGAAGCGGTAAAGGTGCTCGGCCCGCTGACGTTCTGGCAGGCCCAGAACCCCAGATCCGAAAAATGTTCTGCAAGCTCATGGTATCTGTTAATGGTTTCCAGCCACTGGCTGTGCTCGCTTAGCTTGATTTGATGCTTGATTCTCTCAATCAGCACGACATCGACAATTGGTTTCGTGATAAAGTCGCTGCCGCCCATTTGAAAGGATTTGATCTGGGTTTCAGTAGCAGAATCTGTTGTGATGAATATCACCGGTATGTTGCGCGTGCTGGTTTTACTCTTTAGGTGTTTGCACACCTGAAACCCGTTAATATCCGACATCATTATATCTAAAAGAATAATGTCCGGGATTAACTCGGCCGCAAGTTCCAGTCCGGAACGCCCGTTATCAACAATGTATATTTCATAACCTTGTGGCATCAGGATTGATGCCACAAGATTGTTGTTGACCGGGTTGTCGTCAATTAAAAGAATGGATTTTTTTTTACGATCAATCATGTTTCACTCTGCAGCAGAATTCATGATTAACGATCCTTTCAGTCTTTAGTGTCAAGCTCGATATCCTCAACTGTTAGGATCTTCTCCTCTGCCAGCGCATAGGCCATACGGACTAGCTCGGCCCTGGAGTTGGCACGCATTTTATCGATCATATGCGCACGGTGAATCTTAACAGTTTTCTCCGATATATCCAGATCCTCAGCAATTTTTCTGTTGATGAAGCCTCTAGCCACACGTGTGAAAACTTGACGTTCACGCTTGGTCAGGTTCTCGTAGCCGGTGATGGCTTTTTCAGTCAGCGCAACGGCCTTTTTGTTCTTATAGTCATATAACAATGCGTCATCAATGGCTTCCATCAGCTCCTCGTTTTCAAAAGGCTTTGTGATGAAATGCAACGCGCCTGATTTGAGAGCTTTGACACTCGTCTGCACATCACCGTGACCAGTGATGAAAACAATCGGAATGTTCATTTTGCTCTCTAGCATTACCTTCTGCAGCTCGATTCCAGTCAGCCCTTTGCCCATTCTGATGTCCACAACAGCACAAGAGACATCCGCCTGTCTGAGACATGAGCTCATAAAGCTCTCGGCACTGTCAAAAAGGTCGTAGACAAGACCGGCTGATTCAAGCAGACGGCCAATGGCTTTTCTCAGTGATTCGTCGTCGTCAATCACATAAACGACTGCTTTGGTCCATGGTTTTGTTTTGTCTGACATAATACTCTTCCTTTGTTCAATGTTATGCTAAAAGTGATTATTGGTAAATCACTAGTTTGAGTCCTAATGCACCGCCTATTATTACGTATCTGTGGTTTAATTTCAAGTGTAAATATTAAAAATTTAATTAAATATTCTTGATACGTAAATGAAGGTCTTTATGTAAGTGGTAAAAGAAGCCTAAATCATCCCTGTTAATAATCGGCGTGATTCAAAAAACTCGTGAAAAGCGCGCTCAAGGGTGTCGGGTTGCTTCTCCGTATTCGGCGTAGCCTTGACCGCGCCAGCGCAGCGAAAGGTTAGCGCAATATGAGTTCCAACCTTTATGACGGCGACGATGCTGGTCGACGATTTTTTAAAGGCGCGGTGTTGATTGTGCGTTGCTCTCTGCGATAAACCGGCCCAGGGTGTCGGTGATCTCATGCCAGTTCTGCCCGTACAGCACCGCATGTGCGGCATCCTGATCCACATAGAGTGCTTTCGGATTGGGCAGATGCTCGTACCACTCAAGAACTGCATTGTTGTCAATGACCTTATCTCTGGCACTGATGGCGCAAAAAACCGGCATGTTTTCGGGCAGCTCCACATTGCGATTGCTTTTTGTGAGTGAAAAGAGGATCTCATAAACGCGGCAAGGTATGAATTTATCCACAATGTAGGTGAATTGCGGATCATCAACCGCTGTCAGGCGCTCGGTAAAGGGTGACTCAAAAGCACGTGTCAGCCAGAGAACCCTGGAACCCAGCTCGAACCAAAAGCGGGCAGTGAAAAGGGGCACCCGGTGGTTTGATACTCGCAGCAGGGGCGCTAGCGTTGCTACGCCGGTGATGCTCTCCGGATTGCGCGGGATTGCATCAATCGCAATGGCGCAGCCCAGCGAGTGGCCAACCAACCAGATTTGCTGATGGTTACCCTTCAGTTCGCGTATTTTACTGTCAATCGCGTCTCTTATCTCCTCCAGCGTAACACCCTTAGCCTCGGATAACGTTGCGCCCCAGCGCGGCACGCGCATGGCGCAACAGGTTAGATCATACGAGTTTGTCAATCTCGCGGCCACTCTTGTCCAGCCGTAAGGCAGGTCGGCAAAGCCGTGAATCATGAGCAGGGCTGTTTTGCCGTTACCGCAAGTGAATTCTTCCGCGTGCTCCAGCAGACCCGAGGGGCTGCGGATGACCATTCGGTTCCAGCGACGATAGCGTCCCTGGAGCCAAAGAAGATGGATCAGGTTGCCGCCGAGCCAGATAATAATAATTATGGTTAGTGTACGCAACATAATACTCGATTTCACGGAGCGCAATGACTCCACTGTTACTTTTGTTTCCCCAAACGCGCAGCGTTTGTTACTAAAGCAGCGGGCTCTTAATCACAACCTTCTGAATGAGAGCGACGGCCTTCCGCACATCACACAAACTCTTTTGGTTGCCCGATTAGCTGCTTTAGTGTTTGAAGCTGCGTTGTCCAGTGAAGACCATGGCCACCCCAGCCTCGTTGCAGCAGTCAATCACATCCCAGTCACGCAGGGAGCCGCCAGGCTGAACAATTGATTGCACCCCTTCATTAATCCCGACCTCAACCCCGTCGCGGAAGGGGAAGAAGGCATCGGAAACCATGCAGCTGCCTTTCAGACCACCCTTGCGCGCACTCACCTCTTCGTCGATCTCCCGGATGATTGAAGCCGCGCGATCGCCAAACTTGAGGTTCAGCGCATTGTAAGGCGTTTCATATTTCTCCCATGCGAGCCAGTCAGCGAGTTTACGATAGGCTTTGTCGCGCGCAATCTCCGCCACGCCCACGCGGTCCTGTTCGCCTGTGCCAATGCCGACTGTGACACCGTCCTTGACATACAGCACCGAGTTACTGGTAACTCCAGCCTCAACCAGCCATCCAAAGAGCAGATCCTCATACTCGGCGGCACTCGGTAGACGCTTGATCGTATGCACTGTGCCATCTTTGCGGGTGGTCGACGCCGGCAGCAGCTGTTGGATTGTGCGGGCTTCGGGGACAAAGGACCACTGCGCCACAATCCCGCCGTCGATCAGTGATTTGAAATCAACCACCCGCTGAGCCACAAAATCAGAGAGGCGCGCCATGTTGTTAATCTGCATCACACGCAGGTTCTTCTTGGTTGCAAAGAGATCCATGACTCCCTCTGCAAAGCCTGGAGCCACCACCACTTCAGCGTAATTTTCGACCACCAATTTGGCGGTCTCTCTATCGACCTCGCGGTTGAAGGCAATGCACCCGCCAAAAGCCGCCAGGCGGTCGGCCTTATTGGCAAGGTAGTAAGCATCCGCCAGCGTGCGGCCTTTGGCGACCCCGCAGGGGTTGTTGTGCTTAACAATCACCGCGCAAGGGGTTTCAGTGAGGTAGCGTAGAATATTGAGCGCGTTGTCGGCATCCGTGATATTAGTTTTTCCCGGGTGCTTTCCGCTTTGAACCAGCAGGGGGTCTGAGGCTAAAAAGTTTTTTGCATTCAGTGCTTTGACCTCGCCCAGCACCAGATTGCCGTTGACCAGCTTATACATGGCCGCTTCCTGTCCCGGATTTTCGCCGTAGCGCAACCCCTTCTCTTGCTGGTCGATCACCCAAGCCACCTTTTCATAGGCCAGCGTCTGGCGCTGATCGCCGTCAATAAAAGAAATTTCCATCTGCGGGGTGAAGTGATCATCCATTATGGTTTTGTACGCGAGTTTAAGATCGGTTGCCATGCTTGACATCTCCTTTTATCTCAGTAGCTGGTTTCGTGCCGCGCCGAAATACAATTAATTTTCAATTTGCTTAAATCAGGAATGCAGGGATATTACTAAAAGTTATTGCAAATGGAAATACAAATCACTCTAAAGCAGCTAGTCGGGCAACCGGCTGAGGCTATTCAATACGCGTAGGCTATGCGTACTACTCAACAACTTATGAAGACGACTATCTGAACTTCTTATTTTTACGACAGGAGTTGAAAGAATAGCAACTAAAAATAATTCGGCCCCGCCGAATTATATGATTCCGCACCGCGAAATAGCTATCGCAAGAACTGATTTATCAGCAATTCTAATTATGGCCGAAGACACGCTAAAGCGTGAGCTACATACCCCGGAAACCGTATGTAGGCCGGTAATACGAACAATCCTAAACCAGCGGAGCCGGAACCAAACTGAGCCTATGTGATATGCGAAATTATTTCTCTCTCATTGAACAATTGTGTGATATGTCCCGCTGGTTTAGTCAACAACGCTATGCGTTGCATAGAAAAGATGGAAGTTCTTTCTTTTGCGCCTTTTGCACCTTTTTGCGGCTATTTCTTTTTTCCTTTGCTTCGCTATGTTTAGCCGCAAAAAAACGCAAAAGTCGCAAAATCTTTCGCAAACATGATAGGATTTAAGAAAAGAGGTACTAATCAAACAACGGCTGCCTGTGGCTGTTCGAAAAAGATAAGGATTGGGATTAGGATGAGCCACAGGCAACATTTTTTAAGGAGCAACATCTTTGGCTTGCCCTTTGGTAAGGGCCTAGATCCGCGCACGGCGCAGAGTGAAGAGGTCGCGTCTTTTGTGCGGTAGCAACGTAGCTCCGATTTCCAATCGGAGATGTCCGTTTGTAAGCCGGAGCTACTGAGGTCGGATATTTCTTCGGTTTACGATAGCGGCGACAATGCTGGTTGACGATTGGGAACATGCGGGAAATCAACCATCCAAAATCCAAAACCTCAAATGCCCGCGAGCTGCCGCCGCAGTTGCGCGACCGCCAGCTCTTTGGCTTTGGCCTCGACATCAATCGTGATATCAAGCTGACGCCAGCAATCCGGAAAATCAGCGATGTCGATGTAGTCATGGTGGCGGTTGGTGTTCGGTTGGCCCCAGCCCTCTTTCGGAGAGGAGATATGGAAAAGGGGAGGTCGATTCCAGGTTTTCAGTGCCATCCCGGTGACCTCTTCAACGGTCAGTCCGTCCGGCAGACAGCGGTGGTGGTGCACATCATAAACAAAGGGAATTTGATGTGCGCGGCAGAGCGGGAGCAGGTCGGACGGGGTATAAACCCGCTCGTCGTTCTCCAGGGTCAGCCGACTCCTGATCGCGCCATCGAGCTGCTCAATGGCCCGGGCGATTCGTTTAAGTGCAGAGGCTTTATCCCCATAAGCTCCGCCGCCATGAATGTTGATCACATCAGCTCCAATCCACTCTGCGACCTCCGCCTGATAGGCCAGTTCCACAATTGATTTTCTGGTGATCTCAGGATTTGGCGAGCTGAGCAGCGTAAATTGATCTGGATGAAAGCTCAGCCGTATTTGGAGCTCCGCCGCGGTTTGTCCGCACTCTAAGAAACACCCCTCAATCTCTGCGCCATGTGGCAGTTGATGCAACTCATAACCAAAATCAGGGTGCGTTTTTAACGGTAGAATCCGACTGTTAACGCGGAAAGCGCCGATACCATGTCGGCTGCAGAAGTGAATTGCATCCCGCAGCGCCTGCGCATTGTGCAGGCAGAGCGTTGAAAGTTTTGCGGCGCGCCCGGAGAGCGACAATGTGCCTAAGTGCCTGGCGGTCGTGACGCGGAATTTGATGGGTTCCTCTTGAAAGAGGCAGCATAGTCCTAGTTGTGGCAATTTCGACTCCCTTTTAATTAAAATCAATCATAATAGTGAAGCTGGTTGCTATTGTCAATGCACGTGAAAAAACTTTCAGCAATTCTAATTATGGCCGCGTCTCTGCTCAGGCAGCACGCTAAAGCGTGAATTAGATGCGGTTTCCGGGCCATGTAGTTCACGCTTCAGCGTGCTTTCGGCCATAATGAGAATTGCGAAAAAACTGTGGCCGCGGCTTATCCTGTTAATTTTTAACCGTGAAAGAGTGACATTGCTCAAACACCTCTGCTATACTTTCACCGCCTTTGAGATGAATATCACTTAAGTTATTCCACTCAACAGCTTATGGAGACAGTTGTCTGAACATCTTGTTTTGTGCGGCAGGAGTTTAGGTTTTGAGTGCAGGTGTTCAGGTTTGTTTGCACTGGGAGATAGGTTGTATGTCAGTTGCCGTTGCCGTTGTTGTTGACCGGGTTGTTAAAAAGTTCGGAGCTTTTACAGCCCTGCGGGATGTCTCTCTGGAGGTTGAACCAGGGGAGCTTTTTTTTCTGCTCGGTCCCAGCGGGTGTGGCAAGACAACCTTGCTGCGTTGCGTAGCTGGTTTTCATGTGCCCGAGAGCGGGCGCATTCTGATTGGCGGGCGCGATGTAACGCGGCTGCCACCTTACAAACGTGATACAGGCATGATGTTCCAGAGCTATGCGCTTTGGCCGCACATGACCCTCGAAGAGAACGTCGCGTTCGGGCTTGAGATGCGTCGGATACCGCGGGTGGAAATCAGAGCAAGGGCGCGGCGGGCACTGGAGCTGGTGCATCTTTTGGATCGCGCTAAAACCAAACCCAATGAACTCTCGGGCGGCGAGCAGCAAAGGGTCGCGCTCGCCCGGGCACTGGTGGTTGAGCCGCAGTGCCTGCTGCTGGATGAGCCGCTCTCCAATCTGGATGCCAAGCTGCGCCTTGAGATGCGTATTGAGATCCGGCGTATCTGCAAGGAGGCTGGTTTGACCGCGATCTATGTGACCCACGATCAGAAGGAGGCGCTTTCGATTGCCGACCGTATGGCAGTGATGCGCAACGGGGTGATTGAGCAGATCGGCACACCCGAGCAGGTTTACCGTCACCCCGACAATTGCTTTGTCGCCGGATTCATGGGCGAGGCGAACTTTATCGAGGGCGTGGTTATCGGGAAAAACAAAAATTACGCAAAAATTAAGACCTTGCTCGGCGAGTTCGCCTCAACCGCGTTTCCACCCAAGTTGGAGTGCAATGATCAGGTCTTTGTTTGTCTGCGCCCGGAATCGCTGCGCTTTGATCAACCAGGGACGGATGGTGTGAATTTGTTGCGCGGCGTTTTTCAAGAGAGTGTTTATCTGGGTGAAGTTGCTCAGCATCAGATCGCTCTGCCACTGGCAGAGGGTGGCAGTTATGTAATGCGGGGGTTTGAGCTGAACCCGCGCCCGAACTTGTCGCAGGCAGGGGCACCGGCCCAGGCGTGGGTGGCCCCGGAGAGTGTGATTGTAATAAGACAGGGGTAAATTATGGAAAACAGAGCTGTTGTGTGGAACAGGATCAAAGCTAATCCAGAGTGTGATGTGCTGATTATGGGTGCGGGTGTCAATGGCACCGGCCTGCTGCGGGAGCTGGCCCTGCAGGGGGTGCGCTGCATCCTGGTTGACAAGGGTGATTATGCGGCGGGTGCCAGTTCAAAGTCATCGCGGATGATCCACGGCGGTTTGCGTTACCTTGAGAACGCGGAGTTCAGGTTGGTCAGCGAGGCAGTGCATGAGCGCAATCGTCTTTTAAAATACGCCCCTCACTATGTGATGCCGCTGCGCACCTTGATTCCAATCACCTCCTGGTTTGCCGGTCTGATCAAATCTCCGCTGGTTTTCCTTGGCCTGCCAGTGACACCCGGGGGGCGCGGCGCACTGATTGTGAAGATGGGGTTGACTTTTTACGATGTTATTACTGGCAGGAACCGCCAGACCCCGCGGCACTATTTTATGTCTAAAATGCTGACAGAGCTCGAAGTGCCGGGATTAAAGCCTGAGATGATCTGTTCCGCCAACTATTGGGACGCGTGGATCAGCCAGCCTGAGCGCCTCTGTGTGGATATGGCCCGCGAGGGATGCCGGATCAATCCAAAGTGCGCGGCATTGAACTATGTGATTGCTGAACGCGCTGATGCCCGGCACGTGCGCCTGCGGGACATGGCCAGCAACGCGACGCTCGATATTCAGCCGCGGATCGTGATCAATGCCACAGGGGCTTGGGTTGACCTTGCCAACCGCGTCCTGGGGCTGACCACCCGGTTTATGGGCGGCACCAAGGGGTCGCATCTGGTGATCAACAACCAAGAGCTCTATTATGCACTCGGCGATCGCATGATCTACTATGAGCACGAGGATGGGCGCATCTGCATCACCTTCCGCTTCATGGACAAAATTATTATGGGCTCAACCGATATCCGGGTGGCCAATCCGGATGAGGCGGTCTGCGATGAAGCGGAAATTGACTACATGCTGACCACCCTGCGCGGGGTTTTTCCGAAGCTGAAGGTTTCAATGCATGATATTGTGCATATTTTCTGCGGTGTGCGTCCGCTGCCCTTCTCCGGGCTGGACTACACCAGCCGGGTGCCGCGCGCGCACCAATTGCAGGTGACCGATGCTGATGACCAGCGGACTTATTCGGTTTACTCTCTGATTGGCGGCAAGCTCACCTCCTTCCGGGCGTTCGGGGAGCAGGTGGCCGACAAGGTGCTCCGGGAGCTGTCACTGGAACGCAAAGAATCGACGCGCGAACGAACCTACTACGGCGCGGAGGAATATCCCGACAGCGAGGATGCGAAGCAGCTCTGGATTGAGCTTGTTTCGCAGAGCAGCGGTGTTGACAGCGCGCGGGTCAAGACCCTGCTGGAGCGTTATGGCACGCAGGCCGAGCAGTTGGCTAAAATAGATGAGCCAACGTGGCGACAGCCGCTTGAAACACTGCCGGAGTATACTGTGGGTGAGATCCGCATGATCGCCGAACAGGAGCAGGTGCTGCATCTCTCCGACCTGGTCCGCCGGCGGACGCTCATAACTATCTTGGGGGAGGCGAATATGGCTGTTCTGACAGAGATCGCCGCAATCGCGGGCGAGGTTCTGGGCTGGGATGAGGATAAACGCCGCGTGGAAGTTGACGCTGCTCTGAAAGAGGCGGCTGGACGGTCGTAAGGGTTCCTAATCTCAATCTTAATCACAATCCTAATCAAGCAGCAATGATCAGGGCAGGCCGAAAGAGACGAGGATTAGGATTAAGATTAGGATTGGCACCCGACAACACATTTTTATGGACCAACATGTCTTGCCCTTCGGTAAGGGCCTAGCTCCGCGCACTGGGTGCTGAGTGGAGAAGTGCGCGAGGTCGCGCCTTTTGTGCGGGAGCAACGCAGCTCCGATTTCCAATCGGACATCTCCGGTTGGAAACCGGAGCTACTGAGTTTCAGCGCACCTTCGGTTTACGATAGCGGCATACTGCAGCAGGCTCGTGAAAGGCGCGCCATAGGGTGTAGTGTTGCTTCTCTGAAGCAATTGCGGACACCGGACGTTTGTTCGCCAAAGGCGCACCCTGGGGTTTCATGATCTTTGCTTGGTTCATCCGTCGTCGTCCCGCAACCCGGCTTCGCCCGCAAGCGGGGCTACGCCGTGGCATTGCGGAACTATGCCGGACAAGGGCCGCCAACTCTACACGTTTCCACTGTGATGAAGCCTGCATGTCGCACGGTAGGCGCGGGTCAAGGGGGTCGTCCGATATGCGAGCGGCATGCGAGCCACCAGGTTTGCACTCTAGTCAGCCGCATAGCGACTGACCTCCTGCCGCGCTTACTCCATTTGACAAGGCGCGGAGGAGGCAGTCGTCCGCTATGCGGGCGGCTGCGGACGGTCCGCGTACGGTCAGGGTGCGCAAAAAACGTTGATCCCACGCTAACGGTGCCATCTCTTTGATTCGTGCACTAACCACTAACGCGCTAAAGCAGCTAGTCGGGCAACTAAAAGAGTTTGTGTGATGTCCGAAAGGTTTTGCCCTCACTGAAAAGTTTATGGTTAAGAGCCCGCTGCTTTAGTAACAAACGCTTCGCGTTTGGGGCAACGAAGTTTGTAGTACAGGCTTTAGCCTGCTCCAGGGCGGGTTATTGAGACGTTACTATAAAAGTGACAATGGAGTAGTGCAAGCATCTTGCTTGCAACTGGAATTTTATCCGAATTACGGGCATAGAGAGCGCCTGCGACAGAGGTTCAGGAAGAGTGGTGGCGAATCACTTGCCGATCATGAGCTGCTTGAACTGCTTTTAACCTATGCGATTCCCCGCAAGGACACGAAATCCATTGCTAAAGAGCTGCTTGAAAAACATAGATCTTTCGCCGCTGTGCTGGACCAGCCGTTGCATGAATTGGAGAATTGCAGTGGTGTGGGGCCTTCTTCAGCAACGCTTATCTCTTTGGTGCGCGCCTGCATGAGGCACTACTTTGAACGTGAAATAAAAGCGAGGAAGCGCATCACAGCCCCACGCGATATTGCGCAACTTGTGAGAACCTGTATCCCTGCTGTCAGCCGTGAGTGCTTAGTCCTGCTTTGTCTGGATGAATTGCTGCTTGAGATGGGCATCCGGTTTATTGATCACCTGATTGTCGCCCCTGACTCCATTTTCAGCCTGAAGACAGGAGAGTTGCTGTGAGTAATTTTAAGTTTCTTGAAGCAGAGTGGCCGTGTGGTTTGCAAAGACCTACAGCACTACCCATATCCCGTCGCAGATCTTTTCCCTTCCGAAACCCTCTGAAACAAACGCAGAGCTGGCGTTGCTGGCCTCTGACTCGGCATGGATCTGATTGGAGTTGTGGAAGCCAAAAAATGGGCCAAGCAGGTTGGTTCGGATGTGATGCAGGCCAAGCGTTATGCGCGCGATGTCGAAATCAAAGGCGAGGAGTGTTTCATCGGAGGGCCCTGGAACCTCTATAAAGTTCCCTTTATGTTTTCGACCAATGGCCGGCCCTATTTAAAGCAGCTTGAAGATAAATCCGGAGTCTGGTTTTTGGATGGCCGCGAACCTACAAATCATCCCAGACCTTTGCATGCCTGGTACTCCCCGGAAGAACTCGAAGAGCTGCTCAAACAGGATATTGTCTCGGCCAACAAAAAGCTCGCAGTGGAACCCTTTGATTATCTGGGGCTGAGAGATTATCAGGAAGCAGCGGTGCGTAAAGTGGAGGGAGCCCTGCTTGACAATCAGCAGAACATCCTGCTGGCCATGGCAACCGGCACAGGTAAGACGCGCACGGCGATTGGCTTGATTTACCGCCTGATTAAATCCGACCGCTTTAAACGCGTTCTGTTTTTGGTGGACCGCAATGCACTCGGTGAGCAGGCCAGCGATAGCTTCCATGATGTTCTGCTCGAGGATTTTCTCAGCTTCTCCAAAACATTCGGCGTTAAGGATATCACCCAATCTGAGGTGGAGTCAGATACGCGGGTCGATGTCTCCACTGTGCAAAGTATTATGCGCCGCATCATGTTCAACAACAACGATGCAAATATCCCGACAGTTGACCAATACGACTGCATTGTGGTGGATGAGGCTCACCGCGGTTATAGGAAAAACCGCTATTGTTGAAAAGGATGCGACACATTGCCTTTTTGCTGGGTACCTAATTAGAGTTCGCGTTGATAACTCATTAGTGTTGCCCAAATATCTTCTGCTTTGCTTACAAGGCCCTGAAATACGCAAGATCATTCAGCTGCAGGCACGCTCAACAAGTGGTGTGAATAACACAAACAGTAAAGAAATTGCCGCTTTAACTTTCAGTTCCTCAGAATTGAAAGAGCAAGCCGAGATCGTCCGTCGCGTGGAGGAGCTCTTTGCCTTTGCCGATCAGATAGAGCAGCGGGTGAAGGATGCACAGACGCACGTCAACCATCTGACGCAATCGATCCTTGCCAAAGCCTTCCGTGGTGACCTCACCGCCGACTGGCGCGCCGCCAACCCCGATCTTATCACCGGCGAAAACTCCGCTGAAGCACTATTAGCCCTCATCAAATCCGAGCGGAAAAAACTGTCGTCAGAAAAGAAGGTGCGTAAGAAGAATTTTTAAGCAATCAAAAGGAACCAGAGGTTGATCTGATGCAAAAGACAGGGCGGCCAAATCGCCAAAGCATTCGGATGAAGGGGTGGGATTACACCTCGCCCGGCTGTTATTTCGTGACTACCAATACGCATGCAGCTCGGGCGCTCTTCGGCGTGGTTGTGAAATGCGACAGCTTATTGGTCAAAAAAATGTTAATTTCTAATTGTCGCTGACCAATCTCTCTTGGAAATTTGAGATTGCAGTATCGGACTGAATTTGGTACGTTAAAAGGACAGGAGGAAATGATGTCGATAAAAACTGATATACGTCCCGTAACTTATTTGAAATCAAAAGCTGCGGATCTTTTGGCGCAGGTCAATGAGACTCATCGTCATGTTGTTATTACTCAAAACGGCGAGCCTAAAGCGGTTTTACAGGATCTTGATTCTTTTCAGGAGATGAAAAAGGCTCTCACTATGATGAAATTAATCTATCACAGTGAGAGTGCGATTAAAGAGGGCAAGACGTCAACTCACGAAGAGGTTTTTTCTGAGTTGGAACAGAGATTGCAGATCAATGAATGAGTACTCTATAGAGTGGGCCGATCCTGCTAAACAGGACCTCTTTGAAATTGCGGATTTTATTGCTCAGGAGTCTCCTGATAGCGCACGCAGAGTTGTGAAAAATATCAAAGACAAGATAGACGGGCTTTATGCAAACCCGAAGCGCGGTCGAGTTGTCCCTGAATTAGCAAAACATGGAATTACGGTTTACAGGGAGTTGATCATAGCACCTTGGCGCGTAATATATAAAATTGAAAAAGGGTGTGTTTGTATCGAAGTTGTGATTGATGGCCGCCGCAATCTTGAGGATCTATTGTTCCTGAGAATTATGCGTTGAGTCAAACCGGCGAATTTGCAGAGCATCTTCGCTGCCACGGGCCTGACCAAGCTGTTGCGTTGCCGGGTATAAACAACAGCCACTTTCACATCGAAAAATTCACATGCACTCTATAACTTTTTCAACAGGCAGCGGTTCTATGTAATTAGGATTCCGGATTGTAAAACAAGAAAACTAATTTAAAGGAATGTTGTTTTCGCTTATGAGGGCTTAAAGGGTTTCAATAAATTGTTAGTGAATTGCTGCTTCAGCACAATCTGGAGTTGCTGTAGTCTGGTGTCCGTGATTTCATTGTAACGGATAATGCGAGATCAAACCGTACCTGCAGGCATAAACTCGTCGCATTTAAGGTCTCAATAACCCGCTTTGGAGCAGCCTTCCGTCTTCGCACTAGCAGCTACGCCGGACACGGAAAGGCTGGACAACAAACCTTACGCAGCAGCCAGCAGCCTAAAGGCTGGACAACAAACCTTACGCAGCAGCCAGCAGCCTAAAGGCTGGACAACAAACCTTACGTAGCAGCCTTTTGTTGTTCACGCTTCAGTGTGCTCTTTGTCCTCTGACTCGTTATTGAGAACTTACCTTCGCTTCCCCAAACGTACAGCGTTTGTTACTAAATGATTAGCGTGGCACGACACTTTCGCGCGCCGGCACGGTCAGTGCCACCATTCTAAAGCTGTGGATCGCGTGACACTTGGTTGCCGCGTTTTTTCAGCTTGCGCAGCTGCGTGCTCTTTATTAAGAGTGGGAGGGGCATCCTGCCCCTCGGCTGTCTTAGAGGGGCTGGAAGCCCCTCCCACGTTGGAAGATGAGGGGCTGGAAGCCCCTCCCACGTTGGAAATAACTTGATCACTTGGTCGCTACGCAGTCGCGTGGCTGGTTTGGATGGTTACCTGACTCTGACGCGGAAGAAGGTTGCGCCAGTGCTCTGCGCTAGCGTGATTGAGATTATGCCGCCGGTGCCCGGGATATCAATGCAGTTGTCAACCGGCGTCCAGAGCGCATCAATCAGTTGCGGGGTTGATTCAACCGTGTAGCTTTGTCCAATAACGGTTGTCCAGCTCAGGCGATGGCCGGTAGCCTCTGGCGCAAAGAGTTTGATGACAAATACGCTCTGCGGGTCGCTGGCATCGGTTCCAGCCAGCTCTTCATGGCCGGTGGTTGTTCCATCCTGGTCATAATCGCCCCGGGGATCAAGAATCAGGGCGGCCAATTCCAGGCTTTCACCGCTGTTTCCAATTGGATCGGAGGGGGTAATGGTGATAGTGCTGTGTTGATCAAGTCGGGCCGTCATGGAGAGCAGGGTGCTGAGCGCGTTGCTGCAGGCTCCCAGCAGCTCGCCGCCGCTGCGGATGGTGTAGGTCACAGGATTATGCAACGGAGTGTCAGTTGCCGGCGGCCAGGTGAGCGAGATCTGGTTGGTTGTGAGCAGGTAGTCGCCGCCACGTCCCCGCGGCCCGGCTGTTAAGCCTCCGGCGGTGAACTGCGGTGCAATGTTATCAACCGCGAATATTTTTGTCTGAACTGTTTCAAACCAGGGTGAGGCGGCGGTGATTTGCATGTAGATGTTGGAACTCCAGCCAATATCAACCTCTGGTGCGGCGCTGTTCCAGACGGCAGTGATCAGGTTGGTCACAGGAATGGAGTTGGTGGCAGCCGGGATGTTTTCAATTATGCCATCAGCTGCATAGTCCGGCATGTTGGTGTGGGAGGGTTGGAGGGTGATGTTGGTGAGCGACGCGCTGTGCCAGTGGTGTCCGCGCTCCTGCGACCACTCCAGCTTCACGGTTACAGGTTCCTGGTCGTGTTCGTGGATTTGGGTGTTAAGGGCGACAGTGCCATTGCCGTTGGTGATCTGTGCGACCGAGTAGTGCAGCAGTGCTGGAGGCTGGCGGATTTTCAGCTGCCAGTAGAACGAGTGCCTGGGGTTGATTGGGTCGTTGCTGTTGAGGATCAGCGTTGTGTTTTCGTCGCGCGAGGCGCAGACCTGCGGCAGGTTACGCCAGAGCAGCTCGCTCAGGTAGCCGGGTGCTGTAATGAAAGGGTTTGTCTGTGGCAGGGTGTATGTGAAACCTGCGGGAGGCGCTGCGGGTGAGATGAGGATGTCGTCAATGTACCATCCCTCAAGGTCGGTGTTGTCGTCACCGCCATACACAAAGCGGAAGATCACACTCTGCCCTTCAAGTCCGTTCTTTTCCGGGCAGGCAGTCATCAGATCAAAGACCGCAGTTGTCCAAACTGTGCCGGTTCCGGCAAAACAGGGTGTCAAGTCAGGCCAGGGCGACTGCGGATAGCCATAGATAGTATGGGTGTAGGGGCCGTCCAGGAGGTGGAAGCTGCTGCCGCCATCAATTGAGTATTCCACGATGCCGCCGTCAAAGGCCCGCGATGGATCAACCCTGAGGTATGTCTCCGAAGCGATCCAGTAGGCAAAGGAGAGCTGCGCATTTGCGCCAATGGTGACTGCTGGCATGGCGATGGAGGCGTGATGCGCAGCCCCTCTGGTTGATGTTAACGCGGCATGCAGCGCGTAGGGAGGTGAGAAGGTGCGATTGGTGGATGTATCCCAGGGCTGTTCAATTGACAGGGTGTTCCAGTTATAGAGTTGGTCAAGCGATGGTGAGAGAAACTTCTCCTCTTTGCCAAAGCTGAGGTTCCAGTTCAGGAGGGCATTGCCGCGGTTAAAGA
>JAQUCE010000213.1 GCA_028686345.1 Kiritimatiellia bacterium
TTATTTCCCAGGCGACGACTTTTCGGCTGAATAAATCCAAAATCAAATATAGGTAGAAGTAGATGCCTTTAGCTGGGCCCGGTAACCATGTAATATCCCACATCCAGACCTCATTTGGTCCTGTACCATAATGCGTTGAAATCGGTTTACTACTGGGTTTCCTTGCATGACCACGATGGTTTTGCATGCGTATGCGCTTTTGCGCTTGCTGACTGATGGCTGGCAAGAAACTTGTGAATTCCTTCCCGTTCTGGCCTTTGGCTTTTCGGGGCATGAAAGTGTATCCTAGAAACGCAAATGCAACGTTCGCTGCATTTGTCGAGATATTCCTTTTCGGACCGCCTATTCGCCTGCCTTGCAAAGAACTCCATAATATGGATCTTTCTATCGGTTTAGCAACACACTTGGATGCTCGCTTTTTGGTAATTCACCAAAGCATTTAGGAATCTCTTTTACAACTTGGAGTATTCCACTCGAAGTTTGAACAAATTGAGGAATATTTTTCACATCCTCAGTAATGTTCTTTGCACCATTTTTGTCTAACGAAAATACTTGAACCGAGTAGAAAATTTGCCCAGTCTCTTCACATGTCAACCTTGTAAACATAATAAACTCATATTTCCCATCTCGGGTAATATCTGCAAATAAATGTTCTGGTGACAATACCAAAAATGAGCTGAGCTCTATCAATCTCACACTATCATCATAGAGCAGTACTGCTGCTATTTGAATTATGGATGCCGTGGCTCCAGAAGCACCAACAGGATAGCTCAATAGAAAATAATCGGCAATTCCATTGTTGTCTATATCATATAGCTTAGGCTAAATACATCACGAACTCCGTTGTACTGTATTTGTATTTCAGTGTTATCCAAACGATCTACTGAAAAACTTATTGTAGAATTCTCATACTCAAATTCCAATTCATTTCCTATTTCCTTAGCAGTAATGAGTGTAAAATTCGGATGTTCAATAAAACCAAACTTAGCTTTTGACACACCGCAATTGAAGAATAGCAAAATCGCAATTGTGTAGCTCCAAAGCAACATCAAATTGTCCTTTTTGTTTTTCCTCATGGGTAACTAACCCTCCTTACTTTGGGGTTGTACCTCCTATGGTACGAGGCAATTGGGTCTTTCTTGTAGAGACCAACACTATCTGAACTTCGGCTGCTATCATTATTCGACCTTCAATTACCACCATAAAATGAACCCTTTAGGAGCCTTTCTATTAGCCTAAGTTAGGTGGCCACTCTGTGGTTCTCAGAATGGCCACCAACAGTTCACATCTTGAGCATCAAAAAGCCGTAACCATCTCCATTGTCTTTAAATCAACTCGCTCCAAACCCTGACGCCAAGCCAATTCCAACGCCTGCAAAGCATAACGGTTTACCAACCTAGGCAAACCATGTGTGAATTCAAATAGATGCTGTAGAGCCGTATCATCAAATATGAGGCGATCCACACCCGCCAATTTCAGATGGTGTTCAACATAAGCTCGAGTCTCTTCTCGTTCCATACCTACCAAATGGTAACGAACCGTGATTCGTTGAGCTAGTGCTTCCTGGCTGCGGTTAGCTAAAATACCGTTAAGCTCGGGTTGTCCACAAAGAACCATGGCGAAAACAGGCCGGGCATCCATATCGAAGCTGGTTAACATACGTAGCTCCTCTAGTGTGGCACCCGTAAGCGCTTGCGCCTCGTCTTGAATTAACACTGGCGTCAGGCCATCTCGTTTCATGGTTTCCAATGCCTCCCGCAACCGCAACCTGGCATCGGCGGCCATCCCAAGGCGGGTTTATACGTAACACCAGTAATAGCTCTCGAAAGAGATCACGCGATGAGTTAATCGGTTTCGGCAAGTACATGAATCGGTAAAGCGCAGTAGGCAGCTGTGCGGTTACCGCCCGCAATGTGGTCGATTTGCCGGCTCCTACCTCGCCGGTGATAGCCATAATGCACATATGCTTTTTTCAGCGACGTAGACGCATCATTATCCTCATAATTATTGTTAGTGTTATTATTGCCGCTCCTATCATAATGTAAAGAGACGTGTGTACAATGATTTCCGATATTATTGGTTCCTTGTATATATTATTTATTAATAAACCGGTTATTAAATGGAACACATAGGCTACTAACACACAATAACTTACCACATCTACTTGTCCCGTTTTAGCCATGGCGAATATACAATATGCAATAACCATCAATGCTAACGCGGATAAAGCAAAACTAGCTAGCTGCCCTAACTTGTCAAATATAAGTTGATTAAAGGTGACCAACACAGTCGTTGCTACATATAATGATAATATTGCTCTCCCACAAGGTGTTTCCATATCTCTCCTCCATTACCAATAAGATTGGTTGATCCATTAGTTACTTCATATTTAAATACGGTTTTAAATACGGTATTTGGTTTATGTGCCTTGCAAGATTTATTCGCCAGAATTTTACATCGTTATAGTACTGCGTATGTATCGATAATCTTGTTGTTTGATAGTTCCCTGCATTTGCAAATGTCCTGCCAGCTAATCCCCAATCTCCGTCCTTATATTGATTTGCTGTTGGTAATAATGGACTTGTCAACCCATGTCCACCAAGCTTCTGCACAGGATCTAATGCACCATAAAAATTCATGTGTATTTTGACATTACCTTCTGTTAGTTGATGTTCTTTTAAGACCGGCGTCTGGATGGTGATAAGGGTGTCGATAGTCAAACCTTTCTGACCCAGAATATTCGCAGCCTCAATGGCAACATTTCCACCATGACTATGGCCAATAAGGTTAATCGGTGATTTGCCGTCCCAAGTTTTCTCAATGTAGGTTGCCAATTCTATTGCTGCAAATAATCGGTCCTCAAGAGCGCACCCACCACTCCACATAAAGGTATTCTCTGGTAAATCGTC
>JAQUCE010000031.1:0-4547 GCA_028686345.1 Kiritimatiellia bacterium
TTCAACGGGCCTTCGAGTTACCTCATTGTTTTGCGCGGAACCTAATCCCTAACCCCTAACCCCTAACCCCTAACTCCTAACCCCTAACTCCTAACCCCTAACTCCTAACCCTCCGCTACTCTTTGTGAATATCAACGCGGTCGCCGCTGCCGCGTTTGTAGGGCGGGGGGCTGACAATCACCTGGCCCTCATCAACCGGCGGCTCGGATGTCCGTTGCCCTGTACCAGAGGAAAAATTTCTAAACATATCCGCAAACGGATTTCCGGTTGTGCCGCGCTCCTCCATCAGTACCATGCGGTACTCCCGCTCAGCCGCGCTGTAGATGTAGTAGGCGAGCAGCAGCCGCATGAACAGATAGCCGCCGAAGTGCGCTTTGTCAAACAGGTAGAAATAGATGTTCCAGATGGCGAACATGATTGCCAGGAAGCGTCCGACCCGCGATGCCCACCAGGTGGCCTTCAGTTTGGTCATGAAAAACTGCTGCAGCAAGGAGCGTAGCATGCGTCCGCCATCCATCGGGAAGGCGGGAGCCAGGTTGAAGATACCCAGCACTAAGTTGATGTATCCGAAAATGTAGAGCACCTCCATGGCAAGGCGTGGCATCCCGGGAATCCGAGGCGCAACCACGAGCCCAAGAGCGGCCAGAATCAAGCTGACCGTCGGGCCTGCCAGGGCCATCAGAAACTCCTGCCAGGGTTTGCGCGGCATGCTGAGCATGGTTGCGCAGCCGCCCAGCAGCATCAGGGTGATGTCGCGCACCTTGCAGCCAAAGGCCATGGCCACCACGCTGTGGCCCAGCTCATGCAGTGTGATCGAGAGCAGCAGTCCAGCGGCAGCGAGCACACCCAGGAGCGGATCGCCGAGAGATATCGCAAGGAAAATTGCGAGAATGATCACCGAGAAGTCCAGTTTGATCGGAATGCCGAAAATTCGGCCGAGATGGTATGTTTTTTGAATCATAAAGTTGTATCAGGTTTGCTAATGGTTGTTAGGAGCAACGTTGCTATTGTTGCGGCTGTGAGGGTAAATTTTTCCGCGTCCGCTGGAATCAGGGCGCTGTCGCCGCGGCCAAGGTGAATAGTGCTGTCATTGCAGGTGAGCATCGCTGCGCCCGCGGCAATAAAGATCGCGGAGAAGGTGGTGCCATTGTGCTCAACCTCCGCCGAGCCGCTCAGATCAAGCTTGCGCACTGTGAAGAACTCGCAGGCAACCACCTTTGACCAGCAGGCCCCATTGAGCGTATGATCCACGGTTGGTGTGATCATGGCTGGCGGCTTGAGGCTCCAGTCAATGGTCTGAAGACTTTGTTCAATATGCAACGGACGGGATTTGCCCGTTGCATCAGTGCGGTTCCAGTCGAACATCCGGTAGGTGGTGTTGGAGTTTTGTTGCACCTCGTAGACCAGGCAGCCTTCGCCAATGGCGTGCGCCAGGCCGCCGGGAATAAAAAGCGCCTGCCCTGGCCGCACGCGCAGCTCTATCAAATGCTCTGCCACGCTGCCATCTGCCAGCGCGTCTCTTACGCTCTGCTCATTGGCGGTGGCGCCCAATCCCGCATAGAGCGCGGAGTCGCTCTCAGCGTCGAGCACATACCACATCTCGGTCTTTGGGTTACCGGCTGTCAGTGCGGCGTTGGTGTTGTTGGGATGCACCTGCAGGCTGAGTTTTTGGCGTGCGTCAATAACCTTGAACAGCAAGGGAAAGCAATCGCTCTGCGGTGCCAGAGTGCCTGTCAGCTTGGCACCAAAGCGTTGCGCCAGCTCATCCAAGCCGCAGCCCTTAAGGGTGCCCGCCGCGACTATGCTGGTGCCGTCAGGATGGGCGGAGATCTCCCATGATTCAGCGCAGGGCTCCGGTGTGCCCTCCCGATGGAACAGCTCCGCGATCTTGCCGCCGCCCCAGAGATAGTCTTTGTAGACAGGGGTGAATATCAATGGCTCTTTCAGGGAAATCATACGGCCATTCTAGCAGAAACGCGGCATACTTGAAACCGGCAAAATGAGCTTGCCAATTTCATGCAGATTATGAAATAATACACGGCAATGCAAACAACTGGAAAAATTTTCAACCTGCGACTTACCACGCTCAAGCTGTTAGACGGCTATGGGATGGTTGTAGTGTAGGCTTTTGCAGGGCCAAGTAGAATCAAAACTCCCGTGACCGATATTCAGTGTCAGCGGGAGTTTTTTGTTTTCCAGGGCGCGGGAAATCGGTGACGGGCAACTGTTAAGGAGAGAAGAAAGATGAGAGATAAAAATAATATGCGACGCATCTATGTGTTTGACACCACATTGCGCGACGGCGAGCAATCTCCGGGATGCACCATGAACTTGAACGATAAGTTGCTGGTTGCCGAACACCTCGAAGCATTGCGGGTGGATGTGATTGAGGCTGGCTTCGCGATTGCCTCAAAGGGCGATCTGGCATCTGTCAAGGCGATTGCCGAGGTGGTTAAAAACGCCACTGTGGCCAGCTTGTGCCGCGCCCTGCCAGGGGATATTGACTGCGCTTGGGAGGGGGTCAAAAGGGCTGCGCGTCCGCGCATCCATACTTTCATCGCCACCTCTCCGATTCACATGGAGTTCAAGCTCAAGATGCGGCCGGATGAGGTCTATCAGCAGGCAGTGGAGATGGTGAAGTATGCCCGCAACCTCTGCGGCGATGTTGAGTTTTCGCTGGAGGATTGCTCGCGCAGCGAACGCGCCTTTATCTACCGTGTGATTGAGGGGGTGATTGCCGCCGGCGCCTCGACGGTCAATATTCCCGATACTGTCGGCTATGCTGTGCCAGAGGAGTTTGGCCAGCTGATTGCGGATATCCGCGCGCATGTGCCCAACATCGCGCAGGCGCGCATTGCCGTGCACTGCCATAACGACCTGGGATTGGCGGTCGCGAACTCGCTGGCCGCCATTAAGGCTGGCGCGGAGCAGGTGGAGTGTACTGTCAACGGCATTGGCGAGCGCGCTGGTAACACCGCCTTGGAAGAGGTGGTGATGGCCATCCAGACCCGCAAGGACTACTATCAGGCGTACACCAACATCGACACCTCCCGCATCTACCCTGCCAGCCGCTGCGTGGTCAATGTGACTGGCAGCCGGGTGCAGGCCAATAAGTCGATTGTCGGTGAAAACGCCTTTGCGCACGAAGCCGGCATCCATCAGCACGGCATGTTGGCCAACCCGCTGACCTACGAGATTATGACACCCGAGTCAATCGGTTTGCCTGCCAATAAGATGGTGCTGGGCAAGCACTCCGGCAAGCACGCTTTTGAGAGTCGGCTGGCGGAGCTGGGCTTTAACTTTGATGAGCAGCGTATCAAGGAGCTGTTCGGCAAGTTCAAGGATTTGGCGGATCGTAAAAAGTGCGTTGGTGATGCGGATATCGAGGCTTTGGCCTATGATGTGCAGACCATGGTGGTTGCCGGCGCCAGACTCGACCGGTTCAACACAACTGCCAGCAACGCGATTACGCCGGTTAGTACTGTGCGCTTGATTGTTGATGGCAAAAAGGTCGAGCAGGTGGCAATTGGCGATGGTCCGATCAGCGCCTCCTTTGCCGCGATCAATCAGATTCTGGAGGTGGATGTCGCACTGGATTCCTTTGAACTCTCCGCTGTGACCGGCGGTCGCGATGCGCAGTGCGAGGCCACGGTGCGCGTGCGTAACGGCGAGCGCAATTACCATGGCCGCGGCGTTTCCACCGACGTGATTGAGGCGAGTATCCTCGCCTATATCCAGGCGGTGAATATTCTGATGAACGAGCAGGAGCGCCGCAGCGCGGCTCTTGCCGAAGAGTGCGGAATTCAGTCAGACGCACGGCTGAACAACGAAAAAACAAGAACGTAACTACAGCTAAGTGATAGTTGTAGGCAAGAGTGGGAGGGGCATCCTGCCCCTCGGCTATCTTCGAGGGGCTGGAAGCCCCTCCCGCGTTGGATTCCGATCGCGCCGCGCGCTGCGAAAAAACGGCGGGTTAACTCGACGGTCAGCTGCATCGGAGTCGAGGTTGGTGTCGGGATCGAGCCTTTGCGCCCTTCGATACCGATACCGACCCCGAGCTACAGTCAATGCGAGCCGCCAGGAGCGCGTCAGCCGAACGATTGTCAGGTCGAAGCTGTAGGGCGGCTGGCCTTGAACGCGCCGGCGAGCGACAGAGTAGTGCAACGCGAGCCGCGAGCTGCCAGGAGCGCGAAAACCGAGCGATTGTCAGGTCGAAGCTGTAGGGCGGGGGCCGTGACTCCGCCGCCGAACGACAGTGTAGCGCAATGCGAGCCGCAAGCTGGAATGTGCGCGCCAGTCGGGCGATTGTCAGGTCGAAGTTGTAGGGCGGGGGCCGTGACCCCGCCGCCGAAGCGACAGCTTGTGCTTCGCGAACCGAATTGCCTGACGCTGGCATAAACGCGCCACCCCGCGGTCACGGCCCGCGGTCACGGCCCGCGGTCACGGCCCGCGGTCACGGCCCGCGGTCACGGCCCGCGGTCACGGCCCGCGGTCACGGCCCGCGGTCACGGCCCGCGGTCACGGCCCGCGGTCACGGCCCGCGGTCA
>JAQUCE010000031.1:4647-21531 GCA_028686345.1 Kiritimatiellia bacterium
CAGTGCCCCGCAAGCTGGAATGTGCGCACCAGCCGAGTGATATGCGAGCCGAAGCTGCCAAGAATGCGCCAGCCGGGCGATTGTCAGGTCGAAGCTGTAGGGCGGGGGCCGTGACCGCGCCGACGAGCGAAAGTAGAGTGCAACGCGAGCCGCAAGCTGCAAGCTCCGCGCCGTTATTTCGCCTGCGTGTTATCCGTCAAGAAACGTTCACGAAATTCATTGAGGTTCATCTCACCCAACCCCAAAATTCTCATGAGTTCACCGGTGTCCGAGAAGTCCAGCCGTTGCTTCGGATTGTAGTAGGCAAAGGCCGCTTTCCACCCAGCTCCGTAAACAGGGTGACCTAACGCCGCTTTCTCGAAAACCTCATCTCCTCCCTTGAGGTTTAAATAGGCGTTGGCATCCTTGATCCGGATGTAATCGCTGTTCGCTTTAGTATAGGAGAGGGCCGCATCAGTTGTCTGATTTTCATTCCAGTTGCTATGCTGCACCACGTGGATACGTTTCCTGGTGTCAATGGCAGGCGAAGCCGCGCGTATTTGTTCCAGTGTGGCAGCTGTGATGTCCGACTGACCTCCCTCTTTGACCCATACATCGCCGCCCGCCTCGATTGTTTTCGTCCATCGCCCGACAAGCTCCCGCACGACCGCGTCCCGATTGGTGTGCGCAGCCAACCAATCACCGCAACCGTTCCATGCTGCATTCATGACAACATCGGATTTAGGGTTGAAGGTCTTTTCGTTCTTGCCATACGCCCCGGAGACTGCAACCGTGTGCGCCTGAATCCACTCCACTCCAAACATTGATTGCAGAATTGTCCGGTCTGCCGCCACACTGTGTCCGTCATCCTTGTCAGGCGCATGGTCGTAGTGCAACGAGATGAAGTCACGTTCAGGAGAGAAAACTTTTGCCACATCCTGAGCTGATGCCGACAAAACTGTTGCCAAGAGAAGAGTAAAGCCATTTTTTAAATTCATCAGCATCCTCGTGTTCTTAAACCTGTTTTCTGCAAGCAAGATGCTTGCATTACTTCATTATCACTTTTATAGTAACGTCTCCATAACCCGCTTTGGATCAGGCTTCCGTCTTCGCGCTTCGCAGCTACGCCGGACATGGAAAGGATGGACAACAAACCTTGCGGGGCAGCGGTTTGTTGTTCACGCTTCAGCGTGCTCTTACCGCTCGACTTACGGGACAAAACAGCTCGTCCGCTCCCTAACCTTACTCCCCGGCACGCACTTTGTCTTCAGGACGCAGCTCGGTGATGGGGGTTATGGTGAAGTTGCGCCAGTGCGCCTTGGTCTCATAGGTTGCCAGCCCCAGCGGGGTGGTCTTCTCCATGTCGCCAAAACGCAGTGAGAGCCGCCGGCTGTCATCGAATTCGATTCGCGCTGTGTAGAGGTCTTGGTCAAGAGATATTTGCAGCACGCAGGTGGTCACCCTGACAACCAGCTTATACCAGCGGTTATTTTTCAGGGTCAGGCCCTGCGCCCATTGATTGTTGGCAGCATCGCCGCCGTCGAAAGAGGAGAGACCGCAGAGTCCGCCGCCCCAGCCGCCAATAATCACAGTGCAGAAGCTGTTTTCAACGGGGATGGTGAGCGCAATAAAAAAATCGTCGCCTTCGACCCGCATTGCCTCAAGCGAGAGTTCATAGTTCATGGTGGGAAACTCATTGGTATAGGCAATGCCGCTGATCGGACGGCCCGCATTGCATTCAACAATACCGCCTGGCAGCACTTTGATCTCGCCGTTGTCGACGATCTCCGCTCTTTTCCAGCCGCTCAGGTCTTTTCCGTTAAAAAGATTGGTTTGGGCGCTGAGGCTCAGGGTTAGCATGAGGTTCAACAGAATGGTACTTGCTTTCATAAATGATCCTTATTAAACAAATAGTCTCTCAACTTCTGCCGCGAAAGACAAGCACAGAAATTGATGATTTTTAAAAATAGTTGGCCGAATTGCTTGTTTTTTGTGGCAGGGACTGAGATAATTGCAATTCGAAATAAATTGGCTGCGCCTTTGGGTTACGATAGCGGCGACGATGTTGGTTGACGATTTTCAAGTACAGGGTTTTAAAGCGTAAGTTCGCTCTATTAAGGAAGGTATAAAAATAATGAAAAAAACTTTACTGGCGCTGGGGGTGGTTTGCGGGGTGATCAGCTGCGCACATAGCCAGCCAGGCAATCCGGGATATACCTATAGCTGCTGGCTCAATGGGTGGCGTAAACTGAAAACCGACAGCAGCAGCGAGATCTTCGGGATTGAGACCAGCCACTATGGGTTTACACTGAATGTCTCGGATTTCCGGGCAGCCGCCCTGGGGAGGCTTGAGAATCCCGTCAGCTATGCGGAGGCGCTCAGCCACAAGGGTGAGAAGCTTAAAAACCTGGCACCTGCTGAGCTGCGGATCGAGCTGGAGGTGGATGGTGTGCTCTATCGGGCGGAGCGCTGCAAGGCTGGAGTGAGCCGGGATGTCAAACGCCTCGCGGATGTTCGGCTCTGGGAGTCGGGACGCTTTGTGCAGCACTTTGATTTTCAGGAGCTTGATTTCCGGAGTGCGGCAGGGGTGCGGCTGCCATGCGCCAGCCGCTTGGATCTGGTGGCCTGGCCAGGGACGCTGACCTTGACTTTAGAGGCTGCGCCGGCTGGTGATCCTGCAACGGGCGCACCTGTTGAAAGCTACTCCCGCGCTGTGCTGCGGCTCTCGCTGCGAAGTGAGGTCGGCAATTGGCAGGCTGAACTGGCTCTTGACAACGGCTGGCATCCGGAGCAGAGGGAGTCTCTGTCAATGACCTGCGAACTGGCGCCAACAGGGGCAAAGTCCGTGCCTTTAATCGAGGTTAAAACCGCGGCCAATGAGGATGTTGCAGTCAGGTTTGACACCAGTAAAAACTGTTATGTTGCCAGCGCGGTGAATCTTAAACGCGATTTTGCGAGCGGCTATACCGACATCCGCAAATACGATGAGTTTACGATTACTGTTCACAGCGCGGGGCCCTTGCGTCACCTCCCGTTTCTGCTGGATCTGCGTCCGCCCGCGAATATCACGGGGCTCTGCCCCATGCTCTGCGATGCGTCGGGGGTGCCGACCGGGATTCCGGTGCAGTTGAGTAAAAACTGGCACTGCAAGGAGATGGGCACCTATCTGATGGCCTATGCGATGCTGCCAGTTGAGGGGCGCGCGGTTTACACCCTGCGGGTTATCTATGGCTTTTACGGTCATTTGCCGGCAGCCTCGCATGCGCAGTTGAGTCTGGTGGGCTACAGCCACAGCAATGGGCGCTGGGATCAACTGGCGATCGGCTGCTGGGGCGAAACAATCTGCTTTGACATGGATATGAGCTGCGTGGATGTGATGATCACCGATGTGCGGATGCTGATGACGCGCAATGGGCGGGAGGGTAAGCAGTGGGGCTGGACTGATGCCGGCTGGGGCGGCGACTGGCTGATGCTCCAGGATGCGCAGCAGAGCAAGTATCTGCCGAAAGAGATGAAAACCGCTTATATCTCACATGGCCCTTGTCTGACAGATGTCAGACACTGCGGCTATTACGGTGAGAACCGCGAGATCGACTTTGCAGCGCAGATCAGAACCCTGCGCACAGATGACTACAGCCGCACCTTCCAGCGGCTGGAGTATCGCTTTACAACCGATGTCGCGGCTGAAAGGATTTCGCTCTTCAAGTTGGGACGCACTGGCCGTCATGCCACCCCGCAGGTGGCTTACGGCAACCGCGCTGGCTGCCTCAAGGAGCTGGATGTGCCGTCGGATTTGAAAAAGGGCGCGTTTTTTCTGGATAATGTGTTGCTGGAGGGGGCTGCGCCCTGGTGGGTGGCGCTGCCTGGCGCACATGGCACGGACGGCAAGGATTGGGGCACTGGTTACCGCGCGCTGGTGATCCGGGATTTCAAGGCCACGATTAACGGGCAGGCCTATGCCGCGCCGACCATCAGCGCTCCGCTGTACAGCGCGGCTCCGGCTAACCTGGATCTTGAGATCGGGCCGCCGGAAGGGATCAAAAAATTCCGCGCAGGCGACAGCATGGTGCTGGAGGTTGAACTGGTGACCCTGCCGCGTATGGCCGACGATTACTATGGCCCTAACGCCGCTTTCAGGGAACATTTAATTGAAAACCCTGTTTCATGGAAAACCACACATCGCGAGGCCAGGGGCAACGCGTTGGAAGTGCAGGTCACGGGAGGAAAGTTGCTGCACAGCTATCCAGTCATTGTTCAGGTAACAGCGCCTGAGGTGCGCGTCAATATTTTTGGGGGTGTGGGTGCTGTGCCGCTCCGGTTCGAAGGGTTGAAGGGCAATGGTGACTACTCGCTTTACCAGGTTGTTGAAGGGAAAGAGCGCAAGTTCGATCAATCCGTTCATGGCAACGATTATTGGCAGAGTGAATACGACGCTGCGACAGACACATACAAGCTGACCTTCAATCTGTTGCTCGACCGGTTGCCCTTCTCGGCTTGGGTGCTGCGGTAGCGGTGACACCGAATGTGCTTTCAATTAAATTTAAAGGCAAATGCGCAATACCTTCTTTTAATGTTAGACAAAATTGCAAAAATAAGGCAATATTAAGTGCTTAAATACAGGGAGTTTTTTTAGAGAGATTTTTAGACGTTTAGAGGTTTACGGTTATGGAAAATACACACGAGTCTCATATTTATACTGATCCGGTCAGCGAAGCGGCTTGTCCGAAATGCGGTGAAATACTTGGGGTTGAGAATCTGCCGGCCTTCACAAGTGTCGAGTGTTCCAAGTGCTCCCATGCGTTTCAGGTGCCGGCAAGGTTTGGCCCCTTTCTTTTACTGGAGTTGCTCGGCGCCGGTGGTATGGGCGGTGTTTATCTGGCCCGCGATGAGGGCTTGAATCGCGAGGTGGCCATCAAGGTGATGTTGCAGAGCCTTGGCGATGACATTGATTTTGTTGAGACATTCCAGCGTGAGGCGCAGGCGGCGGCCAAGTTGAACAACCCCCACATTGTGCAGATTTACTCTTTTGGTCAGCAGTATGGGCAGCCTTACATTGTCATGGAGCTGGTACCCAACGGCAGTCTTGAGGATAAGATGGAGGAAGAGGGCGGCGTTGACCCTACGTTCGCGATTCATGTTGGCGCGCAAATTGCCGAAGGGTTGCGGGAGGCGGCTGAGGCCGGACTGGTGCATGGCGATGTTAAACCGGAGAATATCCTGTTTGACTCGGAGGACAACGCCAAATTGGTTGATTTTGGCTTGGTGGCACTAGGTACGGGCAATGACAACGAGGTCTGGGGCACCCCTTTTTATATTGCGCCCGAGAAGGTTCGCCGGCAGAAGAGCGACTACCGCTCGGATATTTACAGTCTGGGCGCCACTCTCTATCATGTGATTGCCAATCAACCGCCGTTTGATGGTCCGGACGCGACCGCGGTTGTCAAGGCGCGCTTTGAAAGAGCACCCAAGTCGCTCAGTGAGGTTACAGGCAAGGAGATACCGGCCGAGGTTGAGGATCTGATCGCCCGCATGTTGGAGGTTGATCCAGCCAAGCGATATCCGACCTATGGCTCTTTGATGGGTGACATGAAACGCTATCTCTCCAAGGCGGGGCCTGTCAAAAAAAGCTCCCGCCGAATCAAAATCAAGGGCAAGGACGCGATGAAGTTCAGCCGCAATAAAGACACCATGAGCATTGCCCGAAACGGTGCCGGCAACGCGGGTGGAGATGCTGCGACACCCTCTGATCTTGAGACAAGCCCCCAGGCGCAGGGTTGCAAGACCATGGCGGTTGCCGCGGTTTTGATCTTTTTGGCGTTGATTATCATTGGAGCGGCTGTTTGGTTTGTGATGGATATGAACCGGCGCAAGGCGGATGAAAACAAGGTGCTGCAGATGCAGAGCGAGCAGTTTAAGATTATCACCGCGGTTGAAAACTCGCTGGTCATTGCCAGGAAAAACACGGATACAATCATTCAAAATGCCACGGAAGCAATGAAAATCGCGCAGGCGGCAGATGCTCAGGTGGTTGCCGTGCTGGGTGAAGAGGTGCGCGCACGCATGGTTCCACCTGAACCTGAGTATGTTGTTCCAGGCAGCAGCCCCACACCAGTGGAGGAAGCCACGGATACAGCCGCAGCAGCGGAAGGCGAGCCTGCAAAGGAAGATGCTCCCGCAGCCGCAGAGGCGCCGGCTGTAGCGGGTGGTGAAGTGCCGCGCGAGGATGATCATCAGGTTATCAAGTTGGTGCGCTCCATGTACGAGGATGCCTATGCCGTGAAGCTGGGCGGCGTGGTTGCCGGCCAGATTGTCGCTGAGGTTGAAGCGACCTTGGCGCAGCTTGAGATGCTGAAGGCAGATCCTTTGAATTATGTGCAGATGGGGCAAGTGGGCAACGAGGCAACCCTGAGGGTCAGGGGCATGGCGGTCTGCCCTGAGATTAAAGAGGCAAATGCCAGGTTTTTGAATCTTCAGAAAATCGGTAAGAATGTGAAGGACGATCTTGCATCAATGGTTGCTCAAAAGCGGCTGGAGGAGAAAGAGCGGGAGAAACAGGAGCAGATTGCCGCGGAAGCTGAGAAAAAACGGCTGGCCGAGGAGGCGCTGAGGGAGAAGGAACAGAACGAGATCGCTCGCATTGCCGTTGCCGAAGGTGAGAGCTTTGTATTGGTCAAAAGCTTGCGCTTTCGTGATGCGTTGCGGCTGTTAAATAATGTGGCGGATGAGATCGAGAGCGATGTAGGCCACAACGCATTGCTGATTGCCAAGGAGCGGGTTAACCGGATCAAGAATTTCCATGACTATCTGGTGGCTAAGACACCTGGCTTCAAATCAGCGCGCGGCTGGAGCGTTACCGAGGCGGACCAACGCAATCTGGTGGTTGGCAACAAAAAAGTCTCCTGGGAGGAGGTTTACTCGTCGCAGCCGGAGAGGATAATAATAGTGGCGGAGTTTATCGGCACACTGGTGCTCTCCGCCGAGGCCAAAAAAGAGTTGCGCCTACGGGAGCATACAACGCTGATGACCAATGCGGCACTGTTTCTCTCCACTTTCTACACGGACACACAGAGTGCGCAAGACCAGGCTGGAAAAATCGCGCACGAGGCCGTCAAACAATTTCCTGCTGATGAGCATATTATCAAAGAGCTACTACCCAACTTCTTCGAATAAGTGTGGCGCAAACCATTTTATAGGTGGATACAATGAAGTATTTAAGCACGCGTGGAGGGGGGGCACCTCTCTCGTTTAAAGAGACGGTTTTGACTGGGTTGGCCAGGGACGGGGGCTTGTTCCTGCCAGCTGAAATTCCCGACATCACTGACAAATTGGCTGCCTGGCGACACATGACCTACTCTGATCTGGCCTTTGAGATTATGCGTCTGTATGCCGATGACCTGCCGGATTCAGCACTGCGCGCCATTATTGATAAGAGCTACGGGGTCTTCCGGCATGCGGAGGTGACACCGGTGGTCAATGTCGGAGCGCTTCACATCCTTGAACTTTTTCACGGGCCGACTCTGGCTTTCAAGGATGTGGCGTTGCAGTTTCTCGGCAACCTGTTTGAATACTATCTTGAGGAAGATAATGCGGAACTCAATATTGTGGCTGCCACCAGCGGCGACACTGGCAGTGCCGCGATTCACGGTGTGCGGGGCCGTGATCGCATCCGTATCTTTGTGCTGCATCCCAACGGACGCGTTTCCAGTGTCCAGGAGCGGCAGATGACCAGCGTGCTGGATGACAATGTCTTTAACCTGGGGGTAACCGGCACCTTTGATGACTGCCAGAATATTGTTAAAGCGCTCTTCGGCGATCTGAGTTTCCGGGACAAATATAAGTTGGGCGCCGTTAATTCAATTAACTGGGCCCGCGTTCTGGCTCAGGTGGTTTACTATTTTTATGCTGCTTTTCAAGTGCAGATTAAAACCGGGGCCGGGCAGGTGCGTTTCGCGGTTCCCACCGGTAACTTCGGTGATATTTTCGCGGGTTATATTGCCCGGCGGATGGGACTTCCAATTGACAAGCTGGTTCTGGCCACCAATGAAAACGATATCCTAACCCGCTATTTCCACACTGGTGAGTACACCTTGGGTGAGGTTTACCCCACCTTGAGTCCGTCGATGGATATTCAGATGGCCAGCAATTTTGAGCGCTACCTCTATTATCTGTGCAACAGCAAACCCACCCTGCTGGCTCAGTGCATGGAGGAGCTGAAGCGCAGCGGCTCGCTGAAAGTTGACCCGATTAGGCCTGATTACAGCTTTGTCGCGGGACGCGCTGATACAGCGGCAACGATTGCCGCCATCAAGCAGTATTGGGAAGAGTATGCCTACCTGCTTGATCCGCACACCGCCGTGGGAGTTGCGGTTGCCTCCCGGTTTATGGTGGAGGAGGTGCCGATGATTGCCTTGGCAACCGCCCATCCGGCCAAGTTCGGGGATGCCATTAAGCGCGCTACCGGCGAGAATATGGCGCACCACGCGGCGATTGATGCACTGGCTGGACTGCCTACCCGTAAAGAGATTATAGCACCTGATTGCGGGGCTGTCGCAAAGTTTATTGGAGGTAAAATTGAAGCTGCTGTTACAGGCGCGCGGGGTATGACCTATGAGCCATGAACTCGATAATTTCGTTTGCCGGTGCTGTGGATTTTGCTGCTCCTTTTCAGGTTATGTGCTTCTGGCAGAGGGGGAAGATGAGAAAATTGCCGCCTTTCTCAACCTGGATATCTATCAATTTATTGAGCAGTATACCGAGGTTGTCATCAGCCGCCAGCAACTGACGCTGACTGAGCAGGCAAACGGGCGCTGCATCTTCCTCCAGGATGATAACCTCTGCCGGATTCAGGCGGTCAAGCCGATTCAGTGCACCAGCTTTCCATATGAGTGGCGAGATAAAAATGTTGAGAAACACTGCGCAGGCTTTGCCGCGCTGCGTGCCACGCAGGAATAGGCATGCTATAGCCTGTCGCGCACTTGCGCCTGTCATGTGACTTGCGGGACGACGCCTGAGGGGCGACATCGGTTGACGATGCTGTGCGACGATGTTGACCGACGATTGGGACCATGTGTAAAATCGTCCACCAGTATCGTCGCCGTTATCGTAGGCTGAAGGCGCAAAGAACACGAAACTCCGCGAAAGGATTTATCTTTGACAAAGTGATAATGAAGGAGGTCAGTCGCTATGCGGCTGACTAGCCTGCGTGCCTGACCATTCGCTTGTCGCCCGCAGTCGCCCGCATAGCGAACGACTTCCTTGACCCGCGCTTTTCGTGCGACATCCAGGTTTCATTGTAGTTGAAATGTGTAGGGTTGGCGGCCCTTGTCCGGCATAGTTCCGCAATGCCCGGCGTAGCCCCGCTTGCGGGCGAAGCCAGGTTGCGGAACGACGACGGATGAGCCAAACAAAGATCATGAAACCCCCAGGGTGCGTCTTTGGCGAACAATCGCCCGGCATACGCAAATTCCTTCATCCTCCTTCGCCAAGGCTACGGCGGACATGCTGGAAGCAACTCTACACCTCAGGGCGCGCCTTTCACATGCCTGCTGCAGTATGCCGCTGGTAGAGCGGCTACTACACCTAAAGCAGCTAGTCGCCGTAACCAAAAAAGTTTGTGTAATGTGTGGAAGATTTTCGCCCTTACAAAAAGTTTGTGATTAAGAGCCCGCTGCTGCAGTAACAAACACCCCGCGTTCCGGGAAACAAAGGTAACTTTTCAATAATCGGTCAGAGAGCAAAAGAGCACGCTAAAGCGTGAACAACAAGCAGCTGCTTCGTAAGGTTTGTTGTTCAGCCTTTCTTTGTCCGTCGTAGCCTTGGCGAAGGAGGAAGGCTGCTCCAAAGCGGGTTATTGAGGCGTTGCTGTAAAAGTGATAATGGAGTAGTGCAAGCATCTTGCTTGCAGAAAATATTTTCATTCAAGCTGGAAGCTTGAGGTACTTCATCTATACGGAGTGAATAAAGCGCAAAACAGTGCACTGAAAGGTCACCTCAAAATCGTGGTTGAGGTGTCCCTTCAGGACACATAAATGCGGGATCCGGATACCCAGGAAGTTGTCCTGAGCTATGGTGAATCCGGCTCGTTGGGCCGCTAGTACGAACAATCCTAATCAAGCAACGTCTGCCTGTGGCTGGGCAAAAGAGATAAGGATTGGGATTAGGATTAGCCACCGACAAACATTTTATCTTGCCCTTTGTAAGCGACTAATCCGACAGCGCGGGCGGCAGGGGGATCATTTGCAGGTCGGTTTTGTTGCCAACCGCATCACCAAAGCGGATGCGCATCCAGTTGTCATCAGGTGTGTGCGGTTTGATATTGGCTGGCGAGAAGCTGTTCTCAACATAGCCTCCCTGCCAGTTGCGTTCAGTGACACCATTCAGATCATAGGCAATGTAGGTCAAGATATTCTTGGCTGTCCAGGGCGCCATGACCCAGAGTGAGCGGAGTTGGGAGACCGAGCCCGCAGTTTTCGCACATATGTAAACAGTCACAGAGGTGAGGGGGGCGGCTTTGTTATTGTCGGCTCCGGCGCGCAGGAAATCACGCACATTGATGATTAAATCATTCCAGACATTGGTCTCTGAGGAGACCTGGCCGGTGATGTACTTCTGAGACTCCGGGTCCAGCAGGTCGAGCGAGTTAGCTTCTCTATCCCCTTTGGTGCGGCGGGTGCCTTCGCCAAAGAAGATTTTGAAGGTGCGCGTTGGCAGCGGGCTGGCGACCGAGCGGAAAGAGATCGCCATGAAGGGATGGGTCTCTGGATTCCAGGGGGTGGTGAATTTTTGCTGCAGGTAGGGACTGGCTTTGCCTGACTCCACGCTGCTGATCTGCATCACGCGCCCTTCCGGTGTTAATGCACTCTCAATTTTGGCATATGGAGCGTCCAGCGGCGCGGGGGTGCCAGTGATAGAGGGTTCAAAGATAAGTGTGTTGGCAGGCTGGGCCTGTGGCATGACCGTTGGCGGCCGTTTGTCGGCGGATTTGGCAATCGGTATCTTGATGACATAGGGCTCACAGCGGTTGCCGGCAGCGTCGGTGATACCCGTGATGGTGAGCGGCAGCTCGGTACCGTCGGCCACGTCGATTAAGTTTTTGCGCAGCGACCAAATCCAGTCGAGTTGAATGTGGACTGTTCCGTGGCCGATATTGCAGAAGCCATGATCTTGCGAGATATCCAACTCAGTGCCATTGCAGATGAAGACCAGGTCGTTGATCACCGGTGGTGACACGGGATCCGAGATACTGATATCCAGGGCGCTGCCATTGTAAATATCCACTGCATTGATGGAGTGCGAAACAACCGGCGGCACGCGGTCAAGCATAAACGGAAGGTCTGAGGGCTCTGACCATGCGCCCCGGTTATCCTTAGCCCGCACCAGCAGGTGGTGAATGCCATCCGGAAGCCCCTTGGTCTCAGGTTCAACTACTGTGCTGTTTTGACATGCGATCCATTTGATTGATTCCAGTTCAGCGGCTTCCCTTACGTCGTAAGGCTTGTCGCCAACCAGCAATGCGTACTGAACCTCAGCTACGCCATCCT
Source organism: Kiritimatiellia bacterium (assembly GCA_028686345.1). Taxonomy (GTDB): domain Bacteria; phylum Verrucomicrobiota; class Kiritimatiellia; order RFP12; family UBA1067; genus M55B167. The sequence continues at coordinate 16,167 of JAQUCE010000031.1, forward strand.
GATCAATGTAATCCGCCTTGAAGGCAAAGGGGCGTTGCGGGCCGACTGCCGGGCCGGTGGCAATATCATCAATCTGCAGATAGCTGTGAAGTCCGCTTTGGTCAACGGAGGAGCGCGAGGCGAAGAGCATGTAGCTGGGTTTGACGGTGGTGCGCGCTGACAGCGGTAGATTTCCCAGCGCGTCGAACGGCACTCCCATCCATGTATGCCATTGATCATCCATCACCGCCGGGGTTTGTCCGCTGTAACGAATATGGGTGTTATAGACCTCCGAGAAGGTGAAGCCCTGCGACCCATAGCTGAGCGATGTCCTGCTCATGGGGTCACCCTTGTATTTGAACTGCACAATCGGGGTGGCCGAGAGGTCAATGCTCTTGGTCAGGAATCCATGCAGGCGATAGGCTTGGCCATCATTGGCGATTTTAAGGGTTCCGCCTCGAACCGGATCAGAGTGGTCGAAGGATATGACGGCCGTGCTTTTATGCAGAGCCGGATCCTGCGGACGATCCTCAAAGGTTTTGATGCCGCCCTCGGGCATCTCCAGTGAGAGCAGGATGGGTGGGAAGTTGGAGGCCTCGTTCATAAGCATGGGCACGACCTGCCGGAAATAGCGTCCGTCGGAGAGCTCAACCGTGAGGGTCATGTGCTTGGGTTTGAGCAGCCCGAGCGGAATTAGGACGCGGATGTTGTTGCCTTCGGTTTCAAAGGGCGCGGTTACAGCATCGGTCTTAACCTGTTTGGGAGGGAGCAGCGGGGAGGGCCACGGATGTGTTGGGGTGATTAAAATCGAGCCCGGGATGGCGCTGTCTTCCTGCGCCAGCAGGCCGAAGTTGGCCATCTCCGGAACAGCCCACTCAATCACCGGCTGGGCAGGGTCGAGCGTGGCTGGGACTTGGACCATCTGCAACTCTCCCGGCGGCAGGGAGCGGAGCACCTTGGCCAGCTCCGCAACTGCGCTGCGCTGCTCCGGAGGGGCGGTTAGTTCAGGGACTCCGCGGTGGATTTCGCGGAAACCTCGGATGGCATACCAGGCGTGCGGCGGATTGCCGCCAAGCCCCTCTTGCAGTTCGCTGGGCTGCAGGTTGCCGAACCCTTCAATTTGAACTGCCAGGTTCTCCCGGATCACCTCAGAGGGAATCCATAGCTCGACCGGGGTCCAGACCAGGTTTTTGCCCTCCGCATCGGAGGGCGGGATCTCTTTACTCTGTCCCGCGATTTTACGGGGGCCACGCTGCTCGGTGGTGCCGCAGAGGATATAGGTCCACCCTTGTTTAGGCTGTTTCTCTTTTTTGGGGTTCTCGGTCAGGGTGGTGAACTCGAAATTGACCCTGGCCTCAGGGTGACGCGCCATCTCAAAACGCCAGCCCAGCATCTTGTCCGGCATGGCTGGCGGAAGGTTGCATTTAACCAGAAATGAGCCTGCTCCGAGCAGCGAGGTCACAAACATCTCCGGTTTTCCGTCGCGCGTTTTTTTGAAGTTGACTACCGGGTGGCTGACTGTGTCGTAAGACTCCCAGTGGTCGGGCGTGAGCGGTTGCACCACGCGGTTGTTGACACGTACGCCTGAGTCGACGATCACGGGCGGCGGCTCAGAGGTGGGCGCACCAGCCGGGATGGAGTGGAATTTAAAGGGGCGGGGCTGGATGGACTCCGCCGCGATTTTGATGCGGGCGACCATCATTGAGTTGCGATAGGTCCAGATGCCGAGCGATCCGTCCTGCAACGGGTTGTCGTCAATAACATTGAAGACCTCCTCGTTATCGTAGATATACTGCAGGTTGTTGCCGATCCGTCGCAGCTGCATCCCGTACCAGGCGCCGTGAATGTCACGCCCCTTGGCCACCAGCGGCTGGTGGCCTTTGCGTGCCAGCCCCTCACGGGTGCGCGGCACCAGGTATTTGGTGGTGATGTCCATCTGCGCGCCATCGCGCAGCAGACGCGAGTAGAGCTGTGAGTGATCCGGATCCCAGCCAGTGGCAATTGCCGTGTAGCCGCTGCCGGTCTGGTTGGATCTGCTCATTACAGTTAGATTGAGATCGCCGGGCCGGGTGTACCAGCCCATGCGCATGCCAGCGTAAAACTCAATCGAGAAATCGCCGGCGAAAATATACTTGGACCAGAGCGCAGCCAGGCTGTCGGAGCTTTCGCCGTTCATATGCGACCAGGTGGGCTCGCAGAAGAAGCGGTTGACAACCTCCCAGCAGCCGCCGTTGATGCTCCAGTTGTAGAGTGACTCAGTGAAGAGGGTGTCGAAGACATTGTCACGATTGACAAACGTGTGTTTCAGGCTGGTTAACTCCATGCCCTCCATGCGCAGGCGGCGCCCTTTCAACGGCTCGGGCAGATGGGTTTTCGCGATCAGGATCTCATCGCCGCCCAGCCATACAAGGTGATCATCCACGCCCACAGTGAAGAGCTTGATCTTGGTCTTTTCATAGGGCACCTCGGGGATGTCCTCGGCCTTGACGGTAAACACAGCCTGTGTGCCAGCAGCTTCGGTGTGCAGAGAGATGATGTCGTCGTTGACCGAGATCCGGCAGAGCCCGTTGGATGCGCCCTCGGGTACGCAGAGATGCAGCACCGAGTTGTTGACCACCGGCATCCGCACCTTGACCGCGCCGGTGATGTCGCCTTTGAACCAGGTTGTGCCATCCTCGAAGGTCACCCACTGTCCCTCAGGGGAGGCCCAGTGGCGCATATAGGGGTCGTTTACATAGAGCGGGTTCTTTTCAAAGCGCTCAACCAGCGTCGAGTCAGTGGAGGAAACCTCGGGCGCGGTAAAGAAGAGGTCGTCGGAGTTCACGGCAAAGACCCCCTGAATGCCGCCGGGCTGCTCCCCCGGGCGGGCGAAACAGACCAGTTTGTTGTCAGCATATGCTTTCAGTTCATGGGGGCGCAGAGCATCGAGTGCTAGATGCACGCGGTTGCTGGTGACTGCCGTGGTGAACGCATCAAGAATAGTTGTGTTGGTTGTAGTTACATATTCCAGGGTATATGTGCGGTTGGAGAGCGATTGCGCACAGCTGAAGCGATAGTAGGGACGCTCATCAATGCCCGCGCCGCAGGTTAAACCAGCGGTGAATTCATCTGAGGCTGACACCACCAGGGTTGCCTGGCGCAGGGGCGCTGAACCGGCTGTGCCGTAGCGCCAGACGTTGGTGGTTTGGGTCGGTGGAAAGTATGCCCAGCAGGTGGTGTCACGTACGAGCGCTTGGATCGAAGGCGAGCTGGGATGGGTCAGGAAGTCAATATCAAAGGGGGTTGTGATCAGGAGATCCTCGTGATTGGAGGCGGAGATGTCGTCAAACCGGGTGACCTCGCCTGCCGTCATATTGGCGTACAGCCCGAAACGGCCACCCGGCGGCAGCTCCATCCTGTGGCGGATAACCGGGATGTGATCCGCCAGGCAGACCACATATTGATCAAGCAGTTGAATCTCCAGCAGGAGCCACTGACCAACAGGCAGCTCGGTTTGTACGGATTCAATGTAACGGGGGGGGGCCATCGGATCGCGCGGCTGCTGCCACAGATCCAGCGCCAAGCGCCCGCTCTTATCATCCGTGCGCGCTGTGAAGGCCATCCAGCCGCCATTTTCCGCAGCCAGGAAGACAATGCCGTTGGTGCCGCTGTTATGTTGAATTGAGGCGCGCATGGTGTAGTGGGCGTAGAAGGGCTCGCCGGCAAGTACAACGGCGTTCGTGCCGCCGCCTTCGAGTGTGTAGAAGTTGGGGCTTTTCTCCGGCTTAGGCTGACGTGCCAGGGTGTAGCCGCCGGTGCCGGTGACTGTTCCGGTGACAGAGTGTAACTTCCAGCTGCCAGTGATAATCTCCCAGGCAGGGGGGAAGGCCGAGCCAGCCGGAACCAGAAAGTCATCTTCAAATGTAAAGCTGCCGAGGCGCTGGGTGTAGTCGTCGATCTCATCATCAGCGGGGGAGAGCGCCGGCGAGTGCTGCAGCTGAACCGCCCCGCTCCACAGCTCCGGCACTCTGAGAACCGGGTGATCATTGATGAAAGCGCACCATGAAAGCTCCGTGCGCTTGAAGGTGAACCAGCAAAGGTTGGTGCCAATCTCCGGTGCCGGATAAGTGGAGATCAGCCTTTCGCGCTCCTCTGGAAAGAGACGTTTGGGGTTGAGGACGCAGGTAGACTCGCCGGTTGCGAAGCTCAGGTCAAAACCAGTGTTGTTCTCCGGGTTGATAACTCGGATTTTAAGCGCCCCGTTCTCCGGCACAAGATTCATCACAGCCAGCTCGCTGGAGTGCTCCATCTCAAGCCTGGTGATAAAGGTATCCCCAGCCGCGTGCGCCGCAATTGGAAAGATGACCGAGAGCATTAAAAATTCGGCTTTAAAAACTTTGAAGATTTTTTTGAGTATCATAATATGCACAATTCTATAGTTTTTCGCAATACTATTTAGTAGCAATTTTTATGCCGTCACGAAAAGAGCCATTGTATACAAAAAAAGCCTTTTTTTATACCCTTAATTGATTGAAAACGCGATTTGGTGTGTCATTTAGGTGCTGGGGTGTGTTTTGTTGTAGGCACCTGCAGCGGTTGATGATGATAGGCGACGATAGCGGCTAGCGATAAAAAACTCTGTCTTTGGAAATTGGCAATCAAGTGTTGGCTGTACCTGGGAGCGCCGACATCAAACCACTGGACATAGACGTTAAAAACTTAGTATTTTTACCGTTTTTTCTGAATAATCGTTCATTTTTTGTTTGTGCTTTACGCGCACGCGCAAAGTGGTTAGTGACCACTATAAATGAAGACTAACAGCTTAGCTTGTTTTCCTCTGCCTCTTTTTTTAACTACGAAACACACTAAAAGCACGAAAAGGGTGCGCTTTGTAGGGGTTTCTCACAGAGGCTCAGAGAACACAGAGCGCAAAGTATGTTACTCTGAGAACTCTGTGCCCCTCAGTGTCTCAGTGGCAAAAAATTGGTTGCGGCTATGCTGCGCTAGGTTCCTTGTGGTTTCTAAAATTAAAGTGCAACCGTTTTGCCTCCCTATGTCCAGTCATCTGGATGTCCGCGTCAGCCTTGTTCTAAGCGATGCGACGGGGACGTCGGCGCTCCCAGGGACATACGCGTTATTTGGTTTTCTTAGGGACAGGCACTGGTTTTCTAGTCGCTTAAGCGACTAGAAAAAACAATTAATTGTTCTTTCCAAAAAGTTGTCTATCGGGCCTTATTGCGGTTTGTTTCGCGCTCATCCACCGCATAGCGGCGGATATACTTCGCGCTCATCCACCGCATAGCGGCGGATATACTTCGCGCTCATCCACCGCATAGCGGCGGATATACTTCGCGCTCATCCACCGCATAGCGGCGGATATACTTCGCGCTCATCCACCGCATAGCGG
>JAQUCE010000031.1:21631-45978 GCA_028686345.1 Kiritimatiellia bacterium
TTCGCGCTCATCCACCGCATAGCGGCGGATATACTTCGCGCTCATCCACCGCATAGCGGCGGATATACTTCGCGCTCATCCACCGCATAGCGGCGGATATACTTCGCGCTCATCCACCGCATAGCGGCGGATATACTGTGTTGCTTTCAGTGTGTCCGCCGCTATGCGGTGGACGGAAGGCTGCTCCAAAGCAAATCATTGTGACGTTACCGTAAAAGTGATAACGGAGTAGTGCAAGCATCCTGCTTGCGGAAAATATTTTCATTCAAGCTGGAAGCTTGAGGAGCCCAAGGCAATCCGGGTGTGCTACCAGAACATCGCTCTGCGCAGTCGTGCGGCATACCTAATGGGTGTCAGCGACGTTGTCGAATGGGTGAAAGAGTGGCGCGAATACAAGTTGATCCTGAACCATGGCAAGACGTGGGACTACGATTTCCGCCGACTATACTTCTGTTGGACGCCTGACATTACTGAACAGCCATTCGGTGAATGGCTTAAAAAGTTTTGACAGTGTTTAAAGGCGTAAAGCAGCGCTTGTTCTCTTTTTTAACGCACACCCCCTGGCATTTGTAGCAGATTTCATTTTTTAAATACCCGCCTTCAAAAAATTCTTTGAAGTTGCTAAGGGTGGTCAGCGCAATGTTGTGCAGGGCCTCGGCAGTGAAAAAGCCTTGATGGGAGGTCAGCACCACATTGGGAAAGACCAGCAGACGCGCCAGCATGTCATCAATGATCATCTCCTGTGATCGGTCTTCAAAGAAATATTCGTTCTCCTCCTCATAGACATCCAGTCCGGCGGAACCGATTTGGCCGGATTTCAGGGCATCGATCAAATCATGGGTGTTGATCAGTTTGCCACGCCCTGTGTTAATGATCATAACTCCGGCTTTCATCTGCTGAATGCTCTCGGCATTGATCATGTATTCGCTCTCCGGGGTGAGCGGACAGTGCAGCGAGATGATATCCGACAGCTGGTAGATCTCCTCCAGGGTTGTGTAGCGGAAGCCCTGCTCGCGCGCATACTCTTCATCCGGGTAGAGATCATAGGCCAGCACCGAGATCCCGAAGCCTTTCAGGATGGAGATCAGGCAGCGCCCGATTTTCCCGGTTCCAATCACAGCCGCTGTTTTGCCGTACATGTCAAACCCCAGCAAGCCGTTGATCGAAAAATTGCCATCGCGTGTGCGCGGATAAGCTTTGTAGATTTTACGGTTGAGCGCCATGATCAGCGCGATCGCATGCTCCGCGACGGCATAGGGGGAGTAGGCCGGCACCCGCACAACATGGATTTTTTCATAAGCAGCCGTGAAATCGACATTGTTATACCCTGCACAGCGCAAGCCAATGATCTGAACCTTGTGCTCAAAGAGCTTGTCAATCACGCTGCTGTCTATGATGTCATTGACAAAAGCGCAGACCCCGTCAAAGCTACTGCCCAGTGACGCAGTGCGCGCGTTGAGTCTGGCTTCAAAGTAAGTAATCTCAAAGCCGAACTCTTCATTGACCTTGTTGAATGATGCAATGTCGTATGGCTTCGCGTCAAAAAATGCTATTTTTCGGGTCATATTGGGGGGTTCCTTGATTTCTTTGGTAATCCGAATAAGTAATGTATTTATAACTTAAAAAACGATAGCACAAAATGGATGTTTAGTCAATATTGATCGTGCATTTTTGTACTTCAGCGTCTATAATTCAGCTATGAAAAAAAGGTATGTAGTGGCACTGGACCAGGGGACAACCAGCTCGCGCGCAATTCTCTTTGATCATGGGGGTGCGATCGTCGGGATTGCGCAGCGCGCCCTTCCTCAAATCTATCCGCAGCCAGGGTGGGTGGAGCAGGAGCCCATGGCGATCTGGAGTTCGCAAAGCACTGTACTGGCAGAGGCAGTGGAGAAATCCGGCATCCAGGCAGGCGAAATTGCAGCCATTGGAATAGCCAACCAGCGTGAGACAACGATCATCTGGGATCAACACACTGGCCAGCCGGTTTATAACGCAATTGTCTGGCAGTGTCGTCGGACCGCTGAGCTTTGCGCCGCGCTGCGCAAACGTCCGGATCTGGATGCCTATGTGAAGCATAACACCGGTCTTATGATTGACCCTTATTTTTCGGCAACCAAGATTCAGTGGATTCTAGATCATGTTGAAGGGGCGCGCGAACGGGCCGAGGCGGGTGACCTGCTCTTTGGCACAGTTGACACCTGGCTGCTCTGGAAGCTCTCCGAGGGGCGCGTGCATGTGACCGACTACACCAACGCCTCGCGCACGATGTTGTACAATATCCGCGACCTGCATTGGGACCCGCGCATGCTGCGGGAGCTGAATATTCCGGCTGCCATGTTGCCGGAGGTTAAAGGCTCCAGCGAGATTTACGGGGAGGCTCGGTTAAATGGCGTTGCCATTCCAGTGGCGGGCATGGCCGGTGATCAGCAGGCCGCTCTTTTCGGGCAGGCTTGTTTTAGCCCGGGCGAGGTCAAGAACACTTACGGCACCGGCTGCTTTATGTTGATGAACACCGGCGCTAAGCTGGTGGAGTCCAAGAGCGGCTTGCTCACCACGCTGGCCATCGGGGCTGAGGGCGCAGTGGCATATGCGCTGGAGGGCAGCGTTTTTATCGCCGGCGCGGTGGTGGGGTGGCTGCGGGATGAGTTGAAGTTGATCGCTGCAGCAGAGGAGTCGGAGGCGTGTGCACTGCAGGTTGAGCACAGTAACGGCGTTTACGTTGTGCCTGCCTTTGCGGGGTTGGGTTCGCCACACTGGGACATGTACGCCAGGGGGACAATCACTGGATTGACACTCGGTGCCAACAAAAACCACATTGTTCGAGCCGCGCTTGAATCAATCGCCTATCAGGTCAGAGATGTACTGAAGGCAATGGAGGAGGACTCTGGTCTGAAAGTGGGCGCACTCAAGGTGGATGGAGGTGCAGTCGCCAATGATTTTCTGATGCAGTTTCAGGCTGATATTCTGGATGCAGATGTGCTGCGCTCTTCAGTCACTGAAATAACCGCCGCAGGCGCGGCTTATCTGGCTGGTCTGCGAGTCGGATTCTGGAGGGATCAAGCGGAGATCAGCGATGCCTGGCGTCTGCAGCGGCGTTTTTCAAGCGCGATCTCCGAGTCGCGCCGCAGCGAGCTTTGCGCTGGGTGGCAGCGCGCGCTGCGCCAGACTCTGAGTGAATAAGCGCTCCGCTTTCGCTTTGCCGGCGCGTTCACGGCCAGCCGCCCAGCAGCTTCGGCCTGCCAATCGCCGGAAACTTATCTAAACGCGAACGTTGACGCTTAGCCTCTGTAATTGCATGATTGACAGGAGTTTATCGCTTAAAAACGTCGTTTTTTGGCCCTTAGAGCTTTGTTTTGACCCCTAAAACGGATGTTTAACGAATTCGGGAGGCAGTAATATAATGGCTGTCATTTATTGAGTTTGCGACAGGAGTTGAGAGAATAGCAACTGATAAACCCTCTTTTCATCGACAGCCAATTATCGTATCATTCTAAGCATGTTTTATTAATTGGAATAGAAGCCCGGTAAACAACAAAGGTCCCTGTTATGCACAATACAACTCACAAGCTCTACTTATTATGCTTTGCCGCTTTGCTTTGCAAACAGCTGATAGCGGCACCAACACAAACACCGACACCAATCAAAATTATATTTGATACTGATATGGATACCGACTGTGATGATGCGGGAGCGCTGGCAATGCTGCACACCCTGGCTGACCGCGGCGAGATAGAGATCCTCGCGACAACCGTCAGCTCCCGGTTTGAGTGGTCGGCACCCTGTGTGGACGCGATCAACCGCTACCGTGGTAGGCCGGAGATTCCGATTGGCGTGCCCAAAGGCGAGGGAGCAAGTACCAGTCGCGGATCCAGGTATGCCCGGCAGATTGCAGCGGAGTTTCCCTGTACGCTGAGATCAAATGCAGATGCACCCTCGTCCGTTGAGGTCTATCGGCAGGTGTTGGCCACCGCTCCGGATAGCAGCGTTGTAATCGTGACCGTCGGTTATCTAACAAACCTGCGCGACCTGATGAAATCTGTTGCTGACAAACACTCGCCTCTCACCGGCATGGAGCTTATCAAAAAAAAGGTGCTGCGTTTCGCCTGCATGGGCGGGCGATACCCCGAACACCTTAATCCAGCGGTATTCGGCAACTTTAAACCAGACCCTTCCTCTGCCTTAGCTGTGGCGGAACAGTGGCCGACCCCGATATACTTTAGCGGACAGGGTGATGAGGTTCTCACTGGGCTCGCGCTGAGTGAAACACCTAAGAACAATCCTGTACGCCGGGCATACGAACTCCATTTGGGCAGTTGCAAAAATCATCCCAGCTGGGATCAGGTTACGCTGCTCTATGCCGTTCGTCCGCAGGCTCCCTTTTGGCAGCTCAAAACAGATGGTTACAACCACATCTTTGAGAATGGCACAAACCAGTGGCGCGCTGCCCCTGATAAAGATCACATCCTGATCGAGTTTTCCAAGAGCGAAAGTGGCAGTATCCGCGCTATCATCGAAGAGCTGATGACCGCAGTTGATCATCTGGGCACGTTATGATGCTTAGCCTCTGTAATTGCATGATTGACAGGATGTTACCGCATAAAAACGTGGCGCGTTATGACGCTTAGCCTCTGTAATTGCATGATTGACAGGAGTTTATCGCTTAAAAACGTCGTTTTTTGGCCCTTAGAGCGTTGTTTTAACCCCTAAAATGGATGTTTAACGAATTCGGGAGAGCGAAATCAGGGCCTGTCCCCAAGCGGTGTTCGAAGATACGACCAAGTGATCAAGTTATAGGCTGCTTATCTTTTAGTCTTCCATTTTTTTGCGTCTTTAATGCTGCCTATGTTTTCGAGTGCTAAGGCTACATGGCTCGCAGATTTCAAGCCAATGTTTCTTGTTTTACATAATTCTTTGTAACCCATGGAAACTATTAGGCTTGGCTCTATTGTTTCAACATCTCCAAATCGATTTCTCAAACCGTTAAGTATTCGTGTAGTATAAGAACTACTCATTTTTTGTAGTTCTCTAACGAAAATGTTTTTTGATATTGCATCAATTCGTTTTTGATGGGAAGCGACAAGTTGTTGAGATCTTGTAGAGCTAACACCGAATTCTTCACCAATCTCACGATAGGTTTTTCCTGATTGACGAAGATTCCACGCAGTTTTATGCCTTAATATTGGTTTCATTTTCATTCCTAATCTTTGATTGGCTCTGAGAGCCAACCCTACATTTTCAACTCATGATGAAGCTTGCCGGTCACGCGCAAGCTTTGTTGGTCGGTGTAGTAGCCGCTCTACCAGCGGCATTTTCGCATTGTGTCGCTCATCAGGCGTCGTCCCGCAAGCGGAACTATGCCCGACAAGTAGAGCGACTACTACACCTGCGCCGCAAAACAAAGGGGTAGCCGTGCTACTGCCTTGCCGTGGCGCAGGCTCGCAGGATCTCTTCCGTTGGATAGCCCATAATCGTGACAGTACGACCCTCTTGCGTGGCAAAGGTGAACGCGTCGCCTTCGATGATGTATTGCGTGTTCCACTGGATTTGATAGTTATCCGCTGTGTCGATAACCGTATACTCCTGCTCCTCGCCATCTCGTGCAAGGCAGAGCGCGAGTTGATCATCAGGATCAAGCATCCATGCGTCGCCGGTTTGTGTTGAGAACAGCACGAGTCGGCCAAACGAGACCACGCGGCTGTCACATTGTTGGGCCTTGCGAATGATGTAAGCGGTCTCGCGCGTTATGCTGATTTCGCCGCGACTGTGCGAAAGCATCTTTTTCTTTCGCTTCATAAAGTAAAACAATTAATTGTTCTTTCCAAAAAGTTGTCTATCGTCGCCTGTAGCGCACTTCTTCACTCTGCACCTTGCGCGGATTTAGCTGCCTTAGGCGAATAAATGCGCATATTAGGCTGTGGGGTGTGTTGTGTCAAGTCGTATATTGAACACTCGTTTTTTCGTGCCCCGTTTTTCGTTGCAGTTTGGCTGTAATAATTATAAGCTTACAGTTTTAAATAAGGAGATTTTTAATGAGAGTTCTGAGAATGATTGCAATGGTTTGTGCAATGGCACTCGGCGCGGTGTGCGCGGAGGAGAAAACCGGCAATAAGGCGATGCTGCTGGATGGTGTGGCCGCGTATGTCAACAGCGATATGATCACCATTGCTGAGGTGATGAATGAGGTGCGCCGCAGCCCTTGGGCCAATACGGCTGCGGCCCGCGATGAGCAGCGGCTGCGGGAGATGTACAGTGCCACGTTGAGTGCGCTGGTCGACCGCAAATTGATCCTGGCCGCTGCCAAAAAATCGGAGATGGTTTTGCAGAGCTGGGCAGTGGAGAACCGGGTGCGCGAGATTGTGGCTAACAATTTTGAGGGCGACCAAGTCAAGCTGCATCAGCTGCTGGCTGATCGCAAGATCACCTTTGAGGAGTGGAAAAACAACCTCAACGAGGATCTGCTGATTACCGCGATGCGTTACAGGAATGTTGACAGCCGGGTGAATCCGACCCCCAGGGAGATCCGCGCTGAGTATGAAGCCAATAAGGGGCGCTACCAAACCGAGCGGGCTGTGGCTGTGAGCATGATAATCCTGGATCCTCCGGCCGAGGGCGAGCCAACGGTTGCCGCCAGGGCGAATCAGGTAGAAGACAAACTGCGGGAGGGGGTCTCCTTTGCCGAACTGGCACGCGTTTACTCCAAAGACGCCAAAGCCGCGGGCGGCGGCTCCTGGGGCAAGGTCAATCCCGAGGATGTTTTCCGACCGGAGATCTGCAACATGCTCAACCGGCTCAACCCGGGCGAGACCGCGCCGGTGATCATTTTGGATGATTACGGCTACATTGTGCGCAAAGATGAACAGCAGGACTCCCGCGCCCTGACCTTTGAGGAGGCGGCCCCTTATGTTGAGAGCAATTTGCGGATGACAAAGTCAGAGGAGCTTTACAGGGCCTGGATGCAACGCCTGCGCGACGATTCATATGTGAAGCTCTTTGAACTTCCTAATCTGTGAGCAGCAGCCGCTTAAGATCAGCGGGCTCATTTCTTTAACACTTTTAACTCCTTTGCCAATGACGATTGATAATCTGACATCCCCCACGCAGGTGAAAAGCTGGTGTATTGAGAATGGCTTTCACCCCAATCGCACACTGGGTCAGAATTTTTTAATCGACCGCAACGCGCTGGAGGCGATTGTCACGGGGGCTGGTATTGAGGCCGGCATGCGTGTGCTGGAGATCGGCCCCGGGTTGGGGGTGTTGACCCAGGCGTTGCTGGAGCGCGGCGCCTCGGTGGTCGCGGTTGAGAAAGACGCGCGGCTGGCAGGTCGGCTGCATCAGGCGCTGGGGTCACCGGCTGCTCTCCAGGTGCTTGAGGCAGATGCGCTGGATCTGGATTGGCCTGAGTTCCTTGCTGGCGGGTATGACGCCTGTGTCTCTAATTTGCCGTACTCAGTCGGCACACGCATCCTGCTGGACTTAGCACTGCAGGCAGATGCGCCGGCTGTGACGGTGGTGTTGGTGCAGCGTGAGGTGGCGGAGCGTTTTGCTGCGTTGGCTGGCGGCTCAGCACGGGGGCTGGCAGGGGTCTGGTTGCAGTTGGATTACAGCGTGCGCATGGTGCGGCATGTGGGGGCTGCCTGTTTCTGGCCGCGTCCGGAGGTTGGCTCCACAATCGTGCGTTTGGATCAGTGCCGCAGCGCGCTCACGGCGGTGGAGCGCGAGAGCTTTTTCGCGTTAACCCGCTACGCCTTTACGCACCGGCGCAAACAGATCGGTGGCTCGCTGCGCAAGGCAGGCGGGCGGCTCGCGCGTAGTGAGGAGCAACTGGCGGCGTTGTTGAATGGCGCAGGCATTGACCCCAAAATGCGGGCCGAGCAGATTTCGAATGAGGGGTGGCAGGCGCTGGCAAGGGCTTATGGAGATTCGGGCCGCAAGCGGCCCTGCTGAGCAAGATGAAAAGGTGTTTTAATGAAAAAGAGATTCGTGATATTGGCGCTCATGTTGCCGGGCTGCTGGTTAGGAGCCGCGCCTGAGAAAGGTGAGGTGCCCGGCAGCCGAGTTCTCGCGCAGCCGATGTACTCGGGAGATGGGGCGGTGATTGTGCTCTCGTCGTCCGTGAAGGCCGCATATCGCGGCCCGGTGCTGCTCTTTGTCAATCGCACGCGCGAGCTGTTCCTGCAGGGGCTCAACATCACGCCCGGCTCTTTGAACTGTCCGCTGGAGATCAGGATTGGCGATAAAAGCGATGGTGATGCGTCAGTTTTGAGCGGGCGTGTGCGCGACACAAAAGGCAACTTGCGTGAGAGGATCGAGCTGCCGGATCCTGAGGCAGCTGATCTGACACGCTTCAGAAGGGCGATTGTGGTTGCCTTCCTGCGCGTTTACATGGTGGATGCCGGTGGTACGGATGAGACCATGCAGGATCTGCCCAACTGGCTGATCGACGGCGCCATCCGCTATTTGGATGGCTCGCAGCGTCAGGCCGATCTGGACCGCGCTTATCTTTTGTGGTCGCGCGCCTGTCTGCCGCCGGCGGAGGAGTTGTATGCTTTTGACAGTTACGCGGCGCAGGCGGAGCCGGCGCTGGCGGCGACTTTGTCAGGCTGGTTTTTGGAAAACCGGGGCACGCTCTTTAAAAGGCTTCTGAAAGAGGCTGCCAACAACAATCGCTGGAGCCCGGCCTATGTTGCCCGGCTGCTGGCAAACTCTTCGGTGGAGAGATTTGACGGCATTATGGATCAGCGCTGGCAGGCATTGGGGCACAGGGTTGCCACTCCTGGTGTGACCACTGCCGGAATAATGCGCCGGTTCCGCTCAGAATTGTTGCTTTTCCCCTGTGATTATGGGATGATGTTTAATCCCGAAAGAGCCTATTACACTTTTCAGGATGCGCTGGCTGATCCGGAGGATGAGGATCTGCGGCGGGCGGCGCTGGATAGCGCTGCCAGGATCAGGATGGCCGCAGTTGGTCGTGATGGTATGCTTCTTGCGGTCTCAGAGGCATATGTGACGTTTTTGCACGCTTTCGCCAAGGGTGCAAAGCCAAGTGAGTTGGGCAAGATGCTGCATCAGGCCGAGGGTCTACGTCGGGAGCTGGAGCTGAGGCTGGAGGGCGGTACGGTTCTTATGCGCGATTTTGAGCAGTAGGGCAATGCTGTGCTCTGCAGGCAACAGTTCAATTTTTTTAGAGGGAGCGTGAATGTCCACGAGTGGAAAGACAACCTTGATTGGGAAAATACATCCGGATGTGCTGGCGTTTACGGTTGGCAAAGATCCTGTGCTGGATCTGGAGCTGGCTGTCTGGGATTGTGTCGGCACTGCGGCTCATGTGACAATGCTGTCAAAGATGGGGGTTGAGCCGGCCGTGATCACCGAAAAGGAGTGCGGCAAGGTGATCAAGGCACTGCGGGAGGTCATCTGCGAGGTGCATGAGGGAAGTTTTTCGATCAGCGAGGCTGATCAGGACGTGCATTTGGCGGTTGAGCGCCGGCTAACAGAGAGGCTCGGCGAGCTGGGGCGCAAGGTGCATACCGGACGTAGCAGAAATGATCAGGTGGCTGTGGACATCAGACTTCATATGCGCGATCAGATCCTGGGGTTGATCGAGGAGAGTGCACTGCTGGCGCAATCACTGGTGAAATTTGGCAGGAAACATCTCAAGGTTCCCATGGTGGGGCGCACCCACTTGCAGCCTGCCATGCCCAGTTCAGTTGCGCTGTGGTCCACGGCTTATGCCGAGAGCCTGCTCGATGACCTGCTGCTGGTCGAGGCGGCTTACACGCTCAATGACCGCTGCCCGCTCGGATCAGCGGCCGGATACGGGGTGCCGCTTCCGATTGACCGCAATCTGAGTGCGCGGTTATTGGGCTTTGCTGCGCCACACCACAATGTGTTTCATGCCAGTAATGCGCGGGGCAAGGATGAGGCCGTGGTGCTGGCCGCCTGCACGCAGATCATGCTGACCCTCTCGCGGATGGCAGAGGATTTGATCTTGTTTTCAATGCCTGAATTCGGGTATTTCGTGTTGCCGGCAGAGCTATGCACTGGCAGCAGTATTATGCCGCAGAAGTACAATCCAGATGTGTTGGAGCTGATCAGAGCCAAGACCGCGACTGTCATGGGATACAGCGCGACCGCCAATACCATCCTTAAAGCCCTGCCCGGCGGTTACAACCGTGACCTGCAGGAGACTAAAGAGCTTTATATGGAGGGAATGCGCGTCACCCGCAGCTCGCTGCGCATCATGACACTGATGGCCGATTCGGTGCGCGTGCGGCCTGAGCGTTTACGCGGCGGGTTCAGCGCAGGTGTTTATGCCACTGACAAGGCGCTGGCGCTGGTGGCGGGGGGCATGCCTTTCCGTGATGCCTATCAGCATGTGCGCGCCCATCTGGATGAGCTGGAGGACGCTGACCCTGATGCGGCCCTGGCAGCCAAAAGCCATCTGGGTGGCACTGCGGGACTTGATTTCAAAGGGTATCAGATGCGGATCAAAGCGGTGTTGGCCGCGGCACGCTCCCGGCGTAGAAGCTCGGAGCGCACGATCGCCAGATTGATGGGCCATTAATAAACAAAAAGTTAGAGAACAGCAACCAAAAGTAAGGACAAATAAACAATGAACAGTAACGCGAAAAAGATGACAGTGACAGGTTTTGCTCTCTGTCTGGGGTGGGTTTCCAGCGCATTTTCTCAGGTGGCCGAAAGCGCCGCCACCGGGGAGGTTGTAACCAATGTCTATGGCATGTCGATTCGGCAGGCTTGGGATTACGGTGGCTGGATCATGTGGATTCTCGCCGCTCTATCGATCTTTGCCCTGGCGCTGGCAATTTACTTTATGACAGCCTTGCGGAGCGGTGCGATTGTACCGCGTGAGTTGATCAGCGATATTCTGGGGCGCATCCGTTCCAATGATCTGAGCGAGGCGCGCCGGCTGAGCGAGCGCCACCCATGCCCTTTTTCCGCGGTTGTGCTCTCAGCGCTTGACTGTCTGCGCAATGCGCCTGATTGCGATGTGCATCTGTTGCGCGGCGCGGCCGAGGCCGAGGGCGCACGCCAGGCAGAGTCCATCCAGGGTCAGACCCAGCTGCTGCTGGATATCTCCACCATCGCGCCCCTGCTGGGATTGCTGGGAACAGTGCTGGGAATGCTCAAAGCGTTCAGTTCGGTGGCCCATGATGTTGCCAGCGCCAAGCCGGTTGTGCTGGCCGCAGGTGTTTCGCAGGCCATTGTCACAACCATTTTCGGGTTGATTGTGGCCATACCCTGCATGGCCTTTTACGCCTGGTTCCGCCGGCGCGCCAGCCGCCAGATCTCGAATCTGGAAGCAGCCACCTCAGAGGTTATGACCTCTATTATTGGTATCAGTTCTAAAGTTGCTGTTGCAGAGAAGGATAATAACGTATGAATTTCAGGAAAAATCGTAGAGGCGAATTGCCGGCCTTTCAAATGACCGCAATGATGGATATTGTCTTTCTGCTGCTCTGCTTTTTTATCACGACCTCTGTTTTTTCGCAGTGGGAGTATGAGATTGACATCAGCCTGCCCTCTGCCGAGAGCGGCAAGGTTCCTGACCGCCTGCCCGGTGAGATTATCATCAATATCTCTAAGGACGGACGGATCTCTGTCAACCAGCAGGATCTGACACTCGATGCGCTCAAAGGGCGCCTTGACCGGCTGGCCAAGTACTTCCCAGGGCAGCCGGTGGTGTTGCGGGCTGACAAGGCCACGCAGTATGAGGATCTGATTAAGGTCATCGACACCTGTCGCAAGGCTGATATCTGGAATTTCTCAATGGCGACCAGCGAGGACAAAAAGTCCGCTGAAAATGGAGAGTAGATGCGTTTCCGAATTACTATTTTATCACTAGCCCTGCTGTTCACAGGTGTTTTGTCTGTTAACGGCGATCCGGTGGATGTCAGCGACCGTTTGCAGTTGGCAGATGGACTTTTCCGGCGCAGTTTGTTTGATCTGGCTGCGCGTGAGTATCAGGCACTGGCTGTTATTCCGAAGTTGAGCGAGCGCGACTCAGTTATCTTCCGGTTGGCGGAGTGCTATCGTCGCCTCGGTAAACCAGTTGAGGCGGCGGCAGCCTACAAGGAGCTGGTCGAACTCTGTCCGGAGAGTCCGCAGGTGTCGAGGGCGCAACTGCAGCGCGCTTTAATCCTGATGGAACGCGGGGGCGCCGGGGCGTTGGAAGAGGCGGTGAAAGCGTTGGAGCGTCTGACTGCTGTCGGTCAGGCGGCTGAGGTGCGTTCAGCCGCGCTCTATCACAAGGGCGAGGTTCTGGAGAAATTGAAGCGGCCCATGGAGGCATTGCCCTGCTACGAAACTCTACGCAAAGAATTTGCCGCGACCGATTACGGCGTTTACAGCGCGTTACGCTCTGCCTGGATATTGGGTCAGAGTGATAAAAAAGAGGATAAACGGCGGGCTTTAGGGATTTATTTAGAGCTGACTTATGGTTCAAAAAACAGCAAAGTGGCGGAGGAGGCCTGTTATTTCGCGGCCCAGGTCTCTTTGGTCGATGAGAAGTTTCAGGAGAGCGCTGATCTGTTTAAGGTGCTGCGCACCAAGTATCCAGCTTCGCCGCGCGTCAAGGACGGCGCACTCTCGGCAGGCTGGGCCTGCTACTATAGCGGGCGCTATCAGGAGGGGTCGGAGATCCTGGACCTGATTATCGCTGACACTGCCCATCCCTCACGGGAAGAGGTTCTTTATGTGAAGGCCAACTGCCTCAGGGAGTTGAGTCAGAACGACGCGGCCGTGGAGTTGTACCGGCAACAGCTGGCGCTGGCGCCAACTGGGCGGCTAGCACAAAAGGCGAACTATGAGATGCTGACCACACTCTACCGCACCGGCAAATACAAGGAGACGCTGGAGGCGATCACCGCTTTCACCAATCCCGGTGACGCGTTGCTGGATAATGTGCTGTGGATGCAGGCCGAGGCGGCGTTGAAAACCGATCAGGCGGATACGGTGATTCAAAGCTGCCGCTCGCTGGTGGAGCGCTGCCCAACGAGTCCGTTGGTGAAAGACGCGCTCTACCGCCTGGGGTGGATGCTTCAGAAGCAGGGGGCTTGGGAGGAGGCCTCAGCCTGGTTTCTGAAAGTGGCTGCCACCTACCCCGACGATCCGCTGGCTGCCACCTCGCTCTACGCCTCGGGTGTTTGTCTGACGCGTTTGAATCAAAGCGAGGCGGCTCTGCGTGATTGGACCGCGCTTTTGACGAAATACCCTGAGAGTGCTCTGGTGGCCGAGACCCTGTATCAGAAAGCGATTGAGGAGGTTCGCATCAAGCAGTTTCGCGCTGCCGGTGCAACGCTCGATGAGCTGGCGCGACGTTTCCCGGATGATCCGCACAAGGCCGAGTCCCTGTACTGGCGCGGAAACATCTACCGTGAGTTAAAGGATACTGTTGAGGCTGAAAAGATGTTCAGAGCGGCGCTGGCAGCCCAGCCTTCAAAAGAGTTTGAGCGTGAGTGCATGCTGGAGCTGGGGCTGCTGTTGCAGTCAATCAACAAAGGGGAGGAAGCCGCGACGCTCTTCAACCAGTTGCTTGATTCCAATGTTGCGGATAAACTGGGTGAGGATAAACTGGCCTGGCTGGCTGAATTTCAACACCGCAATCAGCAGTACGACTCAGCCGTCAAAGCTGCTTACGCTTTGATCAAAATGAAACCCGATAAAGGGTGGGAGCAGAGCGCCTGGTGCATTCTGGGGCGGGTGCACCGTGATAAAGGGGAGCGCGATCCCGCGATTTACGCTTTTCAGCAGGCGGTTGCCAGCGGTGCGTCCACGGATTACGGCACTGAGGCGGCACTGCGTCTCGGGGAGTTGCTGACCGACTCGGGGCGCTATCAAGAGGCTGAGAAGAGTTTTAATGACGCTGCCGCACGGGCCTCTGCGCCCGAGATGCTGGGCATGCGTGCCCGCGCTTACGCTGGTTTGGCTCGCAACGCGGAGCTGAAAGGCGATTTGGATGCAGCGTTGCGCTATTATATCAGCGTGGGGATTCTCTTTGATCATAAGGAGATCGTTCCCGCCGCGCTCAGCAAGGCGGCTGAACTGCTTGATAAGCAGGGGCGGCCGGAGGAGGCCCTCAAGATGCGCGAAGAGCTGAAACAGCGTTATCCCAATGCGCCGCAGGCGGCGGGATAACACAAGTTAAGAGTTTGATTTTAACCCCGATCTTGATGAGAGGGAGGATGGGTAGCATATGGTTCCAAATGGATTCAATTATCGTCGGCAGCAGAGTGAACACCACTGGGCGCTCGCGGGAATGGCAGTTTTATTCTCCGCGGTCCTCCATCTTGTATTTATCTATTATTTCGGCGACTGGAACTTCGGCGGTTTAACACGCGTAGCTCAGAGAAGCCGCGAGTGGATGGTCTCGAACAAGGTGCCCTCCATGCGTGTTGAAACACTCAGTGCTGATCCAATGCGTATTGTGGATAAGGTGCCCGGCGAGCGTGATACCCCTAGCCGCGGGCCGATTGAGGTCAGTGACAGGGTTGACTCGCTCAGCCAGGAGGCCAATCCCGCTCTCACCGCGCCGCCGCCCATCCCGCGCGAGGCGCTGTCGCCCGGAGTTCCGGCCCTGAGTGAGACCAGTGCTTCAGTGATCGACACAACACCCTGGATGCCGCGCCAGGAGATAAAACAGATCTTTGACCGGACGGTTCAGGATGAGGTGGCCGCCCTGCCGCGCCGCGAAATTCCAATGGTTGAGCGGATTCAGGCGGCACCGGATATTGTGCCCTCGATTGATCTGGCCGGACGAAAGTTCGGCAAAGAGCTGGAGCCTCCCAAACCGCTCAAAGCCGCCGAAGTTTTTGACACGGAGATTGTCACAGGCACATTCGCTAAACCTGTTGTCGCGCCGCCAGCGGTGCCAGAGGGGCCCTCAGGGGTTACAACAGGCAGCAAGTTCGCTGACCAGCCGGGTGATAAGCGCGTCGGCTCAGAGACAGGCAAGCCCGGAATTGTTGCTGTTACACCAAGCCCCGGCCTCGATCCTTCGGATGGTCTCCCGTCACTGCTGCCGCCGGCAACGCTGGAGGAGAGGCTGACCCGCAAGGCGCGCGAGCAGATTGAAGCAATTGAAAAAACAGCTGATTATCAGTCGATCGATGATCTGTTGGCAATCGGGCTGGAGACTTACCGTGATCCCAAGGAGCCTGGACAGCTCTATTTCCGAGTTGCGATTCAGCCGCGTTCAGATAAAGTGATACCGATTATCGCCAAGGATATTCTTTGGATTCAGGATGTTTCGGGCTCCATGACCTCGGAGCGTCTCGCCTTCTGCCGCAAGGCGCTGCTGGCAGCGGTTGCCACCATGAATCCCCAGGACCGCTTTGATGTGATCGCCTTCCGCGACACATTTGAGAGCTGCTTCTCTGTCTGGACACCAGTCAACCCTGAGAATATCCAAACCGCAGTGAGTTTTATCTCCAAGTTACAGTCATATGGCCAGACCGATGTCTTTGGGTCGCTGAGCGCTGTGATGAAACGCGAGCGTGATCCGATGCGTCCCATGATCGCCTTTGTTGTGACTGATGGCAAACCAACGACCGGCGTTGTCGGCAGTAGCAAGATCATCGGTGATTTCACTGCTCTCAACAGTGGCTTGATGTCGGTTTACATGTTCGGCACTGAGAAGGACGCCAATGGTTATCTGCTGGATATGCTGACTTACTGCAATCGCGGCAAATCCTATATTCTTGATGGTAACCGCTGGGACATCCCTTCGGCAATGGCAACCATGTATAATGGAATCCGTAACCCAGTGATGGGGGATATTACAGTTGTCTTTGACAACGCCTCGCGCAGTGAGGTTTATCCGAGCAGCACACCTAATTTATACCAGGATCAGCAGTTGGAAATGATTGGTGTATGCCCTGACGGGACCGAGGAGCTGGTTTTACAGGTGCGGGGGCTGGCGGCGGGCAAGGGGTACGACTCGATCTTCCGCCTGAATATCCGGGAGTTCGCAAAGCCGGGATCGCCGCTGATCAAACTGCACTGGGCGCGGCAGAAGATGTTTTATCTGGTGGGCGAGCACACTGTCAGGCCCCACCAACAGATTTTTGCCGAGATGCTTAAAGTCAACCAGAAGTTCGGCGTGGAAATCCCCTATAAGGTTGAACTGAAATAACCGGGGTAGAGG
Source organism: Kiritimatiellia bacterium (assembly GCA_028686345.1). Taxonomy (GTDB): domain Bacteria; phylum Verrucomicrobiota; class Kiritimatiellia; order RFP12; family UBA1067; genus M55B167. The sequence continues at coordinate 37,797 of JAQUCE010000031.1, forward strand.
CAAGCCGACCGCGCGGCTGCGCCGCGAAAAAACATTGGAGTCACTCGAAGCTCCGTTGAATCGGAGTGCGGGCCAGCCAGCACTGCCACCGAGTTACCAGGTCACCAGGTCATAGGGTCAAAAAGATCTGCTATTTCTCAATCCAATAGAGGTGTGTCTTGGTGCGCAGGATAAGAGCATCGCCCGCGACAGCCGGCGAGGCCATTAAACCAGCGTCTAAATTGTTCTCCGCCAGCTTTTCAAAGGTGCGTCCAGCGCGGATGACCGTTGCTTTGCCGGAGACGCTGAAAAGATAGATCCGTTCGCCATCATGAATCGGGGACGCAATATAGCTGGCGCGCAGAGTCTCCCGCCAAATTTGAGCACCGGTTTTAATCTCAATGCAGTTCAGCACGCCGTGGTCAGAGAGCATATAGAGTAAACCGTCGACTGCGACTGGCGAGGGGGTTTGCGGCACATCCTTGCCCCCCATGCGCCATACCACATGCGAAGCGGTCACATCGCCCCTGCCGTCAGGACGGATGGCCAGCATCTCATCCGCGCCATGGCCGGTCACAGCCATTACCAGACCATCCGCATACACGGGAATGACTACCGGTGTGTGTGAACTGTTTTGCGTGCGCCAAATCTCTTTGCCGCTCTCCGGGTCGTACGCAAAGAGGACGTTGGATGCGGGCGAGATTAACTGTGGCTGCCCTTTGACATCAATCACCAGCGGGGTTGTAAAGCCCTTGCGAAAATCACCCTCCCTTTTTGGCTGGCCTTGAGCATCCAGATCCTTCCACTCAATCTCGCGCTTGGTCGTCCATACGCTCTTGCCGTTGTGCTTGTTGAGTGCGGTCAGATACTGTTGGTCCACCCCGTCAAAGGTCAGGATGAGCAGATCTTTGTAGAGGATAGGTGACGAGCCTGGTCCGCGGTAGTGGCGGCATGGCAGGTCGTCGCGCTGCCAGATCAGATCACCGCTCTCGGCATTGAGGCAGGCGGTGCCATAGCTGCCGAAATGGAGATACACCCTGCCAGGCTCAATAGCGGGTGAGGGCGAGGCATAGCCGTTGACCGAGTTACCGAGAGGCTCCGGCGTGCTGGTCTGAAAAAGGCGCTTTTCAATCAGAAGTTTCCCTGACTTTGCATCAACACAGAGCGCGAAGAACTCCTCGCCATTCTCAGTGGCGCTGGTCAGCCAGATCCGTTTGCCTTGCACAACCGGGGTTGACCAGCCTTGGTTCGGCATCGCTGTTTTCCAGCGCACATTCTCGGTTTCGCTCCAGTTAAGCGGGAGGTTTGCGCCCTTCACAGTCCCGTCGCCATGTGTTCCGCGGAACATGGGCCAGGAGTTATCAGCAAGAGTCGACCCGTGAATTAAAACCAGAGCCGCGGACAACGTAAAAATTTTTATTTTCATGCGATTAATGATAATCAAATGGCGCGATAGAGTCAAGCGTACGAATTAAAACCCAGCAATTCTAATTATGGCCGAGTCTCTGCTCAGGCAGCACGCTAAAGCGTGAACTACATGCGGTTTCCGGGGTATGTAGTTCACGCTTTAGCGTGCTTTCGGCCATAAGGAAAATTGCTGATTAAAACCACACTCTTGCGCAGTCTAGCCGCCCGCTTACAGATGAAATTTCATCTATATTGGAGTGAATAAATAGTAGAATCGTGCACTAAAGCTTGCGACAAAGATAAAAAACACATGGAAGCTGATTCCGATGCCGAACCCGATTTACCGGCAATGCAAGCCTTAGGGAACACGCTAGCCTCGTGATTGGCGAGCCGAAGCTGTAGGGCGCGGGCCGTGACCGCGCCGTCGGGTGAAAGTGTGGCGCAACCCTGGTCGAATTATATTGCGCGCAACATAATACGACAAAGTTCGCGACAAAGAAACGTATGGGAAATCAGGAAATCAGTGCCTGTCCCTAAGTGAAGCTGAAACTACAACTAAGCGGCTAGGTTAAAGCCAAAAGAATACACAAAAAAAGCGCCCTGGTTAGGGGCGCTTTTTTTTATTGTATTAAGTCAGACTTAATGTTTAGCCAGACGTGCCTCGAGCGCATTGAGCTGTTGGGTCAATTTGGCCGGCAGCTTGTCGCCAAGCTTGGCCAGGTACTCTTTGGCATCCTCGAGTGTGGCTTTGAAGAGGTCGGTATCGACCTTCATCAGCTCAGCCCAATCCTCAGCGGAGATATCCAAGTCTTTGAGGGTTAGATCGCCGTCGATTGGCATCAAGCCGATTGGGGTCTCGCGTGCCTCGACCTTGCCTTCAACGCGGTCACACATCCATTTGAGAACACGTGAGTTTTCGCCAAAGCCAGGCCACAGCCACTTGCCATCCGCTGTTTTGCGGAACCAGTTAACATAGAAGCAGCGGGGTGCTTTATCACCCAGTTTTTCGCCCATATCAAACCAGTGCTGGATGTAATCGCCAGCATGATAGCCGATGAACGGAGTCATGGCAAAGGGGTCGAAGCGCAGTTTTGCGTCAACATCCAGTGCTGCCGCAGTTGGCTCGGAGGAGGCGGTGGCGCCCATGTACACACCCTGCTCGAAGTCAAATGCTTCGTGTACCAGCGGAATAGTGTTGGCGCGTTTGCCACCAAAGACAAAAATATCGATCGGAACACCTTTGGGGTCTTCCCAGTCGGGACAGATGATCGGACAGTGCTCAGCGCGCGCAGTAAAACGGCTGTTGGGGTGAGCCCCTTTAATCTTGTTGCCTTTCTCATCCTTCATGCCTGGCTTCCAGGGTCTGTTCAGCCAGTCAGTGCCGCCTTCGCACTCAACGCCCATGTCTTCCCACCAAACATCTTTGTCAGCAGTGACAACCACGTTGGTGAAAATGGCATCCTTGCTGCAGCTTGCCAGAGCCATCGGGTTAGAGTCGGCAGAGGTTCCCGGAGCAACGCCGAAGAAACCGGCCTCCGGGTTGATGGCATAGAGGCGGCCATCTTTGCCTGGCTTCATCCAGGCGATATCGTCGCCGATTGTCTCAACGTTCCAGCCAGGCACAGTTGATTTAAGCATGGCGAGGTTGGTCTTGCCGCAGGCCGAGGGGAAGGCGGCCGCAATATGGAACTTTTTGCCCTCCGGATTGATGAGGCGCAGGATGAGCATGTGTTCAGCCATCCAGCCTTCGCGTCCAGCCATGGCTGAGGCAATCCGCAAGGCCAGGCATTTTTTGCCGAGCAGGGCGTTTCCGCCGTAGCCCGAGCCATAGGACCAGATCAGGTTCTCTTCCGGGAAATGCGCAATGTATTTCTCTTCGATCGGGGCGCAGGGCCAGCGACTGTCTTCCTGTCCCGGCTCCAGCGGTGAGCCGACGGAGTGCAGGCAGGGGATAAAATAATCCTCTTTTTCAATCAGGCGCAGGACCTCAGTGCTGACGCGGGTCATGATGTGCATGTTGACCACAACGTAAGGCGAGTCGGTGATCTCAATCGCGTTTTTCGCGATAGGTGAACCGATTGGCCCCATGGAGAAGGGGATCACGTACATGGTGCGTCCCTTCATGCAGCCAGTGTAGAGCTTGGTCATGATTTTCTTCAGCTCAACCGGGTCAATCCAGTTGTTGGTCGGGCCGGCATCCTCCTGTTTAACCGAGGCGATATAGGTGCGGTTCTCAACGCGGGCCACGTCGGAGGGGGCGGAGTTAAAAGCGAAACTGTTGGGGCGCTTCTTTTCATTAAGCTTGATCGCTGCGCCGCTGGCAACCATCTCTGCCATCAGGCGATCATACTCTTCGGTTGAGCCGTCACACCATACGACCTTTTCGGGTGTGCACATTTTTTCAATTTCGGCTACCCAGTTGAGCAGCTTTTTATTTGTGGTAGGGGCCATTTATTTGCTCCTTCTAGTTTGTTGTTTCAGTTGTTATGAGATTTTGTTTTGCATTTCACTGGCTGAATAATAGCCTGAATAGTCAAAAGAAAAACATCAGTATGCTATAATTTGCAGCTGTAATCAATCACAGAGTGCAGAAAACCGCATAAAACGCACAAAATGCCTTTTTTTGGCGCAGAAAGCCTATTAACCGGCGACTTACCTTGCAAGTTGCTCCGCACTCCAGGCTCTGCGTTGTACTTTGACTTGGTGACCTGGTGACCAGGTGCATTTGCCGACCCCGAACCACTTCTACGTCAGCAGAGCCAGCCAGAGCGGGATGGTCAGCAAGCAGAGAATGTGGGTGGCAAAGGTAGCGACCGCCGCGTATTCAGCATCGCCATGGAAGGCCTCGGCCAGGGCTACGCTGGACATCGCCACTGGTTGAATGGCAATCAGCCAGAGTACCTGGCGTACCAACGGTTCGACCGGCAGGCACCAGATCACTGCCACGCAGAGGGCGGGGATCACCACCAGTCGCATCAGGCAGCTCCCCAGAATCAACGGGGTGAATATGTGGCTCGCATTCAGGGAGGCCATGCGTGAGCCGCAGATTATGGCTGCCACTGGAATAGTCGCGCCACCCAGCAGCTTGCATGTTTCCATGAGTTTTGCCATGATTTCGCCTGTGTTTTCACTCAGGGTGATCTCCTGTCTTGCCAGGAGCGCGCGGGCCAGGATGATCAGCAGCGCCGCGGCCAGCGCCACCATTGGCATGCTAAGCAAGTTTTTGAGCGATTTGCTTGAGAGTTTTTCGCCGGTTAGGGTTTTGATGCCTAAAGTCCAGATTGCCAGCTCTGAGCCCAGCACTGAGAAGACAATCAGAGCCACTGCTTTGTCGCCCCACATTGAGGCTGCCATCATGATCGGCAGGAACGAGTAGTTGTTCATCATGCAGGTGAAATGATAGCAGCGCTTGGTTTCCTCGGCTCTGTTCTTTAGAAAGCCTCTGGTCAGCAGACCTAAAACCCAGCCTGCACAGAGAATAAAGACCAAGGCCACTGGCATCACCCAGTACTCCAGCAGCGACGCGGGGGTGAAGTTTGAGACCATCAGGTGGATGATCAGGCAGGGGTAAAAGGCGTTGATCAGGATTCGCGAGAGCTGTTGAATAAAGCTCTTGTCGATCACCTTCAAGCGGTTGAGCGCATATCCTGCCAGTGCCATCAGTAGCAACGGCAGCATTTTAAAAAGAATTAAAAGCATGATTTTTTTCTGTGTGAAGAGTCAGTCAGTCCAGCACGGTTAGCGTTGAAATTATTGCCACCCCCTCTTCCTGTTCGTTAGCGTTGAAGTATACATAGGCTGTTTAAGGGTTTCAAGTCGAATAGAGGGAGTTTTGAATACAGGAAAGCAAACCTTTTAAGTTGTTATAAATTATAGTTGCTGATAAACTTTGTAGTTGTTTTTGAATGTTAGACATTTAAATTTAAAACATTAAAGGAGAGGTTTATGTTATCTCGCTCAATTCAACGCTATGTCGCGACCGCCTGTTTAGTGGTCTCTGCCGCTTTAACGGCCCAAACTGCGACTGCGGAAACTATTGTCCCCGGTGATTTTAACAAGTCCGTGAAGATCAAATTCGATGGCTACAACGGCACCGGCGCATTGACCAACTTTCCGGCTCTAATTGAGCTGACCGACGGTGTTAAAGGTTTTTATTACAGCGATATGGAGTCGGATGACTACTCTGACCTGCGCTTCACTAAAGATGACGGCGTGACCACTATTCCCTTTGAGGTTGAGGATTGGCGTGCAACCTTGCCCCCTGCGGCAGATCCCGACACAATCAGCGGCTGTATGCTCTGGCTGAGGGCCGATGCAGGCACTCAAACCAATGCTGCCGGCGGCGTTACCAACTGGGTTGACCAATCGGGCAACGGCAACCATGCTGTCAGTCAGGCAGCCGCAGCGCATCCGGGGCTTATCTTAAATTCAATCAATGCACAACCAGTTGTGCGCTTCAGCGGTGCTGATGACAACTACATCAAATTCACTAGACTAAACAATATCCGCACTGTCCTCTGGGTAATCAAAGAGGATTCCGATGCAGTCGACTCAGAAAGATTTGTATTAGGCGACCAGGGCGGCAGTACCTACGATTTTCATCGAGGCGCGGCTAAACATATATGGAACAGTTCCCATGCGCCCCTGATGTTCAACGGCACAACTGAGCTGAATGGAAACGTGATCGACGGTAGCGCCACACTGGTGCCAACCGCTATGAGTGTGCTCTCCGTACGTACAGCAGGCAACGCCACAGCCAACTCGCTGGCTCGCGACCGCGCCATCAACGGACGCTCCTGGGATGGCGATGTGGCTGAAGTGATCATCTACAACCGCGTTTTGACTAAAAGCGAGATGAACAGAATCTATCTCTATTTGGAAAACAAATATGCTATACCGATTGCCAAGGCGTTTGACCGCACCTCAAAGATCTGGGTTCAGGCACCTTTGTTGACCAACAATGCGTCTATCTTTGCCCACTGGGGTAATCCCGGCGCAACTGAGATTCCGGTCTATGCAACCAACGGCATGACCTGGAGTGAGGGATATGCCGCTGTTTATCATCTCTCTGAAGCAGATGGTTATCGCAAAGACAGCACTGGCAACGCTCGTCACGGCGAGCCAATCAATGGCGTAAAAGTCGGAGAGGGGATGATTTCAAGTGGCGCATGGTTTAATGGAGTCAACGATTGGATTGACCTGCCAAATAATTTTGGCCAATTCGGAGATCAACCGGTAACTGTCTCAATGTGGTTTAACACGGAAATCGTTGACGATGTGGGACGTGTTGCGTTCTGTGCAGGTGGCGAGAACTGCTTTTTTGTGACCTTTGCAGACACACAAGCAGCTGACACAATCGGTTTACGGGTAGATGATGGAGGTTGGAAGACGCCTGTTAAGACCCCGGGAGTTCAAGTTAACCGCTGGTATCACCTGGCCGCATCATGGGACCCTGCCGCTGGATACCGCATGTATGCTGGTGGCGTGCAAAACAGCACCAGCCCGCTGACTGCCCCCCGCAAAGCACGTAGCGGGGACAACAATTTGGGCTGCCTTGACGGGAGCTCACGGTATTACAAAGGCGCACTTGATGAGGTGCGGGTTTCAACTGTTGTCCGTTCAGCCGACTGGATCAAGGCCTGTAACGACAACCAGTCATCGCCTTCAACCTTTGCCACGCACATGCTGAATTACTACTATGACACCAGTACGGTCGCAGGATTGCAGGCGGGCGACGGAATCTGGAACAGCACAGCCAACCTCTGGAGCCGCAGTCTTGACGGCAGTATTCCACTTAAAAACTGGGAAGTGGGCGCATTTGCTTATTTTGAGGCTGATGGCACCTCGGTTATCACTGTTGACTCTGTCAATGCGCAGAAGCTCGTCTTTAACGGAATCGGCTACCAGCTCAGCGAAGGAACTATTGCCCTTGATCGTGGTGGGATTGAAGCCAATGAATCCGTAACTATTGCCTCTTTGATTGCATTGGAAAACTCGCAAACATGGATAACTGCCGCGGGCGAGACTCTGGCTGTCAGCGGGCCGGTCGTTAACAATGGAAACACCCTGACCACTGCGGGTGCGGGCAGTGCGACACTCTCAGGGATCATCAGCGGTGGCGGCGACTTTGTTAAAGATGGCAGCGGTACAGCGACACTGGACGCATACCACACCTATGCTGGCGGAACAACGGTTAATGCAGGGGTGTTGGCGCTTAATCGAGGCGGCTTGCCCGGTGCGATCCGCGGCACCATTAATGTGGAAGCTGACGGCGAACTCAACCTGCTAGCCAGCAATGCACTTGGCTACGGAGCCAACGCCAAGGTTGACACACTCAACATCAATGGCGGTCTGGTCAACAACACAGCCGCCGGCGATAATGGCTGGGGTGTCACGATCAACATGACCGGCGGCGAACTGCGCTCCAACGGGGGAGTGTCCAGCAGCTCCGCAGCTCAGCTTTACTCGCTGGGGGGCGGCTCTGCAATTAACACCCTGGCCGGGGCCGGCACCGCGACCATTTCAGGCCGTATCAACCTGCGCAATGACAATGTTGGCAACACTCTGGCATTCACCGTAGCCGATGATCTTGCCGCGGATGACCTTCTCATATCCGCCGCGATCACTGAGCAGGGAGGAGCCTTGGCTATTGCCAAGAGCGGCCCGGGGGTCATGAACCTCACCGGCGACAACACCTACTCCGGCGGCACAGCCATAAACAACGGCACCCTGCTGGCCAACAACGCCGCCGGTCTAGCAACCGGCACAGGGCTGACAACTGTCAACGGAGGCATCC